>NZ_CP059576.1:658333-1021666 GCF_014109825.1 Legionella sp. PC997
GCGCCGGCCGGGCTTTTCTTCTGTTCCCAATCATAATTGAGAAGCATATAAAAATAGCCATTATCCCACTTTGTGGGATGGGTCGTCCACGCACCTTCAATACCACTCGTAACCGTGTTACGACCAAAGCCTCGACTGGTTTTGTTAATCCAACCAAGGCCCTGATCTTCAATATTCGCCGCTTCAGGAGCAGGTCCTAAAAGATTTGTGTCGCCATTACCATGACATTTGCCAATAGTATGACCACCAGCAGTCAGTGCGACTGTTTCCTCATCATTCATAGCCATGCGTCCAAAGGTCACACGGATATCCTGAGCTGTGTTAAGCGGATCAGGGTGACCATTCACTCCCTCGGGGTTCACATAGATCAATCCCATTTGTACCGCGGCTAGCGGGTTTTCCAGCGATTCACGACTGTCGTCATCGTAACGCTTGGCGCCCAACCATTCTTTTTCTGAGCCCCAGTAAACATCTTTTTCAGGATGCCAAATATCTTCGCGGCCAAAACCAAAACCAAAGGTTTTAAGCCCCATTGATTCATAAGCGATGGTACCTGCTAACGCAATCAAGTCCGCCCAACTAATCTTGTTTCCATATTTTTTCTTAATAGGCCATAACAAGCGGCGAGCCTTGTCTAAGTTCACATTGTCAGGCCAGGAATTCAAGGGCGCAAAACGCTGATTACCTGTACCAGCACCACCACGACCATCGGCCACACGATATGAACCAGCAGCATGCCAGGACAGACGAACCATCAAACCGCCATAATGTCCCCAATCAGCAGGCCACCATGCCTGACTGTCGGTCATTAAAGCATGCAAATCGTTTTTAAGTGTCGCAAAATCAAGTTTTTTGACTTCTTCACGGTAGTTGAACTCCTTTCCCATTGGATTAGTCTTGCTATCATGCTGATTCAAAATATCGAAGTTCAAAGCATTGGGCCAAAAGTCCCTGGTCGATTCGCCTGTGACCGTTATACCACCATGCATCACTGGACATTTAGCAGCTGCGTTCCTATTTTTCCCATCCTTAGCCATCTCATCAACACCTTAATTTAAATTTGAACCTATAGCTTAACAGGATGGTCTGAGCAATCGAAGCAGGTCTTATTAAATATCTATAAAAATCGAGAGCCGGATTATGAATTACCGTAATATAAACGCAGTATGATTTCTAATTATCTTGATGGTCGAAGAGGATCCAATTTGGGCGAAATCATACCGTATAGACTTCAAAAGCAAGTGTGTTGGATAAGCTAGTTCACTAATGATGCTTTACACTCAATCGAACATTTCTTATCAGGAGAAACCATTGGTAACTATTACCCGCGGAGTTGATTGCAAACGAGGTCGCACACATGTCATCCAGTTGTGATTTAAAATCGAAACCATCACCTTGCAAGTTAGCAAAACAGACAATATCCAAATATCAATTATTAAGGGAGTTTTATGCCAAAGAAGTGAAAGGGCGACATCAAATTTAAGAATGCTGGAGTTGGTTGCATCATCGTTGTTTTGTCTTTAGGCCAGTATTATAAGTTTGGGTATTTACTTCACAAAAGGTTTGGGGTAAAGGATATGCATCAGATGCGTGATGTTTCTTATAGGGTTGGCCAAGGAGAACACTCGAACAAATTATATTATTGCATTTGCTAGGGTCGAACATGTTGGTTCAGTTCTGGTTATACCAAAATGTGGCATGTTGTCTTTATAGAATTAGAAATATTTAGCTTATAGAGAACACAATGAATTTTTTTAAAAAATTGTCTTTTGAGGATGAGTCTGAATTAGAATCATTTCTTAGTCGCTATCCAGAAACCTCAATGTTTTTACGCTCGAATTTACGTAATTCAGGTATAGAATATAAAAGTAATATTCCATATCACGGGGAGTATTTTTCGTACTGCAATTCTTTGGGGGAGATTCAAGGCGTCGTAGCGCATTATTGGAATGGAAATATTATGATGCAGTGCCCAGATCTAACTGCATTAAAGGAGTTATTCCATTATTTTAAATCGCATTGCTCTAGGCCCATTTGTGGGATCTTAGGGGATGAAATACAAGCTAAAATTGTGATTGATTTGCTGGAGATTAATTCGTCATCTTTTGCTTTAAATGCAACGGATGGTTTGTATCAGTTGTTAGTATCAGAAATGAGGGTGCCAAATTCGGTTTATCAATTAAAAAAAGCAAAGCACTGTGCTCCAGATATTGTAAAAAGATGGTTAACTGATTACCACGTTGAAGCTTTAGGTGCCGATTTAAGCAACCTATCTGATGTAGAATCAATAAATAATTCAATAAAAGAAGCCTCTAATCGTGATGATCTGTGGATCTTAGAGGATGACGGATTACCACTTTCTTTATGTGGGTTTAATGCCTCATTACCAGATATTGTGCAAATAGGACCTGTTTGGACGCCTGTTGAATATCGTAATCACGGATATGCTAGAGCCGTCGTTGCTTTATGCTTGTTGGAAGCACAAAAAAATGGGGTTAAGCAAGCGATACTATTCACAAATAATCTGGCAGCAGAACGCGCATATTTTTCAATTGGATTTAAGAAAATAGGAGAATATAGGCTAGCAATATTGAGAGATAAAATATCAAATTAATAAGGCGTAAAAATGAATCGAATTATTGAGACAGAGCGAATTTTATTAAGACCTTTTTGCATCGAAGATATTGAGCGATTTGCTGAAATTTGCGCAAATCCAAATGTGATGCGTTATATTGGTGATGGCAAACCTGTTAGTCGCGATGTTATTGCGGAGAAAATACATGAGTGGATTGAATTGTATGAAAAACAAAAATACGGTTTGATGGGGCTTGTTATGAAGGAAACTGATGAACTCATTGGGTTTTGTGGCTTTATTCATCAAACAGTCGATGAGAGCGAATATATTGAATTGGGCTACCGTTTAGATGAAGCATACTGGGGGAAAGGTATTGCAACAGAAGCTGCTGTGGCGGTTAGAGATTACGCTTTTAATGTGCTTGGGATTCCTATGTTGATTTCGATTATTAACCATAAAAATGAGGCTTCGAAGCGCGTTGCAAAAAAGGTTGGCATGCAATTGATGAAACAAACGAATTTCAAAAATGTTTTGGTTGATGTATTTTGTCTTAAAAGAGAAGAGGCCAGTTAACTGTATGAAAAACATTATTATTCGTGAGCCTAAAATTAAAGATAAAGAGAGTTTTTACAAGCGTAGTTATATTCCATCACATAATTGAGAATATAAAAATCACAGAAAATATTATCAATATTACAATAAATTTAGTGCTACTTTGCAAATTAGCTTGAAGAAAAGAATGCAAAAGCAACTCAAAGCGGGCTGGCTAAGAGCTGGCAAAGATGGCAATCCTAGCCATAAGAATACCGGGGAGTTGGCACGCCAGGCTGCATGTTTCTTCGCGCAAGATATGGAATAATGAATAAAATAGTTGGGACAGAGAAAATTCATTATTAACTGAGGGTTCACTGTATTTGATTGATTATTGTTCATTATGGTATGATTTTGATTTTTAGCATAATTGGAGATATGAATGTTTTATAAAGTAGAGTTTCCAAAAATATCTGAGCAAAAGATGAAAGAATATGAATCTAAGTGGGGTTGTTTTAAACAATGGGAGGCAGATGAACGTAAATTATTCTTTGGAACTGAAGGAAAAAAAATGAATCAAAATGCTTTCTTCTATCAACCAGAGCCTACTTATGAGGGGCCAAGTCGTATCAGTGAAGATCCTCGTGTTAAATAGTGTCCCAAATTTTAAAATGGTTTGGGACAAGTTGCGACATATAAACTTCAGTATTTACAATGTGTCTCGGATGTCCCAATTGCCCCAGTAATTATTTCTTCAAGTTCAGCTTATTCCGAGATTTTATTTTTTATTACACTTATCTCACGGCATTGAGAAAAATGAATTAGCTCTTTGCGTCGCTGGGAGATATTGAGCTCAAACCCAAAAACCCATTACCTTGCAAGATACTAAGAACCACGAAATCCACCCCCTGCTTATATCTGATTTTGTTTATGAGTTAATGGGGCGAGGAAGCCGGAATAAGATTTAGGGAGTTTGTATGCCAGCAGAAAGTAAAACGGTTATATCTATCCAACCTATAAAAGCGGTGAATTGGGTGGTGGAATTATTAGGTGTTCCCTTATTTGCATGATCTGAGAAAAACATTCGTCACTATTTACTAATTGCCTTGATCTACCCCTTATGACTTGAAGCGATTACTCAATCACAAAATGAATAATGAGGTGACAGAAGGGTATATCATGAAAGACGGAGTGATTAAGAAAACCCATGCAATAAGTAAATAATTTTATTCTTGGGCATAGAGAAGGCTGAGTTCAGTTAACCCAAAAAATTGAATCGCTTGCACCGTTGCTCTAACAATTCCAGATATTTTTCCTGCATCGGTTGAGATATAAAACTGAAACTAATCAGCTCTTGCCATTTCGGTATTACCTGATGGAACTCTTGTATGATCCCATCGATGACATTCTGGTTTAATCTTAATTTTTCAATGGCAAAATATTTAAGAAAATCACTCTGCATTAATTCACCATAAATTCCTGTTATAGCGGTAAATTTAATTGTTTTCCTGTTTTTCCCATATCTATTGAGTATAAATTTGTAAAAATTACTGTTATCGCGGTAAATTATCACGGGACTAATGGATACCCACGAATTTGAATTTATAATAGGCAGTAAATATGGGATCGAGTCACGCCAAACTAGCTATAAGGCTTTTTGCCCGCTTATGATTTAAACTGACTTTCTTAATCATAAAATAAATAACGATATTACAGCTCGAGAAAGCAATGCAGCAAATTTCTAATTTTTTAGTAAAAAAATGACTGAGCTTGCGACGAATAACCGCACATAAATTATGTTCTGTCAAAAGAGCAGTCAAAAGAATTTTTCAGTGCTGCTGGATCTCAGATAAAACACATTCCTGAAAATAGGAACGTTGAGGTTTTGAATGATTTCGTGGTTGAATACTTTAAAGCGTAATGGCTATTTCCTAGCAACTCAATAGCTTGAACTTTAAACTCTTTTATATACGTTTCTGCCATTATTACCCCTTGTGGATTAGTTTTGTCTTTTAAACAAGGGTACGGCTATTCGAAGAAAGATCACTTATTTGTTTAAAGAATAATGCAAGCTATTTTAGCTGCTTTATTGGCATTTTATTGGAAATAAACACTCTCGTTCGAGTGTATGAAACAATTATTTATTCATGAGGCATTCTTCGGAGCCAATCCTCAATGTAGGTACTGGTTTCTCCGATAGTACTTACTGCTTGGAAATAAAGCTCTTCAAATAATTCACGTTGCCCAGTTTTCCAGTAGCGTTCAACATATTGGCAGGCATACTTCATTCGTCTCAAACCAAGATAAACACTACCCCCTTTGATTTTATGGGCTAATTTTTCAATGGATGTAAAATCTTGCTTTGAGAACGCCAATTTCATCTGTTCTAAATCAGAAGGAATTTCATTAGTTACCATCAAGTAAAGCATATTTTTAAATAATGATTCATTTCCTCCGCAGTTTTTAATTCCCTCCTCAATGTGTAGTAGTTCAAACTGTTCTAATTGAAATAAATCTTCTTCTGTTGCAGGAAGATCTGCCCCAGGATCTTTGTAAACAGTGTCCTCTGGTTCAGTTATTGGTATTGAAAGATTAGTGGAGTATGTATCAATCAACTTTTGGATAAGAGCCGCATTGGCAGGCTTGGTAAAGACATCGTTCATCCCTGATGCAATACATTCCTTATAGGCTGTATCGCGAGCATGTCCGGTTAATCCTACAATAGGATGTGGGTCTAGGTTATATTCTTTCTCCCATGAACGAACTAAGGAGCAAAAATCTGTACCAGAAATCCCAGGTAAGCCAATATCTGTAATTATTAAATCGAAATGGGTAGACTTTATTAAATCTAAAGCATCTTCTCCATTTGTTGCTGATAAATACCGGCAACCTGCTTTGGAGACTAAAGATTCCAGTACTCTGAGTGCGGTTGCATTATCCTCGATTAATAAGCAATAGGGTAACGGGGCAGGGGGCTTGTTAATTTTTGGGGTCGGTGAAGGAGTACTATTATCCTCATTTTTTTGGCTTAATGAGGAAATGGACTTTTCTGTAGCCGTTTGGCACTGTAAATCAAATTGAAAAGTACTTCCTACACCTTCTTTACTAATTAAAGTGATTTGTCCACCTAATAAATGGACATAAGTTCTTGCAATGTGTAATCCTAAACCATGGCCTTTATAAACCCCTTTATAAGAGGGAGTCGAGCGAAAAAAACGATCAAAGACTTTGTCTTGAAATTCTTGAGGAATACCAATACCCGTGTCGGAAACACTAAATTTCATTTTTATCATTTCATTGTTTTGTTCAACGCATTGTACCTTAACTGTAATGTGACCTGATTGGGTGAATTTAATCGAATTACCCAATAAATTTAAAAGGATACGCTGAATTTTTTTACGGTCGCCTATGATTTTTTGTGGAATGGCTTTATCTATTTCGACAAAGAGCCCAAGATGCTTGGTCGTAGTTGTGGGGCGTTCAAGTTTGATTAAATCATCGATACATTCATATAAATTGAATAGTTTTTGATGTAATCTTCCATCATTAAAACTCCCTGCCTTAGCATCATCGAGGATGTCATTTAACATGGCGAGGAGTTCTTCGCCACTTTCATGTATGATATGAGCTTCAGTTTTATGCTCTATGTTATCTAAGGCGTTCTCTAATAGTTCTGCCATTCCGATAACTCCAGTTAATGGAGTTCGAATGTCATGTCCCATGTTGGCGATAAACTCAGTTTTAGCACGATCAGCTGCTTCTGCTGCTTCTTTTGCTAATTTCAGATCCATTTCCATTTTTTTTCTTTCGGTAATGTTGGTTGAGATACCCAGCATTCCTATAATAGTACCATCAGGGCCATGCAACGGTACTTTGTTCGACAAGTAGACAAGCTTTGTGCCATCTGGTTGATATAATGGTTCTTCAATACTTAAGGAAATTCCATTCTCCATCACCGATTTATCTGATTTCTTATAAAAAGCTGCGGATTTTTTATCATATAAATCTGCATATGTTTTACCTACGATATCATGGCGAGAAGGTAAGTTGAATAATTCGGCCATGCTGTTACTGCAGCCTAAATAGACATAATCTCTATTCATCCAATAAACGCTTACGGGAATTTCTGAAATGATGGATTCAAGATAATCAAAGTTATCCATAGTGTCATTTGGATTGGAACGATCATGTTTTTGTAACGGTTTCTGTTCACCAAAATCTGTCTTTGCCTTAGCCTTTGATTGTTCTTCACAGACAATTAACGCATAGCAACTGTACTGCTTCTTCTTGATTAGTAGGGTTATTTGCTCCAGGCTTGCATGAGTTAGTTTATTTAGGTCATCGTTTGAGCAATAAGACGTTAAAAAGGTACCAATAATTTGATTTTTCTTTATAGGAAACTTATGTTCAGCACAGAGATTGATATCACTAATGAGATAGTGTTCAGACACAGTGATAATTGGTTCTTGAGCCATTTGTAGAATCGTTGATAATGCTTGTTTATCTATAGCTATCATTTCATTTAAAATTCCGTATTGATTCAAAATATCAAACAACGAAATGCGCAAGAACTAATTAAGTTATAGCAAACTATCTAAGCTGTTTAAACAAACATTGAGTTTATTGGCTAAAGTTTTTATGTTGGGTTCAGAAAACATGCTTTCATGATTCCCAGGAACCAAATAGTATGTGATTTCGTCTGCCGTATAATTGTCCCACCAATTTAGAGGGGCATCATAATTAAAGAGGTTGGTCAGGGATTCTGCTTTAAATAAAATTAAATTGGTTTTAATACGGGGTAATTTGTAGTGCATGAGCATTTTTTCTCTATGCCATTGCAATTCTAATAAATTATCGGAGTTCGTAATCTGATGCTGTTTATGATGTTCTGAAATCCGGACATTGTGTTCACGCATTAACTCTTTAAAATGATCCTCATCTCTTTGAAGAGCTGGATATTCAGCCCATCCATCCAGCGAAATAATCGCTTTTACTCGTTCATCCATTTCTTGAAGTTGCTGGGCTATCTCAACAGCAACAGTGCTTCCGAAGGACGCTCCTCCAATAATATAAGGACCATGGGGTTGAATCGTCTGAATGACCTTGATGTATGTTTCTGCCATTTCTTCTATGGTTTTAAAAAAGAACTCTTCGTATTCAAGGCCAGGATCTTGTAACCCGTATAATGGAATATCTTGCTCAAGATAGACTCCCAGCGATTTATACCAAAAAATACTTCCCCCAATAGGATGAATAAGAAATATCGGAGTTTTATTACCTGACTCTTTAATAGGAATGAGGATGTGCTCATATAGTGTTAATTTATTGGTAACCTGCTGATTAGTATCCAATAATTGCTTGATTTCAATCGCCAATGAATGAATCATCGGAAAGTCAAATAATGTTCTGATACTTAATTTAATAGAAAATAGTTGTTGAATTTGTGAAATAACGTTCATCGCCGATAGAGAGTGACCTCCCATTTCAAAAAAATCATCATAAATACCTAAGTATTCGTTGTTCAACACAGCACACCAAATACCGTGTAATACCTTTTCAATATCATTTTGTGGCGTAAGATGTTCTTTACTCGAAAAAAGCTGCTTTAACGGTACAATAGCACTGGTTCTATCCAGTTTTCCGTTGGGGGTGGTTAATAGCTTGTCAACCACAAAAAAACGGGTTGGAATCATGTAATCTGGAAGTTCATCCTTTAAAAATGAGCGGATGTCGGTCGCGTTTACCTCTTCGTTATCTCTTAGTACCAGATAGGCGCAGAGGAATGGGTCGCCGTTCTTTGATTTTTCTGGCTTGACAAGGCATTGATAAATGGAGGGAATTTTATCAAGGGATGATTCAATTTCGCTAATTTCTATTCTAAACCCACGAATCTTTATCTGGGTATCGCGACGTTCATGATATTCTACGGTACCATTATTTTGCCATTTTACGAGATCCCCCGTTTTATAAATTCGGTTGTAGTAACTCTCAAATGGGTTGGGTAAGAATTTTTGTTGGGTAAGTTCTTCATTATGGAGATAGCCATAGGCTAATCCATGTCCTGAGATGTACAGCTCACCTAATATCCCTGTCGGAACAGGCTTCATGTGATCGTCTAATATGTAGACATTTGTATTCGAAATGGGCTTCCCTATTCGACTGACATGGGAGGTCTCGTCTTGAGTTGAGCAGGTGTGTGTCAGTGCATCAATGGTTGCTTCAGTTGGACCATACAAATTATGTAGCTTACATCCTGCACTATTATATTCATAAAAGGCATGGATAGTTTCTGGCAATAGTACCTCTCCTCCACAGAATACATGCCGTAAAGAAGAACACGATTTAAATTTTGGTGTTAAGATCATTTCCCGAAGCATTGAAGGAACAAGTTGGAGTATGCTTACTTTGTTCTTTTTCACGAGGGCAATTAATTCTTTTGGGCTTGCATGTGCGTCACGTGGAGCAATGACTACGGTTGCTCCAACCCAAAGAGGCATAAAAAATTCCCATACGGAGGCATCAAATGAGAAGGGCGTTTTTTGTAAAAATACATCACTATCATTAAAATCATACGTCTGTCGCATCCAATGCATGTGATTAGATGCAGCAAGATGTGAAATGGTAACACCTTTAGGTTTTCCCGTAGTTCCTGATGTATATATCACATAGGCTAAATCAGAAGGTTTAGTCGCGATATGAACAGGATGAGAGATGCTTCCTGTGGATTTAATAATATCTTCAACATCGATAATTAAACCCGAATAGCCATGAATGTGTTTTGATACTGATGCTTGATGAGTCAACAGAATTTTTGATTGACTGTGGCTTAGCATGTAATTAATTCGCCTATCCGGATAATGGGGATCTAGGGGTAAATAAGCTGCTCCAGATTTTAAAACACCAAGAATACTAATTAACATATACATCTCGCGGTGAATGTATATACCTATTATATCGCCCGGTTTTACTCCATGAGAGGTCAGATACTGGGCTACTTGATTAGCCTTTATATTGAGTTCTTCATAGGTGATGGTGACATTATTAAAAATAGCAGCAATGGATAGGGGGGTCTTTGCTGCCTGTCTTTCAAATTCATGATGCAGTAAAACATTCGAGTCATAAACGCTGTGAGTGTCATTCCATTCATGTAAAAGACAATGCTCTTCCTCTTTATTCAGGATGGATAATTCAAAAATCTTTGAGTCAGAACGGTTTAATGCATCTTCTAGTAATGTATGCAGATGATGTTCCATATAGTTAAAGAATGCATATGATTCTTCCTGTGATTGGTATTCCGTATTATTGTGAACGTAAATAGAGGAGCCATCTTCTGGAATGTAAAAATTTAGCTTTTTTTGAGATGACAGGGGAGGGCGGCTTGAGGTATCACAAAAAGTAAAACTGATATCAATTTCCTTGGTTAACCCTTGTAACTCTGGATAACGAATAAATACATCCTTGCAAAAGGTTGCATAAGGATTAATGCGCTCATTTTCATCTTCAATAAAAGATAAAATGTCTCTAAACGAATGGCTACTTTCAAAATGGGTGGTTAAAGGGACATGTCGTTCAAGTATATTGTCTAAACATTCAATGGTTTTAGCAAAAGAGGTTGGGCTGTAGCCTAACGAGAAGTTTTTATAGTTATTCAGTCTATAAATATAAGTCAGTAGTACTCCAAAAATAATATTTTTAACCTGAACAGAGTGATTTTTTGAATATTCCTTCATCAGAGTAAATAAGTTGTCCGATATGGTTATTGTTTTGTACCGTGGCTGATCTAATGATTGTTTGTCATTGCCTACAGTAAGATGTGATAAAAAGGAGACGCCACCATGGATACATTGTAACAGTTCTTTTAACCAGAATTGTTCTACACGAGTTTGATTGACAGCCGGATGAGATAACATTCTTTGAATGTACAGAGTATCAATATCAGGTAGTCTCTGCCCCACCGCTAATGCATAGTCTTCAATAAGTCGTTCTATAGGATACTCGTCACCTGTTAAACTCATTAATTCATAGAGGACTATATCAGTTGATCCGGTGGTAATTTGCAGATCCGTATTTGATATATGGACAATGATTCCTGGACGCTCTCCAGAAGAAATACCTAGTTTCCGGTACGATTTAATGACCAATACTTGCCCTTGAATTAATAGTTTGGGAGTGGCGAGCTCGTTTTTATAATGACCAAAAGTTAATGCCCGGCATAATCTGTCAATATGTTCCGATGGGTTTTCCCATGAAATAAAGCCATAATATTCTGGCTTATTTTGTAATCCGTAGTATGAGCGAAAGGCTAAGTTTTGTTTCACTAGAGTTGTCGTGTTGGTTTCAAATTCAATTAACAATTCATGAAAGGCTTTGACTGCATGCTCATAACATTTTAGATTTAAACTCAGTGCTGTTTCGTCGTCTTCAATTGAAAACCAGGATTGTTTTAAAATATCTCCTGAATCAACCTGTTCGTGCATGACGTGCCAACTAATTGCATGTTCCTTTTCATCATTTAGAATTGCCCAGGTGGTGGCATATAATCCAGCATATTTAGGCAAAGGGCTGTTATGATAATTCACTGCATGTACACGTGGGTAATTGAGAATAGAAGGGGGGAGAATGGCGCCATTGGCTATGCTAAACAAATAATCACATGACTGATTCATGTGATTATTTTCGAATTCCTTAATATTCTTTATATAGGGAATATCGTTTGCCTTACACCATTTTTTGATGTTTTTGGATTGGGAAATCAAGCCAAGCAATTGATGGTTTCTTGCACGTATCATCGATGCACATTGCAGAGTTATATTATCATCTCCTATGAGATAACAGCTGAATGATTTACCTTGCAATTCTTAGCCTTTTCTATTGTTATTTCATAATCAACATCAATGTACTTATGTTATTTTGATGTGACTTAGCATGAGTATTATAGCATAGGGGCTTGTAATCGATCACTTAGATTGAAATTTGATTTTTGAGCCTATATTATTCGCATAATTGAAAGTTTTTGGAAATCATTGCAAATATAGCTTTATTTTTAATAATTTCAGAGATTATTTGTACAAGTCATTATTTATATCAATTAAATTTCGCGCGTTCTTTAGTCTTCATAAGAATAACATTCTCAGTTAAGAATGTTCCTGAAAAAATTGTATATAAATGGAGTTACAGGATACTATCAATAATCAATCTTCTGAAATCGATTTAGATAATGATGAAACTGTTGTGTTTGATGATGTAAATATAATCCTTTGAATCGTTTACTGAAGTAAGAACAAAAAATATCCAGTCAAAATTACAATCAATAAGAACAATGCTAACTGATTACCTTTCTGGACAGAGGGTCGCAATATTGCAGCGATGCTTACCAGAAACTACTGAAACAATACGGCTTTATTTGCTCAATGAGTGGCTCAGGTAACTGTTACGATAATGCGGTAATGGAAAGTTTTTACCATACCTTAAAAATCGAGGCTGTCTATGGCGAGTCTTTTTAAAACGAGAATAGAGGCTCAACGAAGTCTTTTCGATACATTGAAGTCTTTTACAATCGCATGCGAATTCACTCAACTCTCGGCTATCAAACGCCAGTTGAGTTTTGGTTAGTGGCTTAATATTGGTGTACGGTTTTTCGAGGATGGATCAAAATAAAGAAGCTGATTATGGCGTACTGAATGATCTGGCACGTGGTTGCGCAAATCCCCAACGTATAGAACAACATTGGGATGACATGATGAGAATAGCCGGTTCACTCAAGCTTGGTACAGTTCAGGCATCAGAGCTTATTCGTTCTTTATTAAAAAGCGATAAACCATCAAGTTTAGCAAAGGCAATTATTGAGGTGGGTAGAATTAATAAGACGTTGTACCTTCTTAACTATATTGATGATGAAGATTACCGTCGTCGGATACTAACTCAATTAAATCGTGGTGAAGGAAGGCATAGTGTTGCTAGAGTCATTTTCCATGGCCAACGTGGAGAAATTCGTAAACGTTATCGGGAGGGACAAGAAGATCAGCTAGGTGCTCTTGGCTTCGTGACTAATGCTTTTGTTCTCTGGAATACTATTTATATGAATGCGGCAAGAAATTATTTAGAGCAAAAATCTATCGTCATAAAAGAGGAGAATGAAGCCAGACTTTCACCTCTTCAACATGGCCATATTAATGTTCTTGGCCACTATTCATTTACTCTAAGTAATTCGATTCTGAAGGACAGCTAAGGCCATTTAATCAGCTAGTGGAGGTTATTGAAGATCCTTAGCGTACGTTTTTGTACCATTGGACTTCAAACCCCATCATTTAGCCAAAGTAATTTTTTTTGGTTATTTAAAGCAATATAATTATATATTGCGCTCTTTGTTTAATTAATATATTCTTTGCGCTTGTATAATTTTTAATTTATAGGCTTAAATTATGTTCAATCCACGAGATAAAAGGGCTTCAACTTCCAATCCTTCAAAACGAAGTAGGACAGTTGGAATTAATGAGTGTCAGAAAGACGCATTATTTGAATTGCAAGACCAGGGTCTTACTTATGAAATGTTAGTCGAATATAGCGCAGAAGGTCATGCATTTTATAAGGAACACTTCTTTGCTCTAGTTAATCTAGTTAAGGAGCGCGATTATTCTGTAGTAGATGCCTTATCAGAAGTTGCTGGGTTAACTAAGAAACAAGCTAAAGGCATTGAAAACGGATTAACTCGGCAGGATGTTTTGCCTTTAACGAATGTTTGGCATATTACTGCTTTAGAAGATTTAAAAAAGGATGGCTTAACTGCGGATATTCTACTAACGTTTGACGAAAGTATATATAAGTTTGGGCCTGATCATTACAGTGCTTTGGTTTTTTTAATAAGAAATTGTCAGTATAGGGCAAAAAAGGCATTAGCAGCAATTGATGGAATAAGTGGCGAAGAAGCGCTTGAGGTAAGTGAAAAAGGTTGGTCGAATCACCGTATTGGTTCAATATTTCAGCCACGGTTTAATAGTATAAGGCCGTCATTTACGCCTTGTGACAATGTAGGGGACTCAGAAGACACAAAGCTTCTTGCTAGGTCTTTGTAATTAAAATGTGAGTGTTAATTGAAATAGTTTTGACTTAATCTGACATACCCACTTGAAAAGGTGAGAGTTTCCGGTTTTGATAGAAGTGCGAACTTTTAATCAAACCAAGAGGAAAACTCTCATGATAGATAATTCGGAAAAATGACTTTAGATTCGATTCATATGGGTACTTTGCAACCGTTTATTGACGGGCGACGTCAGGATCAAGTTAAAACAAGAACGATTAACCATGGTCTAAAAATTGTTCGCCGCATTTGTAATCTGGCTGCAACCGAGTGGATTGATGAATTTGGGCTGACTTGGTTGCTGAATGCACCCAAAATTAAATTGCTGCCAGAAGACGATTTACGCAAACCTTATCCACTAAGTTGGGATGAGCAACATAAACTCTTGCAGAGTTACCTACGCATTTAGAGCAAATGGCACTATTTGCAGTGAATACTGGATGTAGAGAAAGTGAGGTATGTCACTTGCAATGGGATTGGGAAATTAAGCTTCCTCAATTGCCGCATCTTTTAGTGTTCATCATTCCTCCTGAAATGGTTAAAAATGGTGAAGAGCGCTTGGTAGTCTGTAATCAAACGGCAAAGTCGGTAGTTGATAGCCAAAGAGGAAAACATAAACAGTTTGTGTTTACCTTTAAAGGCAATCCGATTACCCGAATAAATAATACAGGTTGGAAAGAAGCTCGTAAGAAAGCTGGTTTGGAGTTTGTGCGTGTTCATGATCTGAAACACACCTTTGGCCGACGCTTGCGTTCTGTTGGTGTGAGTTTTGAAGATAGGTAAGATCTGCTTGGGCATCGTTCAGGTCGTATTACAACGCATTACTCATCAGCTGAATTGCAGAATCTATACGAAGCTGGAAACAAGGTTTGCGAAAAGCAACAAAGTGGGGTGGTTCTCACGTTGCTTCGTAATCCAAATAATAGAAAAGAGAAAGATACATCTCAAGGACGTAAGGTAGTTAGTTTATGAGTTTGTGTCTACTATGCCCCACAAAATCCCCACAATGGCTTTTGAGGGGTTGGGATAGTCAATTGCAAGTTATTGATTTTACTGGCTTTAATTGGTGGGCCCACTAGGACTTGAACCTAGGACCAACGGATTATGAGTCTGTAAAATAGGGGTTTTAGCACGTTTTATCAAGTTTTAAATTCTGTCAAAAACCTTTTAAAATCAACGTTTATAAGCCATAATTTGCCATATTGAAATTTATTTAGTTTTAATTAATGTGTCTACATGGCGTCTACATGGGATTTTAGAGGTGAATTATGGCGGAAGCAGAAAAGGGTATTAAATTAACCAAAACCATCGTTGATAAACTCGAACATATTCCCGGAAAAACCCAGACATTTTATCGTGATCATGATTTAAAAGGCTTTGCTTTAAGAATTACCTCTGGTGGTGTTAAAAGTTTCATTGTTGAAACCAGAATTAGTGGCAAGGTGAAAAGAGTCACCTTAGGTAAATATGGAAACTTGACGGTTGAGGAAGCCAGAAAGCAAGCCAAGAGTCTTTTGGGTAGTGTAGCAAGAGGTGATGATCCCATTGCGGAAAAGAAAACCAAAAAAGTTCATGCTATGACCTTACAGCAAGTTCTGAATGATTATCTCAAAGCAAGAAAAGATTTAAAGCCGCGCACTTTAAACGATTATCAATGTGTACTGCATGAAGTAGTCCCTGACTGGCTTGATAAACCGCTGGTGAATATTACTCGAGAGATGATTGCTAAACGACATACCAAGCATGGGCAGGCAAATAGTAAGGCACGCGCCAACAATGCAATGAGGGTATTAAGAGCCATTTTTAATTATGCTATGTATGAATATCAAGACGGCAATGGCCATCCAATCATCACCATTAACCCGGTCAAGTATTTATCTCATACACGGGCATGGTATCGAGTAGATCGAAAACAAACTGTTATTAAACCGCATCAGCTAACTGACTGGTATAAAGCGGTTATTATACTGGTGGAAACTGATAACTACCGCAACGCTTTATTGTGGCATGATTATTTTTTATTGCTCTTGTTTACCGGCATGCGAAAAATGGAAGCAGCCTCTTTACGCTGGGAGGATATTGATCTCAAATCCAAAACCATCACACTGCAAGACACTAAAAACCATGAAATCCACACGCTACCCATGTCTGATTTTGTCTATGAGCTAATGGAACGCAGAAGCCGGAATAAAACCAGTGAATTTGTATTTCCAGCTGATAGTAAAACTGGTTATATCTATGAACCTAAAAAAGCAGTGAATAGGGTTGTGGAATTATCTGGTGTGCCATTTACTTTGCATGATCTGAGGAGAACCTTTGCGACTATAGCAGATAGTCTTGATTTACCTGCCTATGCTTTAAAGCGGCTTCTTAATCATAAAATGAACAATGACGTTACTGCTGGATATATTATGAAGGATGTGGAGCGGTTACGTAAGCCAATGCAGCAAGTTGCTAACTTCCTGCTAAAGCATATTGAAGAGGTTAATTCATTAAATGTCATGGTGATTTGACGAAAATGGTTATTATTTAGTATAATTAACTTACTACTTCCCCTAGGACTTCTCTCCTAGGGCGCAGAGCCTCTTCGGAGGCTCTTGTTTTTTCCGGCTTTCAAAAATGAATAAAAAACGCACTACTATATACGTTGATGGATTTAATTTGTATTATGGGTGCCTAAAAAATAGTCCTTATAAGTGGTTAGATCTAAAATCTCTCTTCTCTAATTTATTAGACCCATCACATGAAATTGTTAAGATAAAATATTACACCGCCCATATTTCCAGTCGCTCGGGTAACAATGACTCAATGTTGAGGCAAAAGTATTATCTTCAAGCAATACAAAAATATATTCCTGAACTTGAAATTTATTATGGACATTATTTAATACATCAAATTACTGCGAAAGTGGTAAATCCACCGCCTGATTTTATCAAAGTCTATAAAACAGAAGAAAAGGGATCTGATGTTAATTTAGCTTTACATGTTCTAAATGACGCATGGTTGAATGAATATGACTGCGTAGTTGTTGTTTCAAATGACAGCGATCTAGCGGAATCACTGCGTTTAGTAAAGAGCCAAAATAATAAGACAATAGGTCTAATATTTCCAAATACAAGTAGCAAACGGAAACCTTCTCGAGAATTATCTCAATATGCTAACTTTATTAAACATATTCGTACTAATGTTTTAAGTAAGTCATTACTTCCAGAAAACATACCTGGGACAGGTATTCATAAACCTACGGAATGGTAATAAGGATAGATTTTTTACCTATAGTTAACTAAATGTTCATGTTAAGAAAACTTAGAATTTTAAACATGACTTACTCTTCATGTTAAAGAAATCGAATTTTCTTAACATGTCAAAAATTTAGACTCTAGGTTTTGAATGCAAAGAATTCTATTAATAATCATTGAACCCACATAATTTTAGATATCATCAATCAAATGGTTGCTCAAACTAATGTTGATATGGTCATTCATTCTGGTGGCTTGGAGGTTTATGATGAACAAAACAGCATTGGGTAAATTAAAAAAATCTATCGGTATGGTTATAAAAAATTGGGTTAGGTTAAAAACCCGCACGATTTGAGCTTAAAGACCGAAGTTTACATAGGCTTGGCGGGTATGTTAACTGAAATTGTAATTAGATAAATATAATTATGCAAATACAGGAATTAATTTCGTTAGAACAACTTTTTTGATGTTTAGATAGCTATCCTAAGTTTCGTCAAATATGGATTATTATTCCGTCCATTATGGATTATAAGTCCGTCTAATATGGAATATAACCTCGTCCAAAATGGAATGTAAATGAATTTTGTTCATTAGCGTTTGTAGACTTATAAAAAATGCTTGGGACCAAGGGGACAAGTGGGGCATCCATGTCATTACTGGGCTAGACACGTCCCTAACTTATTTTGCAGCGCTGGGACGTATGGGACACAGATAAATCTAATAATACCAAAAGTTATGATAAATTCGCGATTCGCGAATTGCGAATTTATGACATGTTATATTTCATTTTTAGTATCAATATCCTTCGATAACACATCTTTGAAATTGATCTTTTGTGCTTGACATTCTTTGAGGGAATACGAGATACTTTTTCCAAGCTTAAGGAGTAAGCCCGATGTTCCAACAAAATGTAGGCAGTTGGAAGTCAAAGGATTAGGAGAAAAGAATATCAATCAATTGTCCATGGTGATACTGGATGATGCGTTGAGTTCTGTTCAAGGAAGATACATCTCGGCATTTGGCTGAGGAGTAAACAATTGAGGAATTTCCTATGACTTTAAAAAAACCATCCCGTTTACATCTATTAAACGAATTTGAATCTGCGCCACATTCTGCGCTTTTTAATCAACAAACGATCGCTGCAGTTTTAAGCTGCTCCACCCAGTTACTTGAACGTAACCGCTGGGCGGGTGGTGGTGTTCCCTATTTAAAAATTGGTCGCAAGGTGTTGTACCGAAAAAGCGATGTGTTGAATTTTCTCCAACAACAAAAAATTTACTACTCAACCAGTGACGAAGGTCAGTTACCGCTTGTTGAGAGCGCATAAATTTAAAATTCGTCAGAATGAATTGGATTCATTCCGATGGTTGACTGTTGCTTGGAGAATAATCTATGTCACAAAATCATGTTATTGAATTAGCCAATACACTAAAGCAGCGCCCAATTGTATGCGACTATGCCGGTGGTCGCTTTCGGTTAACTAATGAGGGGCTAACCTTTATCGGTATTGATAAGGATGGCACTCCTTTATCACCACGGTGGATATGTGCACCATTGCATGTCATTGCCAAAACTCGAGATGCTCGGAGCGGTGAATGGGGTCGTTTGCTGGAATGGCAGGATGATGATGGGGTAACTCATCAGTGGGCGATGCCATTGGCTTTGTTGCAAGGTGATGCCTCTGATGTGAGGCGGGAACTGGCAAGATTGGGATTGAGCATTTCTCCCAATAGGACTGCTCGCGATTTATTAGCCTCCTATTTACAGGTTTATCCAGTAGACGCTCGCACACGTTGTGTTGATAAACTGGGTTGGTATGGGGATGTCTTTGTAACAGCTTTTCAATGCATCGGGAACTCAACAGAAAAAATTGTATTCCAAAATACCAATGCCATTGAGCCGGCTGTATCCGTTAAGGGCAGTGTTGAAGAATGGCGTGACTCAATAGGTCGTCTGGCTTCCGGCAACTCAAGACTGGTATTTGCCATCTCGGTAGCACTTGCTCCAGTTCTGGCAAAGATTGTTGGCGAAGATTCAGGAGGCTTTCATTTCAGAGGGGCATCTTCATCAGGCAAAAGCACTGCATTGAGCTTAGCTGCCTCTGTTTGGGGAAACCCACAATCTTATTGCCGTTTATGGCGCAGCACCACCAATGGGCTTGAAGGCTTGGCTGCATTACACAATGATGGCTTGCTCATTCTTGACGAACTCAGTCAAATGGATCCCAGAGAAGCAGGGGAGGCGGCTTATTTATTAGCCAATGGCCAGGGAAAAACACGCGCCTCTCGTACTGGCACAGTTAGGCAATCCTCCCGATGGTCGCTATTTTTCTTATCTGCTGGTGAAGAGTCTTTGACAGCACTCATGGCAAAATCAGGACAGCGCATTAACGCAGGTCAGGAAATCAGGCTTGCTGATATTGAAGCCGATGCAGGTTGTCAGATGGGGATCTTTGAAACAATTAACGATCAACTAAGCCCAGCTAGTATGGCATTATCTCTTAAGAAATACAGCAGCCAATACCATGGCGCAATCGGTATGGCGTGGTTGAATAAAGTAGTTGCCAACCGACAAACAATCAGCCGATATATCACCGATACCATTCAAACCTTTGTTGATGCAGTCATTCAGCCCGATGCAACAGGTCAGATAATCCGAGTTGCCAGACGCTTTGCATTAGTTGCTGCTGCGGGAGAACTAGCTAGTCAATTTGGTCTGACAGGTTGGCAAAAAGGCGAATCTTTCAATGCTGCGAAGACTTGCTTTATTGCATGGCTGGATGCTTTTGGGATTGATGGCCAGCGCGAAGATCGCGTCATTATGGCGCAGGTACGCGCATTCTTTGAATCTCATGGTGCCAGCCGTTTTGATAATGCCAACTCACCCAACAATGACAAGATTCTCAACCGAGCAGGATTTTATCATACCGATGGCGAAGGATTTCGAATCTATATGGTGTTAACTGAGACGTACAAAAATGAACTGTGCAAAGGCTTTGATCAACGCACCGTAACCAGAGTTTTATTACAAGCCGGGTGGCTGAAACCCGCATCTGATGGCAAAACCTCACACAAGCCAAGAATCAAAGGAGTTGGAACTCCAAGATTGTATGTTTTTACAGGTAAGATTTGGGGAGGTGAATAAAAATTGACTATACCACCGGTTTTTACGTTGAGCACCGAAGGTGCGAATAAGACTCGTGAAGTTTGGTAACCAGCTCGCTGGTTAGCTAACTTCACCTATCTTGCCCTGTATTTTGAAATTTATTTTGGAACCGTATTTTGGTAATTATTCGTAATTGTTCGTTATATAACGATTAATAATGAAAATAATCATGAATAAACGGAAATAAATAATAAATTACCGAAAATTACCAAAAAGGGCTTTGTCAGTGACCGAAAGTGTCGACAATAAATAGAAATAAACATAACTACTCACCCCTACGCCCCGCTGCTTGTCAGCGGGGTCCAGAGTTCTTAAGTAGATCGCATGGATCCCGCTGACAAGCAGCGGGAGGTAGGCAGAGAGGAGGGCAGTTACAAACAAACTATAAAACTCAAAGGATTGGATAACCAGTAATATGGAGAGAAAACAATGAAAAAATCCTTAGTAGGAAACATAACATCTTCTAAACAAAGCAAACAAACAACAAACGCCAGAAAACATAAAGTGGAATTCCTGGCTATGCGTCAAAACATTTCTGAGGCCTTGGAAAAAGGCTGGTCGATAACCATCATATGGAAAACGCTTAGGGATGAGGGAAGCTTCACAGCAACTTACAATACGTTCAGGTTATACGTATTGAGATACTTGTATGGTCAAAAGTCAGGGTGTCCACAAAAGGAAGTCAACGATCAGCAACCAAAGAGACTGGCCGTAAATCAGGACAAAGAGAAAAAACCAACTGCTAAGCCTTCATTTACCTTTAATCCAAAACCCAATTTAAAGGAACTTTTATGATTGAATGGATTTTTATTGATGGATATAGTTTCCAATAAGTCCCACATGCCCCACCTTCATGGCAAAGGGTGGGGACGGCTAAAACCTAGTAGTAACGCACCTGCCCCAGTTGTCCCTTTTGTCCCCGAAATATTGGCTAACATGTTTATGTGAATTTATTTTTTGATGATATATGTTAATCCATCAAGTCAGACCTCATTGATTTCTCTCATAAGTCTATCAGTTATCGTGAACGAAAATAGAGTCTGAATATTAACCTATATGTTGTATGCTAAACTGAAATAAGTTAAGGAAAAATTGGAGTATACGTATGGAAACGCTAAAAGAGATTTTTACCCATCTAGAATTCTTAGGATATGAGATTAAAGATGGTTCTAACGATGACGGTGGCTCGAAATACTATTTGGCGCTTCATCCCAATTTGAATAATCAACTTATTTTAGAAGTACGACCGAATTTTATTACTTTTCTTGGTAGGTCTACATCTAGCAAACCAATATCAATAGAGATGATTAAGTATATAAATACTGCCAATGTATCCATGTTTATTTCTAATGCATACTATGAGAAGTCAGAAGAGGATAAAACAATAATAACTTTTAAGGCAACCTATATTGGGAACTATTCAAAACAGCTATTTGGCCAATTTTGTAATTTTTTAGAAGAAGATCAACATATATTTAAATCCCTAGAACATTTTGATGAATTATTCGTTAATTAATTTAACACAAGAAAATTATAGCTTGATGAAGAGAGGCGCGTTCCACTAAGTGGTTAATAAAGGGAGGATAGTTTGTTCAATTTAATCGTTAGCCAAAGTGGATGGGGGAAAGGACGTGACATGTTCCCTAGCAGCAGGATTTTTGAATATACTGAACCGTCGTTGGAAAATAGATTTAAACCTGGAGGCCAGCTTGATTTGGTGGCACTAGCAAAGCTGCCAACTGTCTTTGTTCAGGAGATGTTTGGAGAAGGTGAGCAAATTGCTAGAGTTGGAGGGATTATTCGCGCGTACATATCTAGGCAAGATTTGGCACTTGAGTATTTCTTCTATCCAGATATTCCGCCTATTCTAAATCGAGACCTTCAGAATTTTGCATCCGAACTTGGAATTATTGATTTCCAGTTCTCGAGAACTCATTGGTCTGTTAAGGACGTTGATTTGTACCGCGTGCTGCTTGGCAATTTGAAGCAACGCCGGAGTCGGCCGACTGTTTTTCAAATCTCTGATCCTGAGGTCATTGAACCAAAGCTTATTTCAGCCATGATGCCGTTTCACCCAAACTTTATGCCGGTCTACAAAACACTTCAAGGTGTAGCTAATGCCTTGGGTCTGAATTGTCGTCGGGCCGACGATATTTGGGAGAATCCGGCCGTAATTCAAGATGTGGTGTCTCTTATTGACCGTTCCAAAGTTATTATTTGCGATTGCTCAAGCCGCAATCCCAATGTGTTTTACGAGATTGGAATTGCTCATGCCCTTGGCCGAGAGGTAATTCTGATTACGCAATCAGTTGAAGATATTCCTTTCGACTTGAGGCATCTTCGCTATGTGCATTATTTAAATAATACTGAGGGTCGCAAAAAATTGGCAGAGGTTCTCCAGCCTCGACTGGAAACCTTGTTTGTATGAGTCCGCCGATGTATCCCCCTTTTTGTTGCCCAATAATCTATGCACATACGAAAAACGTAATATGGAGCGTTTTCCAGAAGAATTGGCTCTACCCCAACAAACACCCGTGGGGTCAGGCCTTGAATTTTGAATTACAACCACGTGCCAATAAAAAACCGGTACAATTCACAATTCAAGGCCTGACCCCATTGATGTGTTAGTGCTGAATATGTTCATTTTACTGGGTAAAATTAAGAGTGGTTTTCTGCGTCACTGCACAGATTGCAGTGGCGCAGGAATAAAAATAGTATTATTTGTTTTCTAAAAAATGATTGCTAAGTTGATCTAATATTTGGCTAGTTCTATTCAGGATATTTTTAAAAGAAGTGATAAAGTTGGATGGTTTTATCTCGAGTTTTTCAATTGCTTTTGTATAATTTTTCCCTTTTCTATGTCCTACACCTGTTGACCGAACATTATATAAATTTTTTAAAAAATCAATTATATTTTGTGCGTCTAGATGGTTATTTTCCTTTAAAAAGATATTGAAAAGGCCAATACCCTTTTCGTCATTATACTTATTAATGTTTTTTTTGATTTCCTCGACATTTATAGAATCTATTATAACTTTGCAAAGTGAAAGTATTTGATTATCAAATTCAGCTTGTTCATTTTTCATCGGTACTCTTAAAGATTGGAAATTGTGCTCATCATTTGGCGAAAGGGGCAAAAAAAGATTCCATTTAAATTTTTTCAGCCAACTATTTTGAAAAGTAATAAATTTATTTTTAAAGATTAAATCTTCGGATGAAGGGGGAGTGAATTCGGCTAGTATACTTCTTTTAAAATATGTTTCACTTATAGTTCCATCAGGAGCCACATTATAACTTTTCCAGTAAATTTGTTCTTTTTCAGGAAGGTCTCGTCCAAGATCTCCTAGGTACACAACTATATACTCATTATGATTGTTGTCTATTCTTAAGCTCCATACACCACAGCATGATAAATGATTATCATCTATCTGATAAAGTGATGGATTGTTATAATATTTTGATAAGACATCTCGTTTAAAAAATACTGGTGTTAGATAATGCGGGGAATCTAACGTGTTTTTGTCGAGATTATTTCTTAGTTTATTGGGGTTGGAAGTGAAAAAAGTTGGATGACCAGCCTCATCTTCATTAATTATAAAATCTTGATATTCTTTAACTGAGGGATTTATTTGTTTTAATTTATTGAAGTCTCCACAGGGGATTAATTTTTTGCCCATTAAATGACCAAATGAATTGAACTTCAAAGAGCCATCAAATTCATTTGCTCCTCTACTGTACCGAAGATTGTCAGTTTTTAAGTCTTTTTCAAATTGAAGCCAGTCTATTTGGCTAATACTCTCTACATTTGACATAATTGTAATGTCAAAAAATATCATTAGATCCAATTGCTTTGCAGATATAAAATCAAGTAAAAACTTCTTCTTAATTTTAATCTCACTGTCACTATATTTTATAACCTCTATTTCTTCTCCTTCATCAACGGAAACATATCTATTATTCTCTCTATCGTTATAAAGGTTATGAAACAGTATGATTTCCTCAGCCATTTCTGGATAATTTTCTTTAACGCCGTGAAAGCTTCTGAGCCTTACCAAAGGCTCACAACTTGATGTGTTTGTATAGTAATGAATTTCTGGTTGACTATTTTCATAAGTAGTTATAAAACCAGGAACAGCTTGATCCCAACAAAGGTCCCAGTCTGTGTGGTCTAGCATTTGTTTACTATCTACTTTTGGAACCAAAGCACTATAAATTGCTTCTGATATTTCTAAGTTTTCACTATCTTTGACTTTATATTTATAAATAGTAATCCAGGCTTCATTACCAAGTTTATTTTTTATGTAGCTTATCCAATCTTCGAAATAGTATTTATCTATGTTCATTATGTTTCCCTGGTTAAACACTTCAACATTAAAATAACGATATAAGGTAGAGGATGCTTCAAGAAAGATTGATCATTTTACTTAACAAGCAGCTATCTGTGAAATATAAATGAGCAATGTGTTTTGAAGCATTTCCAAATTTAACCCTATAATTAACATATTAAAAAAGTATAGCAAGCGTGGTTCGGCTTCTTGCAACTGCAATTTACTGAGCTAAAAGTGACTTAATTATCCTTTAAAAGAACTTTGCTATTCACGAAAGTCATATTCAGCACCTACATCAATTGGGACTATTAGAGGCTCACTATAATATTGACAAAGATCTAGGTATTCCGGAGTTTGATAGCATTACAGGTAAGATGAAGTCATCGGGATTTAGTATTACTGAGTTAGGCAAGAGTTTATTAAAATATATCGAGAACCCAATTTAGAGTGTCTACATTGCGTCTACATGACTTTTTCTAACTTTCTAAAAACTACCGTAACTACTTGATTTTATTGGTGGGCCCACTAGGACTTGAACCTAGGACCAACGGATTATGAGCCCGTCAATGCTAAAATAAGTCATTGATTTTATTATAATTTTAATCGCAGGAAACCACTACAATTGTCGTACGAAGTATAACAGAGTCGTACTCAAATACGCAAATTCCCCACAATGGATTTTTACGGCATTATTTTAATTTTGAAACCCATTTGACGTTATTGGGTTTTAATATTAAAATTACGGGTATGAAACTAAGTAATGAAATTACATTGAAAGATCTGTTTGCAAGACCAGTCTTTCACGCCGCAGAGGCACGTGAAGCAGGTATCCACCCCAGCCGGCTCAGTTATTATGTAAAAACTAATCGAATTGAACGCATTGGTCACGGTGTTTATCGCGGTGTTGAATCGACTGTTGATGCTGATTTTCAATGGGAAGAATTGATTATCATCGTCAAAAGTATTCCACATGGCGTAGTATGCCTAGTCTCAGCTTTGGCTCTCTATGAACTGACGGATGAAATGCCAAGAGAGAATTGGATAGCCGTTTCTCATTCTACAACAGCACCTAAGCGAGAGCATGCCCGAGTTGTTAGAATGCGTGATATGGAAACAGGTAAAACAATGTACACAATTGGAGGGGAAACGGTCGCCATTTTTGACAGAGAAAGAACGATAATAGACTCTTTTCGTTATCTCAGTAAGGAGATAGCCATAAAAGCTCTTAAAGCAGCAGTTAGTAGTAGAGCTCCCCAAAAATTGGATATTAAAAAACTTCAGAAGTATGCGAAACAATTTGGGCTTAATCTTGAACCTTATATTTTGGCGGTAACAACATGAATGGCGGGGTCCATACATGGCAATGAACTTATTAAGCAACTTTAATCGCCAATATTTTTTCAACACACTCTATTCAAAGAATCAATATCTTCCTCTTATTCCTTAAACTGTATATGTTGTATTCTTATAACCACATACGTTGAAAAACTTTGTCTCTGTTAATAACAAGATGTTTAATTGCAGCAAGAATATGAAGTGCGATTAATCCAACTAAAATCCATGCAACCACCTCATGCACTTCGAAAAACTGTTCTGATATAGCATGACTTTGATTAACCCAATTTGGTAATTCTACTCCAAAAAAAATAATACCATGTTTGCTAAAAGAAGCTCCGATAAAGCCAGTAATTGGCATTATGAGCATGCAAAAATAAAGCAACAAATGAATTCCTCTTGATACAATAGTTTGCCAATGTGGAACACTTGATGGAAGTGGGGCGGGTTTATGGGTAAATCTCCATATCAATCTAAAAAAAATCAGCATAGCAGCGATAAGGCCAAAGGATTTATGAAGGTTAAAATACCAACCACTATTAGGCTGATCCTCTATGGACATCATATACCAACCTATACTGATTAACCCTATCAAAAGAAGGGCTATAACCCAATGAAGCAATCTAGTGATAGTGTCATAATGCCAATTTTTATTGCTCTCCATGACAGCTCCTATCCAACCGGTTTATTTAATCCTTAGCCATTTTTCTAGGTTAAGTTATCTATCGGTATTAAACAAGCTCATAAGTTGATATATTGAAAGAAGCTAATTTAAATTATGGAGAGCATTTATGAGAACAATCGGAATAAAAATAGCCTTTATCTCTACATTATTAGTATCAGGTTTAATCTCACCATCGTTATTCGCAGGTTCTAAAGATGCAGCTAACAATAAAATAAATGCTGTCATTTCCTCCAAAGTTTTTGAAATGGCAAAAAAGAATGAGAACTGGAAATTAGCACTGGTGACAGGTAAAGATGCGCAGGTTGTTTTCATGAATATCACACCTAAGACCAACCCCAACAATGAGATTGGGCTCGAAACACATCCATTTGATCAAGTCATATTTGTTGTTGAAGGTCAGGCTAAATCTGTCCTCAATGGCAAAAAATCAACTGTTACAGCAGGTGATATGATTTTTGTCCCTCAAGGGATTCCTCATAATTTTATTAATCTCAATGTAAAGAAACCATTCAAAATAATTAGCGTTTATTCGGCTACTGATATCCCTGAAAATGCGGCATATAAACAGAAATCTGATACACCACAAGAGTGACTCTGTAACAAATTAACGCAGATTTATTCAGTATAGGAGTTCTGATATAGATGCAACATAAAGAATATCATCGAATTGAACGAATTGGCTGGTTACGTGCTGCAGTATTGGGTGCAAATGACGGTATTATCTCTACCGCGAGCTTATTGATTGGTGTTGCTGCTGCTCATACCCCCTATAATGGAATATTTGTAGCAGGGATTGCAGGATTAATTGCTGGCGCCATGTCTATGGCTGCAGGTGAATATATATCAGTAAGCTCTCAAGCAGATACCGAAAAATCCGCCTTAAAACGTGAAATGACAGAACTTCAAGAAAATTTACCGAATGAAATAGAAGAATTAACTACTATATATATTAATCGTGGATTGCAGCGTGATTTTGCTGAAGAAGTTGTAAAGCAATTGATGGCTAAAGATGCATTGGGCACACATGCTCGCGATGAGCTTGGTATTACTGAAGTAACCAGTGCGCGCCCACTTCAGGCAGCTCTGTTTTCTGCCTGCAGTTTTACTGTTGGCTCGTTATTACCGTTATTAATGATTTTTATTGTTCCTAGAATCTACCTTATTCCATCAGTATCAATAATGGCGGTTCTATTTTTGGCATTACTCGGAGCAGTGGCTGCAAAGGTTGGCGGAGCTCGAATAGTATTAGGATCATTGCGTGTTGTGATATGGGGAACAATAGCGATGCTTGTAAGTGCGGGTATTGGCTCGCTGTTAGGCATAGGCGTATAAAATGCGACTACCAGGTATGCCAACGGTCTAATCGTAAAGCAAGAAAAAGAGCATTACCTATGCTTCAGTTTGAGAATAAAAATCATAATGGAACAATTTAATTGGTCTTGCATCATACCTGAATATTTACAAACTGAATCTTTAGTACAACAGACAAAGGAATTAGTATTGGATAACATGTCTAATAAACTCGAATTAGTAAGATTAGGACTGGATACGAAAGATGAATTTATAGTCTATATCCATGCTGGATGTTCTATTGATAAATCAGAAGCCAATGATCCAACTAGAGAATCAATGTGGAAAGCTTTTTTGAGAAAGAATGAATTAGAGCAGAAATCATTAACAGAAGTTATTGCTGTTATCAGAAATTTGATTCAAACGCCATTTTCTTTGGCAAAGTAAAATCTTATTTTCCTGGAGAAGATAGCTTATCAATCAGAAATTCCAGGTTTTAAACAAGCTATGGACGGCGATGTTTTGACTAATTTTATCTAGTTTCGCACTTTATCATTAAGTGACGTAGTTAAGTTAACTAGGTTTAAGCGTTGGTGTTTTTTTTGATTGCGTTAAAAGATTGTTTTCCTCAGTAATAACCTTTGATTGTTGTGCCTGCTTCTGAATGTCATTCATATCGCTGCCTAGTTCTCCTTCTGCTTGCGTGACTAAGGTTTGTGACTCCTCATTTATAGATAGTGGCTTATTTACTGTTTCATGTTTGGACTTTTTTTCTGGAAGAGAAATTTCATTAGCAATGTTTATTTTTATTTCAGTTCCTGGAATATGAATTTCTGCATCTTGAAATGCGCGCTTTAGCAAACGAATTGCCGATGATTTAACTTTTAGCCAATTATATTGGCTTCCATCCAACCAAAAATAAATGCATAAAACAACATTACCAGATGTTAAACTATTAACTAAAACTAAGGGTTCAGGCTCTTGCAAAATAGCAGGATGATTTTTAAGTGTATTTAAAGCCAGTTCTTGAGCCGCAGAAATAGACGCTGTGCTGGCAATTTCAATTAAAAATGTTTCTCTGCGATTTGGATTACTTGTAAAATTATATATATTACTTTGGTATACAATAGCATTAGGAATTTGCACCTCATGTCCATCTTGAGTCATCAATAAAGTCGCTCTAATAGTTAACCCCTGTACATACCCTGTAACTCCAGCAACTTCTATCAAATCATCATTTTTGAATGGATTTTGAACGCTTAGTAAGACACTTGCTAAAAGATTCTCTGTAATATTTTTAAAAGCGATACCCAAAATAATACCCAGTACACCCGTTCCTCCCAGAATAGTCAGCGCAATATTTGTTAATCCTAAAAGTTTCAAAATGAAATAAATTCCAATAAGTACACATAAGAAAGCTGCCCCGCGAGATATTACATGGGATAAAAGGGGGTGAAGTTCTCGAGAATTTAAATATTTGCGACTTATAGTTTTTACTATTAACGCAATAATCCAGAAAATTATGAGGATTAAAAAGGATAAAATAATTATTGGTATACTTCTTAGAAAATTTTGCCACTGCTCTTTAAAGCCAGCACTTACTAATGAGCTCACGTCCCATACTGATGAAGTAAGAATCTCTATTTGATTAACAACAGCCACGACGTCCTGGGTATTTTTTGCTAAGGATTCAGCCCATTTTTTATGTTCACTCGTTTTAGTTTTTCCTTTTAAAAACACAACCCCATTTGTTACTTCTACCTTTGGATTTTCATACCAAGTAGTTGCATTAAGTATCTTTTCAATTCGATCGCTTATTTCCGTATCTCGAGCGATAGGCTTTACATCTACTTTATTAGAAACATCAGCTATTGGCGCTGAGGAAAGAGATTGCGATACATTTGATTTTATATTTTCTCCCAAAGCAGGAGTAATAAAACTTGCCCAAAACAAACCAATCAAAATAGGTATTAATTTATTTCTTCTGAGCTCTAATTTTTTTACTCGCATGAGAGGTAATATCCTTAAATAGGTTCCGTTTTATGGTCCGTTTTTCCTGCAACTATTTTGCCAACGCCCTGTAAGTTAAAATATTTACTTATTGGTTCTCACATGAATATCCTAAAGACTCCAGTCCTTTCTCCAAATAATAAGCAATAGTGGGTTTGGAGAATAAATGGGCTGTTAAATCTGGGGGTAAATTATTTCTTGCTTCCTTATGTGCACTACTCCAATCGCTTTCAACAAAATCACCTCTCCCTATATACATCAAAGAAAGGAGATCAACTTTCTCATCAATACCTAGGTCTTCTATTGTTTGTTTTACTTCAGTATAACTAAGGTCATCAGCATGGTCTGCCAAAATTTGTTGCATATCATACTCATATTCTGAGTTCGGCGCTTCTTCCGGAAAAGTAACACCCTCTTTTGCCTGAAACTCCTTTGCTTTAGCAATTATAAAACAAACAGTCTCAGGATTAATATTTAATATATTTGAATTTAACATGTTTATCTCCTTTCCCTCATTAACAAAGCAAGAAACAAACTTTTGCTTTGATCTAACTAGTTGCAGAGGATATAGGCTCTACTTTGGCTTCTGATTTAGGTTTTGTGTTAACGGGATCAAAAATCCAATATGCGATGAGCTTCACACGGTCAGTTACGAGTACCCAAACAAGCGCATACCCCCATACGAATCCTGCCCACTTCCAGCCGAGAGGCGGCATCAGGAAGCCATAAACCGCAATAAACGTCGCCAGGATTTGTGTCCCCAACACCGCCATCCATAATATACGTGCCGGGCGTATGGACCAGAATGGGCCACGCGTGCGAGTAATAAAGATGGTCATATGACCGGCCACTGACAGCATCAAATACATCATTGGTTGGAGGTGCTTGTGAGTGAGGTGAAACACTTGGTCGCCAAGGTAGAATAGGCCAAAAGCAGCTATGGGGCCAATGATGCCCAAAACTGAGGCGATCCCTAGCACCATGCGCATGTTCCATGCCTCCGGCGCATCCTTGTAATGAACGTTATCATAGGCAATGGATAGGATGGCCCCGTCATTGAGTAATGCCAGCATCACGATCATCACTGCCGTCAAGGGATAAAAATTGAAGATAAGGATGGCTGCTGTCATAAACAACAGGACACGCAAGGTCTCGGCGATACGGTAAATCGCATAGCTATTCATGCGCTGGAAAATTTTCCGGCTTTCTTTGATTGCATCAATAATCACTGATAGGCCAGGTGTTGTTAATACGATGGACGCTGCCGCACGTGCTGCATCCATGGCACTCGACACCGCGATGCCGCAATCCGCTTTTTTTAGTGCAGGGGCATCGTTCACTCCATCGCCTGTCATGCCAACCATATGTCCGCTTTTTTGCAAGGCATCTACGATGTGAAATTTCTGCTCGGGAAACACTTGGGCGAAACCATCTGCATTTTCGATGTACTTGGTCATCTTTGTCGTTTCTTTTCGATTTGCATCACCCAAAGTACTGGCATCAAGAATATTTGAGCCCATCCCCAGTTTCTCTGCAGTTTCCTTTGCGATTGCTAAAGCATCGCCAGTAACCATTTTGATCTTTACGCCCATTGCAAAAGCAGTCGCAATAGTTTTCTTGGCATCTTTGCGCGGCGGATCAAACAAAGGTAGCACACCAACAAACTGCCATTTACCCTCTCCCTCAGCGCGTGCCACACCCAACGAACGAAAGCCACGTGCTGCGAACTCATCGACCGCCTTGGTAGCATCAGCTTTTATCTGAGCGGCATTGGCTGCTAATTTCAAGATCACCTGCGGTGCGCCCTTGGTTACCTTAAACTCCTTTCCGTCTGGGCCCTTAATCGTGGCCTCTGTGCGTTTGTGTACTGGGTCAAATGGTATGAAATGAAGCATTTTATAACCCTTTAACGAATCTTTGCTTTTCAATCCAGCCATGACAGCCATATCAATGGTGTCGTTATCGTCCACTCGTGAAGCCAATGCACCATTGAGAATCACTTGTTCAGCGGTGAACTTTTTGGCACAGAATGGGTCGCCCAGCGTCAGTTTGTTTTGAGTCAGAGTGCCAGTCTTATCAGCGCACAACACATCAACACCCGCTAACTCCTCAATAGCCACCAACTTGCTTACAATCGCTTTTTTCTTGGCCAGCAAGCGCGCACCAACCGCCATGGTCACCGATAACACTGTTGGCATTGCCACAGGTATAGCAGCTACGGTCAACACCAAAGCGAACTGTAACGTGGTAAGGATAGGGTCGCCACGATAGATCGCGACACTAATAATCCCCGATACCATCACTAAAGCAAAAATGATGAGGTAATTACCAATTTTAAGTACCGCGCGTTGAAAATGGCTGACCGTGTGTGCCTCCTCAACCAGTTGTGCCGTCTTACCGAAGTAGGTTTTTTGACCCGTAGCATAGACCAGCGCACTGATTTCACCCTGACGAATGATAGATCCTGAAAATACGGCCTCGCCGGATTGGCGTGTGATAGGCAATGATTCTCCTGTTAGTGCCGACTGATCTACCTCAATTGAGTCGCCGTCTAGCAAACGCGCATCTGCGGGTACAATATCGCCCAGTCGCATCCGGATAATATCACCAGGTACCAATTCACAAGCAGGTGGGGTTATCCATTTCCCATCTCGTTTCACCAAAGATTTAATGGCTAATTTTGCTTTAAGAGCCGCGATGACATTACCAGCCTGATATTCTTCCCAAAATCCCACTACAGCATTGGAAATGAGGAGGATTAAAATGATGAAAAAGTCCGGCCAGTGCTGAACCACAGCAGACAAAATCACCGCTACTTCAATCATCCAGGGTATAGGTCCCCAAAAATAGGTAAGAAATTTTAAGAAAGGATTAATGTTTTTTTCTTCAAGCTCATTAGGACCATATTGAATCAATCGCTTTTTTGCCTCAGCTTGACTGAGTCCATTCTGTGTTGTATCCAATTTTTTCAATAATTCCGCCATGGGAATCGATTTGAGGTCGTTCTTGGTGTTTTGTTTCGATTTTTTAGCATGGTGCTTATTGGTACTTGTTTTCATCATTTTATCCTTTTGAAACAGTACTAATTAATAGTTTCAACTATTCCATCCATTGTATGTTTAGCAATCATGTATTCTTCATTGGTTGGGATGACACCTACTTTAATTTTGCTCGAGTCCTGGCTAATGACGGATGCATTAGTGCTATTTGCCTTCTCATCCAAGACAACACCTAACCAGTTTAATCGGTCACAGATTTTTTTTCTAACGAGTACCGATTTTTCACCAATACCTGCCGTAAAAATAATTGCATCGCATCCTTGTAAGATGCCACATAGTGCACTTAGTTCTCTCGCCGCGATAAAACAAAATAAATCAACCGCCTCTATTGCATGGGGTTCATCGCTTGATTGAAGTTTTCGCATATCGCTGCTAATGCCAGAGACGCCTAATAAACCAGATTCTTGATAAAGCAGGGTAGTTACTTGTTCCACTGATAATTTTTTTTCTTGCAATAAATACAATATTAATCCAGGATCAATCGAACCACTGCGAGCACCCATCATCAACCCATCCAAAGCGGTAAGTCCCATCGAGGTGGCAACACTTTTACGTTGATGCATGGCGCACATACTCGCACCACTACCTAAATGAGCCACAATCACCCGTTTATTGCCTATATCGCCAATATGTTGGGTGATGACTGAGGCAATGTATTCATAGGAAATACCATGGAATCCATAACGAATCAGACCTTCGTCTGTTAACTTTCTTGGGATAGCAAAAAGCGTTGCCAAATGCTCTTGGGTGCGATGAAAGGTGGTATCGAAACAAACCACTTGCGGCATGTCAGGGTAAATCGTTTTAATGCTCTTAATGGCCTCGAGACTCTGCGGCTCATGAAAAGGGCAAAAAGGAATTAAACTGGTTATTTTTTTCACGACCTCATCAGTCACTAATGTAGGATGAGAAAAATAGGTGCCTCCATGCACTACACGATGTCCTACTGCTTTTAATTTCATGGAGTCGGGTAAATGCTCAAACCAATTAAAAAACGCTCGTAACCCCGCTTCGGTTCCTTTAGATGAAATTTTTTTGTCTACTATTTGTGTATGGTTCGCGTCTAAAATGGTTAAAGATGGAGATTCTGAAATACTTTCAATTTCGCCATGATAGAGTAAATTTAATTTTTTTTGACAGGCAAAAATCGAAAATTTAATGCTTGAAGAACCTGTATTAATCACTAATAGGACTTCAGTCATGTAATTTCTCCTTATTACGAACATATATCAGCGCCATAGCACAAGATGCTTTACGAGAAATATCATCACTTCCACGACTGGTTAATATAATGGGGACACTCGCACCCATTACCATGCCAGCGGCTTCCATGCCCGACATATAAGTCATTTCTTTATAGAGCATATTGCCTGATTCAATATCGGGTACGATAATGATGTCAGCATAGCCCGCAACCTCTGATTTAATATTTTTCTCACGTGCAGATTCAATAGAAATGGCATTATCAAATGCCAGGGGGCCATCGACAATAGCGCCAGTTATTTCACCTCGGTCTGCCATTTTACTTAGTGCTGCGGCATCAAGCGTGGATTGCATTTTTTCATTGACTGTTTCGACAGCGCAAACAATGGCGACTTTTGGCGTGCCAAAGCCTAAGGTATGAAACAAATCAATCGCATTTTGGGTGATGTCCTTTTTTTCTTCTAAACTAGGCCGAATGTTGAGTGCGGCATCAGAGAGAAATAAAGGTTTGAAATATTTTGGGGCTTCGACATAAAAGACATGGCTCATTCTCCGTCCAGTGAGTAAGCCCGTTTCTTTATTTACCACTGGCCCCATCAATTCGTCAGTGTGGATTTTCCCTTTCATCAACGCCTCTGCTTTGCCTTCTTTTACAAGTTTTACTGCAACTTCAGCTGATTCATTGCTATGGCGAGTTGCAATCAGCTCATACGCTGAAATATCCAGTTTGGCCTCAAGGGCTGCCGCAAGAATTTTATCCTTTGGACCAACAAGAATGGGGATAATGAGATGTTCATTTGCTGCATCAACGGCACCTTGTAGGGCAAGTGGATCGACAGGATGAACTATAGCTGTTTTAAGAGGTGTCATATCTTTTGTTAATTTGATTAACTTTTTATACCATGTACCTTTAGGCTCCTTTAAAACGGCTTTGGGTAATTCAATTCGTTCTCTTTTCACTTTAAGGGTTGGTGCCATCACTGTGGCAACACCACTGATTACCACTTTATCATGTTGATTCACGCACTTGCATTCTAAAACAACAATATGGTGTTCAGGTTTTTTATCGGTCACTGTTACGCTAATCGTGATTGTATCACCGGGGACAACAGGGGCGGAAAATCGAAGTGTTTGATCTAAATAGATGGTTCCAGGGCCTGGGAGCTCTGTACCAAGTACTGTTGATATCAGTGCAGCACCCCACATACCCTGTACAATGATTTGATGAAACATATCATTTTTTGCATATTCAGCATCCACATGAGCTGGATTTACATCACCAGACATGATGGAAAAGAGTTCAATATCTTTTGGAGTTAATGTGCGCTCTATGTGTGCTGAGTCACCAATTTTAAGCTCATCAAATGTTCGATTTTCAATAAAAGACATCTTAATGCTCCTTGATAATCATCAACTCATAATGGAGTAACCTGCATCAACATAATGTACTTGTCCGGTCATATCCATAGCCGCATCGCTGGCAAGGAATGCTGCTAAATTACCGACATTTTTAATATCAACCAAACGATGCAACGGGGAGCGCTGCTTTTCTGCATCGATGTACTCATAAAAATTAGGAATTCCAGATGCAGCCCGTGTTTGGATGGGGCCTGGTGAAATGGCGTTGACTCTAATGTTTTTGGGTCCTAATTCATATGCCAGGTATCTAACCGATGCCTCTAATGCCGCCTTGACCACACCCATTAAATTATAATTAAGTATGACTTTTTGGCTGCCATAATAGGTCATAGTCAAGATACTACCGCCATTTTTCATCAAGGGTGCGGCGTATTTTGACAGTCGAATTAAAGAATGACAGGAGATATCCATCGCTTCGAGGAACCCCTCCTTAGTACAATCAACCAGTTGGTCTTCCAAGTCAGTTTTAGGGGCAAAGGCCATCGAATGCAACATGAAGTCAAGCTTCCCCCATTTTTTTTCAATAGCAGCAAATAAAGCAATAATCTCTTCTTCTTTTTGCACATCACAAGGAAGAATAAGTGGAGACTTTAATTCTAGTGCTAAAGGGTGCATGAAGGGTTCTGCTTTGGCATTAAGAAAGGTTGTTGCCAATTCTGCATTCGCTTCACAAAATTGTTCCGCACATCCGTAGGCAATGCTGTGTTCATTGGCGATGCCGGTTACTAAACCTTTTTTGTTTGTCAGGTCAATTATCATGTAAAATCTCCCTTTTATTTACAGATTAAGGCATCATTTCCACTACGACGGCAGTTGCTTCTCCACCGCCGATACACAATGCTGCAATACCACGATGTAATTTTTTTTGGTGCAATGCATTTAATAGTGTGACGATGATTCTCGCTCCTGTATCACCCAGTGGATGGCCCAGTACACAAGCACCACCAAAAAAATTCACCTGTTTTTCTGAGAGTTTTAACTCTTTAATGGCAGCCATAGGTACAACGGCAAACGCTTCGTTAATTTCATATAAATCAATATCCTTTGTGGTTAATCCTGTATTTTCAAGCACCCCGTTAATGGCACCGATGGGAGCAGTAGTAAACCAGGCGGGATCATGGGCAAAGATACAATGCCCTAAAATTTTGGCAATTGGTTTGATTCCTCTTTTTTCGGCTTCTGATTGGCGCATGATTATCAGTGCAGAAGCTCCGTCTGAAATCTGACTGGAAGTCCCCGCGGTCACTGTTCCATCTTTTACAAATGCCGGATGAAGCTTTGGAATTTTTTCAGGATCGACACAGGATATTCCTTCATCTTGAGAGACAGTCACTACGTTGTGATGTTTATCAGTCACTGAAACGGGACAGATTTCAGCTGCAAAGTATCCCTTATCGGTCGCATGTTTAGCTCGGTGGAAGGATTCAATGGCATAATCATCCTGTTCTTTTCGCGAAAATTTATATTTAGTGGCACACTGTTCTGCGAAAAAGCCCATGGCTTTTTTCGAATAAGGATCTTCCAAACCATCGAACATCATATGATCAAGGATTTCGCCATGCCCCAGTCGATAGCCAAATCGCGCTTTTGGAAGCAAGTAAGGAGCTCGTGACATATTCTCCATCCCACCTGCAATAATAATATTGCGGCTATGGGCTTGTAGCTCATCATAAGCAAAAATGACTGTTTGCATGCCCGAGCCACACACTTTATTTACAGTCACACAAGGAACTGAAGTCGGAACCCCAGCTAATATTGACGCTTGGCGAGCAGGAGCCTGACCAAGACCTGCGGGTAATACACATCCCATCAATACTTCCTGGATGTCAGCTGGTTTGAGTTTAGCTCGCTCAATGACAGCCTTAATGGCTGTGGCACCAAGCTCTATAGTGGAACAATTTTTGAAATATCCACCGAAATGACCAATTGGAGTCCGTACAGCGCTGACAATAACAATAGGATCGTTTTTATGGTCCATGATATCTCCCTTTTCATGTATTGATGATTCTTCTTCATCAATACATATGAATTCCACCATTGACCGCCAAGTTAGAGCCAGTCATAAATCCGCTACGCTCTGATGCTAAAAAAGCAATTGACCACGCAATTTCTTCGGGTTTTGCCAAACGGCCTACAGGTATATTTTCTATGATTTTTAAACGAACAGGTTCTGGAACCGACATGACCATTCTACTTTCAACATAACCTGGAGAAATAGTATTGACAGTAACTCCGTGTTTCGCAACCTCCTGGGCCAGACTTTTGGTAAATCCATAAACACCTGATTTTGCTGATGAATAATTGGTTTGACCAAATTGACCTTTTTCTGCGTTAACCGATGAGATATTAACAATACGTCCATAGCCGCGTTCAACCATTCCATTAATAAATTGTCGTGTCACATTAAACATACTGTCCATATCGGTATGGACTACTTGATTCCATTGTTCTGGTGTCATTTTCCGCAAGGTAACGTCATTAATCGTACCTGCAGCGTTGACTAAAATATCAATAGGGCCAAAACGTTGTTCAACATCTTTTGCCAAAGCAACACAGCTTTCAAACTGAGTAACGTCCATGGAGGCAATCCCCATCTCAAACCCGAGTTTCTTTTGCTGGGCTTGCCATGCCAATGCTTTGTCTTTATCTAAACGATCGGCAGCAATAACCTTAGCTCCTCGGTTACAAAATTCGTGGCAAATGGCCGTTCCGATATCTCCCATTCCTCCAGTAATTAAAGCAATACGATTTTTCATAAAAACTCCTTTTTTTAAGCTTCAATCTATTTTTGCAATACATAGGTACCTGGTGCATCACATAAAACTTTATAGCCTCGTTTCGCATTTCCCATAGCTGGTGGCAACACTTTTTTACCAGAATAACTGGCGAGCCATTGTTGCCAAGCAGGCCACCAGGATCCTTCGTTTTGTGAGGCCTTTTGTTGCCAAAGTTCTGGAAAAATATCTTTATCGCCTTTTTTATGGGTCATGAGTTGATAACTACGTCCAGGGTGACCTGGTTCATTGACCACACCTGAATTATGACCACCATTGGTTAATACAAAGGTGATGTCTGTATCAGTAAAATAATGAATTTTATAAACAGATTTCCAAGGGGCGACGTGATCTCTTAAGGCGCTTTCTGCAAAAATAGGAAGCTCAATATCCTGCAAGGTAAGAATTTTCCCATTCACACAGTAATGGCCTTCTATAAGATCATTATTTAAAAATAATTTTCTAAGGTATTCTGAATGCATCGCATAGGGCAGCCGGGTTGTATCATAATCCCATGCCATAAGATCGTTGATTGGTCTTCTTTTTCCCAATTGATAATCAAGCATAATTTTAGACCAGATAAGATCAATGGATTGCAGCATACTAAATGTTCCTGCCATTTGTTGCCCATCTAAATAGCCTTTTGTCCACATGATGTCTTCAAGATAGGCTATTTGACTCTCATCGATAAAGAGCATGAGTTCGCCCGCATCCTTAAAATCGACCTGCGATGCAAACAGGGTGATGGACTTTAATGGATTATCCTTTTCTTTTGCTATGCTTGCCGCCGCGAGCATTAATAAAGTGCCACCAAGACAATATCCGACTGAATGAATTTTTTGTTTCGGCACAATACTCGTTATCGCGTTCATTGCATCCATTGCGCCGAGACTGATGTAATCTTCCATAGTCAAATTTCTATCTTTTTCATCAGGATTTCGCCATGAAATCATGAATACGGTGTGTCCTTGATCTACTAAATATTTGACCATTGAATTATTGGGGGAAAGATCAAGAATGTAATATTTCATAATCCAGGCAGGTATCATGAGAATAGGTTCCAGGTATACTTTTGGAGTAGTAGGCTCATATTGTATGAGTTCGATTAAATGATTTCGATAGACCACTTTTCCCGGGGTAATCGCAATATTTTTCCCGACCTTAAATTGTTCTGAACCAACGGGTGGTTGTTTATTGAGTTTACGCGAAACATCTTCAATCCAATTATTTAATCCATTAACAAAATTAGCCCCCCCCTCGTTAATAGTCGCTTCAATCACTTCAGGATTTGTGAAAGGAAAATTAGATGGAGCAAACATGTCGAGTATTTGTCGGGTGGTAAAATTTACCAGATTTTCATGATGCTCCGACACCCCTCTGATAGCGGTTGTCGCTTCATTCCAAATGTGCTCATTCATTAAAAATGATTGTGCGTACATATTGAACGGGAATTGTTCCCATAATGTATTTTGAAATCGATGATCCGATTGTCTCACCCCAATGCAAGGTTCACATTTTTGACCGCTGCAAGAATGCATAAGATAATCTATAAATTGTATGTTTTTTTGTGTGGCTTCGTTGATTATATCTAATTTTTTACCAGGAGAATTATTAAAATGGGTTAACCAATCAAAATAAGCCGAAATGACAGCAGGTGGTGATAACCAACCAGTAAAATGACTTAACCACGCATGTAATGGTTTATCTATATTTATTTTAAGAGAGTCTTTTGATTCATTATCAGATACATTTGATTTATCAATTAATGATAATGAGTTTTTATTGTGCTTCCGGACTCTTCCCTGTTTTTTCATAATCCTCTCCATTTATGAAAGCCGACAAATATGTGAATTTCGATGTGTTATCCAATGTTGTTCGAGTTTTCTTGATAACAAGCTTTATGGGAAGATTATTTAACAAATTCAGTTCTTTTTTAGCGATGCCGCCTGCTAGGATGAAAAGTGAGCAAATCTCTTTATCTTCAGTTAAGATCTTAAAGTCATTATCAATAGTGAACTTGAGTATTAATCTCTAATTATAGTAGATGAAATATAAAACAAAAATCAAAACGCCATTTTAGCAAATGCGTTTTAAATTTTGATCAAAATCGCTATACCATTATTTGTTGTGTTTATACGATGTTCTACAAGACATGTACCACAATAGGATATAAGGATGAATACACTGGATTTTGTTGAAATTGCAGTTGGTACTGAATATTTTGATGGGCAGGACTATTTAGCATTTTTCAAGGAATACCACGCTTACTCAGGCAGATCCTGAATTTACCGTAAGGAGATTAACGTAATGAACATCCCTCAGGAAACAGTTGTCTCTGAAACAGGAGATGGTCAATTTACACAGAAAATTATTATAGGAAATCATATTTTAACAGCTGATGAGCCTATTATAAATGGTGGAAAAGATACTGGTCCCTCACCCTATGATTTTTTACTTGCTGCATTAGGTTCATGTACTTCGATGACGTTACGTATGTATGCAAAACTTAAGAAATTTCCTCTGGAACAAGTTATTGTGAGATTAAAACATGAAAAAATTCATGTTGACGATTGTATTGGATGTGAAAACAATAATTCAAAACTCGATCATATTGAGCGTTTAATTGAGTTGGAAGGAACACTGACTCAAGAACAACGTACTAAACTATTAGAAATAGCCGATAAATGTCCAGTGCATCGAACATTAACGTCCAAAATCATTATTACAACAAAGCTGGTTGAAAACCAATCTAAATAATCTTAAGGAGCATCGCGATGAAAGCACTTATATACCAAGGGCCTGGGAAAAAAGCTTTAGAGGATAGGCCTGCTCCAGAAATAATACATTCAACAGACGCGGTTATTAAGATCACAAAGACTACAATTTGCGGCTCTGATCTTCATATACTTAAAGGAGATGTATCAACATGCCAGCCTGGCCGAATTCTTGGTCATGAAGGCATAGGGGTGGTCCAGAAAATTGGTTCGGGAGTAACTGGATTTAAGGAAGGAGAGCATGTTCTTATTTCTTGTATCACATCCTGTAGCAAGTGTGAGTATTGTCGTAAAGGAATGTTCTCACATTGTGTAAACGGTGGTTGGACCCTTGGAAATACAATTGACGGTACTCAAGCTGAGTATGTTCGAATACCCTTTGCAGATACCAGTCTTTATAAAATTCCTGAAGGGGTAGATAAAGAAGCCCTAGTAATGCTGAGTGATATTTTACCTACAGGTTTTGAATGTGGCGTACTCAACGGCAAAATACAACCAGGTAATACTGTTGCGATTGTTGGTGCGGGGCCCATTGGCTTGGCAGCACTTCTTACTGCGCAGTTTTATTCACCCGCTGAAATTATAATGATTGATTTGGATGATAACCGTCTGGAAATAGCAAAGCGATTTGGAGCGACAGCGACAATCAATAGCCACGATGGCAAAGCCGCTGAAAAAGTAATGAAAATGACGGATGGGCGTGGAGTGGACACTGCTATTGAGGCGGTCGGAATTGGCAAGACATTTCTTATCTGCCAGGACATTGTGGCACCAGGTGGTACTATTGCAAATATTGGTGTCTATGGTGCGAAAGTAGATTTACATTTAGAGCGATTATGGTCACAGAACATCGCCATTACTACCCGACTTGTAGACACAGTTACTACACCCATGTTGCTCAAAACTGTATGTGCAAAAAAAATTGATCCTACTTTATTGATTAGTCATCATTTTAAATTTGAAGATATTACGGATGCTTATGAAACGTTCGAAACTGCAGCTAATACCCATGCACTAAAGGTAATAATTGAAGTAGCATGATCTCCAAAGCAACCCAATTCACTAGAATAGCTAACGTCAGGCTATTTATTTAAGATCCGAGAAGTGTGATTAGAGGATATCTGAGGGCTTTATTGTCTTTTATAGAGAGACAATGGAGTCCCGTTTATTCAAATAATTGACTATACTTAATGATACACACTAAGGAGATCATAATGAAACTCTATGAGCATCCAGAGGTGGTAGATATTAATAATACTTGTGACATTTCTCCACCGCCACAATATACCTCCGATGTATGTGAACTAGTTAAGGCTAATAAAGTGATTTTATTGAAGACTGTGACTACACGCATTAAAAATGACAGAGAGTTAGATCAGGCATTGAAGGACACTTTTCCAGCAAGCGATGCTATTACTAAGTATTAATAGAGTGATAATTATCAATAGTTCTTCATAAGGGCACGTCTGGCCCTAATTTGCACAATCAGTTCAATTTTATTTGGGGAAATTAGCATGAGTCATTATGATAAAAAGTTTGAAGATGAATCACAAGATGCACGTCGTAACGATCGACATGATGAAGTTCACCCTGATGATAAACTGGTGAGGCACATTGTTAAACCTACTGATAAAGTTAAATCTACTAATAAAGATAAACCAGAAGACCATAAGAAATAAACTTGATACGGAACGCTATATTCGACGTTGGGGAATTCTGGTTAGGACTTACTTGATTCTGCTTACGGTAAAACTTAGTACCATGTTTATGCTCTAATATATAACAGGTGGAGAAGGCCGTCCCATTATCACTTCGCAAAGTTGACGCCCTACATTGTCGCTTCTTCCTCTGTTCAGTAAGTTTCGAAATGGCGATCGGCGGCTACTCGACCATCCCAAGTAGGAGAAAGATCAGGAATCCCACGAAGAACATTGTAGTAGTTACGGACGTGTTTGCTGACTTGTGCGCCTCTATCAGTAGTTCTTCTGTTACCAAAAAGAGGAGCGCCGCACAGCCGAAAGCAAGCAGTCCCGCCAGGGTATGCACAGAAGCATCGGCCAGGAGGGTCCGACCGAGAATGGCGCCGACGATCATCAGGCAAGCAATTCCAGTCGGCGCAAGCACGCGCACCAGCAGCTTTGAAGTCCCGAACTCCAACGCCATTGTGAGGCCGAGAGAGAAGAACTCGAGCGTGAGCGCAATGGTGAGAAGCAGACCCTGTTTCAGCCCGGTTGTCATCGCAATGCCAATGAGGATCCCGTCGAGAAGAACATCCACGCCGATAGGGACGAGCTGCCCGGGTGATGGTCCGCTTGGAGCGCCTTGTTTGCCTCCATGATTGAATCGCTTCACCGCCGCGTCAATGATGAGCATGAACACTACCCCTGCCGCAAACGTCCAGCCGACCTCGAATGGATCATGTCCCCTCCGCACCTCGGGCAACAGTTCCACCGCAATGACTGAGAAGATGACACCCGCGGCGAAGTGTTGGATGCTGCTTCGAACGACAAGACCAGGTGCGCGCAGAGCGGCAACTACCGCGCCAAGGAACGCGGCGACAACAGGAATTGTCGAGACTAGGACGACGTAAAGTAAGCTTGGGGCTAGTACCCTCATAAGTAAATGTTACCGAACAGAGACGTAATTAACATAATTGTCCTATTTTATTTTCCTGTACAGCAACAAGAAGGGAAATACTATTAAAGCTGGAATAACCCCCGCTAGAAACCAAAGCATCGGACTGTATTGATATATATTTAAGGCAGGAACTATTTTATCAACTAAACGATATAGACTAAAAAATAAAGGTCTTTGAATTCCAATTACCTTTATTGTTGGCTCAAGAATCTTTGCTGCACGTCGCCCAGATTCAGTAGCACTTTCCATCTCAAACATATCAGTGTCTGTTTTAGTATAAGCGGTTGCAAAATACATATTTTTTAAATGAGTCTTATTTTCAGGACGCAAATAAAATGTACCTTGATTCGTACTGAATTTAGGCTCATAAGTATCTAGTTTTTTTCCATTATAAACATATGTATCCCAGACGTTGTAATCAATTATTTGCACAGCATCTAAATGCAAATACTGATTAAACTCTGATTGTAGTATTTGATACCAAACTTCCTGTTTAATTTCTTCATGCGAACATTCTACAAAAGGCTTTTTAATTAAAAGTCCCGGATGAACTGAGTCACATAAGCCAATTGACCATAAATCAGCAATTCCATTGTAACTTTTCTGCCAAATCGATCCTTGCGGCTCAATGACTAATTGCCATGGACTATCAGGTATATACATCGCTGTATTTTGATAAGGAAGATTAATTTTTTTATCAAAATATAATTGGATACTCATCATAAGTTGGTAGGAGCGCTTAGCTAACTCACTTATTCCAGGAATTTTTAATGATTCGAGCCGCGCTACACTTTCCACTGGTAGCGAACAGAAATATTCATCACCAGATACTTTAGTATTATCAGCCAAAAGAATATGTTTTATCTCATCCTCCTCAACATGAATTGCTGTTATTTCAGAGTTTAGATGAAAAATTACGCCTTTACTCTCCAGGTAGATTTTCCAATGTTCAAACCACACCTCATTCGTTGGTCCATTCATCACACTAATGGGGCGATTTAAGATTTTAAAAGATTCCAGAGTTTTAGCAACAGAGGGTACATTAACTTTTTCAGCATCAGCTCCTAGATATGGTCCCATAATATCGATGATGTATTTTTTCATGTCATGACAAAGCGAATTATCCGGATTAATGTAATTAGCCCAGGGCAATTTATCCAGAGCATTTAATCGCTTGGTCGAAATCAAAAAACAGTAGATTATTTTATTTAAAACCTGAATTTTTTGTTTTAATGGAACTTTTTTAAAAACCCGTCGCAAATCGAATAAGGTGCCGGGCCTATTGTTCATATGTACTACCGTTTGTTGATCGGCTATCAAATAATTGGAAATATCAATTAGATTATCATGTACTGTTTTGCTTGCATCATGCTTTAAGGGGATTTGCTTCAGGATATGCCGTAAATTATTATAATTGGGCCCATAAATACGCCAGCAATATTCTGTTGGCAACATGGTGTCACATCTGTTTTTCAGACCACTTCTGGCCATGCCACCAATTATGTTATGTCGATCATAAAGATGAATTTCATAAGTTGAATCTATGGAGCTAACAAGCTCGTGAGCAACCGTCAATCCACCGATGCCACAGCCCATTATAATAATTTTTGGCATAATTTAATAACCTGTCAAAAACTGCTAATCAATCAGTAAAGCAAAGTTTTGGTTAATTGTACAATCCCAATCATAATACTTCTTATCAATAGCAATACGCACAGATATGGCCAAAAATTAGACAGATCGGGTTATCTGAACTATAGTTAACATGTAGGTACCGTGGAAGCATTTATGCAGAAATGGTCCAACAACATAAGGCCACTCTTGAGTGGTTTTATGCTATTTACTACCGCTGGTTCACAATCCAGAAATTTAGTTCTCTTCAAAGAGTGTAATCGGTCATTCTTTACATGCTCTGTATCGAAACTTTGTCATACATTAATTAATATTTCATATTAGGCTGCTCAACGAATTTTGCGGTATATTATAGATTATCAATTCATTCAAAAAAGTATCATCAAAATGTTCTATACTTTATATGTGGTTTAACTCGCCAAGGAAGATATCATGCTAGGAACAATCATATTAGTTTTATTAATCCTTTTTCTCGTTGGTGGTTTACCTCATTGGGGTTATAGTAGAGGATGGGGTTATGGACCAAGCGGTATTATCGGACTTATATTGGTAATCTATCTAGTACTTGTTTTAATTGGCAGAGTACCTATAGGGTTTTAGATACAATGCTATCAATCAATAAATTATTACAAGTTAATGTTAACTATAAGCAGTGAATAGTTTGGCTCTAAGAGTGTTTGCGTTGAGCCAATTTATTCATGTGCACTCAAATCAATGTGCTATGTTCTCATATCTTTCAATTCGTAAAGACACTCTGTAAACTAATTTTTTACCTCTTTTTGCAAAAGCATATGACAAAATCCGATTCTTTTTATAATTTGGAGACTCTAGGCGGCATTTTATTATTTATCGCAGCAGTCATAGCGATAGTAGTCGCCAACTCTCCCTATCGTCATATATACGATCAATTGCTCCATATTAAAGCAACGGTTGGTGTCGGCTCGTTCCTTATAAAAAAACCATTGTTACTGTGGATTAACGATGGCTTGATGGCCATTTATTTTATGTTAATCGGTCTTGAAATAAAAAGAGAAATTCGACGTGGTGTGTTAAGCCATAAAAAGAATCTAATTGTTCCTATTATTACAGCCTTAAGTGGTTTACTCGTCCCCGCTTTAATATTTTCTTGGTTTAATGTTCATAATCCTGTTTACTTGCAAGGCTGGGCAATACCTACTGCCACTGATATCGCATTCACTTTAGGAATTGTGTCATTGCTAGGCTCACGTGTGCCGCTGTCTTTAAAAATTCTGCTGACAGCAATTGCCATTTTTGATGACATTGCTGCAATTGTCATTATTGCTTTCTTTTATACTAAAAACCTATCTTTGCTCGCACTTTCTTTTGCTCTATTATTTACCTTTATTTTAATAGGCTTAAATTATTTTAAATGTCGCCGGGTTTCTTTGTTCATAGTGGTAGGCATCTTCTTATGGATTGCAGTATTGAAGTCAGGGGTTCATGCTACATTAGCAGGAATAGTGATTGCGATGACTATTCCTGATGAGAGCAGGGGGTCGATGCTTGCCCGCCTCGAGGATGGTTTACATCCTTGGATAGTGTTTTTAATTCTCCCTGTATTTGCCTTTGCCAATGCAGGCGTAACATTTTTGGGGCTTGATGCATCGATGTTTATTCACCCTATTGTGCTAGGAATAGGATTAGGATTATTTATTGGCAAACAAATAGGGATATTTTTATCTTTAGGCTATTTTGTTAAATTTAAACACCTCCTTAAGGCCGATAACATTACCCTTGGCCAAGTTTATGGCATTGCGTTAATTTGTGGGGTTGGTTTCACCATGAGCTTGTTTATTGGCTCTTTAGCCTATCAGCATAACGATTTGAATTTAATGCCTTTAGTTAAAATAGGTGTTGTCCTTGGCTCTTTGACCTCTGGAATTCTAGGATTTATAGTATTAAAGAGGGCTTCATCGTAAGTCACCAATTGCAAACAGATTATGGATTAACACTATTATCGTTATGGTTTATTGAATTGGCTTCTAATATTGAATAAGTGATTGACGAAACAACTATTATAGGGACGAAAAATGAAGTCAAGATTATTAAACTTTCTATCAGAAACTCGAGCAAGTTATTGGTACATTCCTTTGCTTATGTCCATAGCCGCTTTATTGTTTTCTATTCTATCCCTGCGTCTTGACCATCTCTTCGTCTTGCATTGGTTAGATACATGGGGTTGGTTTCATGCGAGTAATCCTGAAGGGGCAAGAGCAATTTTATCAACCATTGCTACTTCCATGATTACAGTCGCCGGAGTCACTTTTTCGATGACTATTGTGGCTGTTGCCTTTGCTGCCAGCCAAGTGGGTCCGAGGCTTATCTCAAATTTCATGCGCGATAGGGCAAATCAAATTACACTAGGCACTTTTATCGCCACCTTTTTGTTCTGCCTGTTCATTTTAATGGCTCTTTACAATGCCAATAAAGTTGGGGTTAGTGAATCTGATGGATTGGTTTTTATTCCCCAGATATCGTTACTCATGGCTATTTTCTTTACCATAAGCAGCATCATCGTTTTAATCTATTTCATTCATCACATTCCTGAAAGCATTAACATGTCCAATGTGATTGCTCAAATCGGCGAGGAATTAAATAGGCAGGTGGATTGTTTATTCCCGATAAATGTAGGAAAAGAAATGTCTAAACAATCCGCTCATATCCCCAAAAACCATCAACATCGTGACGCTGTTGTTGCAACAAAACTGGGTTATGTCCGCATCTTAGATGGGAACACCCTTATGGCTATCGCAAAGAAACATGATTTAATCATGCAGCTGGAAGCCGGATATGGCACTTATGTTACTGAAGGTTCAACCTTACTCTATATCTATTCTTCAGAAAAAATTGAGAAGCTTATTCATAAACAATGTGTTGATGCTTTTGCTCTTGGACATCAGCGTAATCAGGAACACGATATTATTTTCCTAATCGATGAGATGGTGGAGATTATAGCTCGTGCTCTATCACCTGGTATTAATGACCCATTCACAGCAATGACATGTCTGGATTGGCTGCAATCAACTTTGCAAAAAATATCAAAAACCAGTCAACCCTCTGCGTATCGCTATGATACAGAGGATAAATTGCGATTAATTGCTCAACCCATTGCTTTTACTGAATTTTGTGACTTGATTTTTTGCAGAGTACAACCCTATGTATGTAAAGACAGAAACACCGCAATCCACATGATGGAGATGATTAACACCATTCATGCCCGCATTACTAATGATGAGCATAAAATTACCTTAACATCGCATGCCGCATCGCTCAAAAACGCAGCACTTGAATGCCTGTCAATCAATGAGGATCGAAAAAAGCTTCAAAGTCTGTATGAAAAGCACTTTGTTAATTCATTGTAAAAGATCATTCTTTAATCGAAGGAAACAAACGGATTGGTCCGCGTGTTTTAAGCTAAATGACCTCACTGAATATGCCAGTTTCTGTAAAAGTGAAGTATTGTCTGTTTAGAGTAATCGCTACCGTAATTTGATTTATTCAATGCCGAGTTTAGCAGTAATATCGATTATTCCCCAGCCGTTTTTTTGGCAAAATAGAACTATAATTTATGTACTACCACTATTCACGGAAGTAATAAATGACTAAAACACTAAAATATTTAATGCATGAGCTTAAGGGAAAGACTCTTTTGGTTTCAGTCGGTGATGAAAAATTTGATGTAGATTTAAATGATTTTGATTCTTATTCACATGAAGGAATGACTTTTATAAAGGTTACTGCCTCAGGGAAAACTCGATATATAAATCAGGCCAAAATAAAATATTTTGAGATTACCTAAAAAAAGCAGTCCAGGATCCTCACATTAAAACACAAAATATCATTCAATCATCTATACTGTACAAATTAACAATTTAGTTTCTACTGGAGTAACAATAATGGACTTACTTACTCAAGATTTCCCTGACACATTTCTTAATCCATCTGAATTACCGTGTATTTCTCTTTATCAGCCCACCCATCGAAGTCACCCTGATAATGAGCAGGATGTAATCCGTTTTAAAAACCTTACAAAAGAAATACAGCACTCATTAGAAAAAAAATATTCGAAGAGTACAATTCAATCTCTACTGAAACCATTTCATTCCTTAGCGGAAGATTTTTCATTTTGGACTCACAATAGAGATGGTCTGGCTATTTTAGCAAACCCGCAATTGTTCAAGGTATACAAGCTTAGCCACCCAGTTCCTGAGCTCACTGTTGTAGCAGATAGTTTTCACATTAAACCGTTGATACGAATAATGCAGTCTGCAGATCGATATCAAATTCTTGCCCTTAATCGTCAACAGATAAAACTTTTTGAAGGAAACCGTAATGGACTTGAAAAAATAGAACTAGAAAACGATTTTCCAAGTACGATAACCAAGGCTTTAGGTAAGGAATTAACTCAGCCATACGTTACTGCAGGGAGTTATGGTATGGGGACTGAAGGTCCTTCGATGCACCATGGACAGGGTAGCAAAAAAGATGAGATTGACGTTGATGTTGAGCGATTTTTCCGTGTGGTTGACGAGGCCATTCTAAAGTTTCATTCAGAGACTTCAAAGTTGCCTTTACTGCTGGCTGCATTACCAGAATATCATAATCTTTTTCATAAAATCAGCAAAAATCCTTTTTTAATAAAAAACGGCATCCAAATCAATACTGATGATTTATCCATAGAAGAGCTCTGTAAACAGGCTTGGAAACATATGGAGCCTCATTATTTGGAAAGACTGGATACATTAAATAAGCAATTTTATGAAGCACAATCTAACGAATTGGGGACTGATATACTGAAAGATATAGCCAAGGCAGCGGTTTCTGGACGAATATCAACATTATTGGTCGATGCAGATCGTCAGATTGCGGGCCAAATTGACCATGAATCAGGTGATATAAAACTTGATGAACTCGTAAATCCTGATATTGATGATCTTTTGGATGATTTAGGCGAATTAGTATTAAAAACAAAAGGAGAGGTTATTATTCTACCTAGCGAACGAATGCCCACGAATACTGGAGCCGCAGCCATTTTTCGCTATTAAGGCCTGGTAGTAGCCTGTCTGTAGCGAGTTGCTAATTTCTAATAAATATACCTGATTTACAATTCGCTAAAGACAGGATCAAAAAGGAACTTTTGTTCCTTTATCCCACAATATATTGCACTTTTCTTTTGCCGCACAGGAAAATAACTCAATCAACGGAAAAGCATGTGTTTCCAAGCTCACATCTTCGTCCTCTTCTTCACTCTGCGGGTTAGATATAGTCAGTTCAGCTGAGTTATTTTCCTGCTTAAATGCACTTTTTAATCGAGTAAGAGCTGCAGGGACATCTTTAGCTATAATCGCACCAGGTACAGAACCACTGTGCCCCATTATTTTGAGCAGTGGAATAGCAACGTCATCTAGCATTGTAATATCTGGATAGACGTCGCATCTAAAAGTTACCAGCATAAAAATTTCCTATTAAAAATATCTTTTGAATAAGTATAGTCCTCTTCTCGTATTAATTAATTTATCTATGACTTTTGGAGCAGGTTTAATGACAACTCCAAAAAATTTTCTTATCATAAACTTAGCAAGAAACTATGTTAACGTTCACTTTGCAGCAAAAAAAGCGTTGATTCATTATTTTCACTAATTGGTGAGTAGATCCACTGCGTCGCCCCAGTGAACCCCTCTCCAGTTGCATAACTATAAACATCCTATAATATGGTTTATATTCATGATTATCTTAAAAAATCAATAAGAAAGAGCAACATAAAGGCACAAGGTACAGTCAGCATTGCAACCGATGATAACAATGTAAACCAATTTGTTTTCCGCGTTTGTTGAGTCAAATATCGCGCTTCTGTCAGTGACTCTGATATCAGCCTTTTCATGGCATGAACAGATTCACTAGTGGTTTCTCTCAATATTTTGTCCATCGCCTCTTTACTGCTTGCCAATGCAGCATTAAGCACTTTCTCGGCTTTTTCCTTAGCATCATCCTTCCACTGAGAGGAAATGTCCTCCATTTCCTCTTTAAAGTGAGTCAGCATATCCTGTTGGGCCTTTCGGTTTTCCTCAATCAGCCTCTCGTTCATCGTTTGGAGAATGAGAACCGGATCATCTTTACCCAAAACCACACCATGTTTGACTGCAATGTCTTGAATGGCTTCATTAATTTTAACTGACATTAGATCACCATGGCGTTATCAATCTGGCTAAATAGTTGATCTCGTATAAGCTTTAATCGCTGCCTGGTCATAATATTTCGATCAGGGGAGTCGATTGCTTCATTAAATGTAATTTTTTGTTGAAGCATGTTTGACAGATCTAGGCCGAAGGTTTCTTCCTTTAAGTCAGGGATCTTGATTATCGCCGCTATTCTGTCTTTTGTTTCTTTGTATACCCTCATTTGCTCAAATGACCTTCCTTCACTCTCAATTTTTCCCCAATAGGGATTTAGCCATACAACAAAGCGAACATCTTGTGGAAATTGGTTCACCAGTTGAGAAAATCCGTGTGTTGTATCCAGTAGTGCTTGACCACCGGTGATAACGGTATGGATGATGAGTTCATGCCCCAGTCCTTTTAACAAGGTCGGCACCTGGTTGGTGAGGAGGTAATGCGATAAAGGAACAAATGAGCTGGCACCATTATCAATAATCACATCATTTTGTGTGTTTGCAATTTTTTCAATTAAAGCGTCAAAGTGGCGTGGGTTTATTTCATCTCCATCCATAATATCCAGGCGTTCGACGTTAAGTGATTTAAAACCATGAAACGTGGCATTAATGGGATCGGTATCAAAACAAAGTGGTGGTTGTTCTTTGTAGAGTTTGTATTGAGCAGTGGTTGCTGAGACAAAGGATTTGCCTACACCACCTTTGCCTTGCATCGTAATATGTATTTTTGCCATTACAAGAGTTCCTTCGGGTTGGGTATTGGATTAAAAGTAAAACCTTTGATTTCATGTGTTGTTTTACTTTTGCCCTGTTTCTCATCCTTGGTGTTTTCCTGCGCTGACTTAATTAACTTAAGTACGTAATGTCTAAATGCTTTATAACCAAATGAAATATGACCTTCATCAGACAAAGTTTCCCAAACAGCTTTCATCGAACATCCCTTATCAAGGGCTTCTTTAATGTCTTCTTGGAGTGCTATAAATTCAATCTTTGCACTGATTCGCCTGGCCTTTTTTTCTGACTGGCTCTGGATTACCCGTTCTGAAAGTGGTTTTTTCATTCTTCTTTGGCGTCACATTTTTTTATTTAAAAAGTCTAAATCATAATTCGGTTTGGAACAAGGGGAAAAGGAATTTTCTGGAATTATTAGGAGCTTACTCGAATACATAAAGGGTTTTTTAGGTCCTTTAAAGGAACTTTTATGAATAATTTGGATTTATTTGGTCCCGTGGTCGAAAAAGTTCTATAAAAAGCGTTGCAAGTTCCAAAAAGTTCCTGCTATGATTCCAAAAAGAGATCTCAAAACGCAGGGCAAGATAGGTGAAGTTAGCTAACCAGCAAGCTGGCTACCAAACCTCACAAGTCTTATTCGCACCTTCGGTGCTCAACGAAAAAACTGTTTTTTGAGATTAAATCAATACCCAAAGGATTGCATAACCACTTAATCAAGAGGTCAGCATCCTTATGGACGAGAAACTTAAGACACCCACCAGAAAAAATGGTCGCCATCTTCGCGTACCTGTCTTGCCTTCTGAAGAAATTCAAATTAAATCGAATGCAGCCACTGCCGGTCTTTCAATTGCCGAGTACTTAAGACGGATAAGTCTCGGTTATCAAATTCAAAGTAGTATTGATAAAGATCATATACTGCAGCTAGCCAAAATTAATGGGGACTTAGGACGGCTTGGTGGACTGTTAAAACTATGGTTGACTCAGGATAAACGCGTCGCGCATTTTGACCTCCAAACAGTAAAAACATTATTAAACCGTATTCAAACTACCCAGGATGCAATGTTGGAAGTGGTGAAAAAACTATGATTATTCGCCATATTCCTATGAAGAAGACAAGACTTAGTAGTTTCTCTGGTCTTGTTAAATACCTGTGTAATCAGCAAAACAAACAGGAGCGAGTGGGTAAAGTCAGATTATCAAACTGTAATAGCCTGGATCCCATTTGGGCTGTTCAGGAGGTATTAGCAACTCAAGCTAAAAACCAAAGAGCCACTGGAGATAAAACCTACCATATGCTTATTTCTTTCGCTCCAGGAGAAAACCCTTCCCCTCAAGTTTTACGTGAAATTGAGGATAGAGTGGCATTGTCGATTCGACTTAAAGAACACCAAAGAATCTCAGTTGTTCATCATGACACAGACAATCTTCATATTCATGTTGCGATTAATAAAATTCACCCTCAAACCTTTAATATGATTGAACCTTACAGGGCTTATAAGACCTTTGCTGAAGTTGCATCCCAGCTCGAAATTGAATTAGGTCTTCAAATAACTAATCATCAAACTCGGAAAAACCGTTCGGAAAATCTTGCAGACGATATGGAGCGCCATTCAGGTATTGAAAGCTTGATTAATTGGATGAAGCGTCACTGTAAAGAAAAAATAGAGGCAGTTAGAAGCTGGAAAGAGATTCATAGTATTTTGGCAGAACATGGGTTGATGATCCGTGTTAAAGCCAATGGTTTTGTTTTCTGCAATGTCCAAGGACTCACCGTTAAAGCAAGTTCAATTTCCAGAAGCTTTTCTAAAAAAAATCTCGAATCCAAGCTAGGTTCTTTCATAGCATCCTACTCAGAAGGCGATGCACCTGAGTCTAATGTTTACCGTTATGAACCATTAAATAAAAAGGTACTTGGCTCTGAGCTCTATGCCACATATAAGCATGAAAAATCACACAATAAACACATTATTTCAGACAAACTTAAAAACTTGCGAGAGGCCAGAGCCAAACTTATTGAAAAGGCTAAAAAGCGAGGTCGAATTAAAAGAGCGGCTTTGAAATTAATGAACCTTTCTAAAATACAGGAAAAATTTCTATATAGTCACATCAACAAAACGTTACTTAATGAGATTGATAGCATAAGAAAAAATTATGCCAAAGAACGAAGCAAGTTATTAGATTCCCACCGGAACAAAATCTGGGCTGATTGGTTGAAACAAAAAGCACAAGAGGGCGATCAGGAGGCCTTAGTGGCAATGCGTTATCGTAATCGTAAAAATAATCATGATTACACCATTTCAGGTAAAGACTCAGTTTCTACTATTTTCAATTTTAGAAAAATCGACTCTGTTACCAAAGAAGGCACTGAGATTTATAAGAAAGATAAGAGTGTTATTAGGGATAATGGAAAGGAAATTTTCATTTCTAAAGGTGGTTCTATTTCGGCTCTTAAAAGAGCGTTGGATATGGCGCGGCAGCGTTATGGGGACTGCATTTGTGTGAACGGGTCTCCACTATTTAAAAAGATTATTTTGCAAATTGTCATTCAATACCAAATGCCGATCACTTTTGCTGATTTGGATTTGGAAAATCAACGTCAAAAACTAAACTTTGAGCAGGAGAAATCTCATGAACAATCAAGATCAAGTGGACAAAACCATCGAGGAAGAACTTCAGGAGGCTATGAGACTATTGGAGCAGCCAATGAAAATAGAAAGAGCCGAGGCACAAAGCCCAACACTTTCAGCATTAGACAAGGCTCGCCAGCCAAAGATCACAACGGCTTGCGAAACTTGTCCCAATGCGATCTGGTTCAGTTCACCAGAAGAGGTCAAGTGCTATTGCAGGATGATGCACATGATCACCTGGAGCGGCAAGGATTCAAACCTGATAACCATGTGCGACGGGAAGTTTCTCGATTAAAGAAGAATAGGAAGGGTTATAAGAATTGAAATCTCTCTGAGACTTCAAACCAACAATTTCCTTACTATTTTGTTAGGCTCTATTGAAAATTGTTTATATGTTTTTATTGTCGTCTCTGTGTCGTGCTACTGTCGTGGTTGACAAACCTTACATTGATACAATAAAAGCTTATTTATTAACCAGTGAGGTAAGGCAATGACAAATGAACAAAATAATGGCACATACGGTCCTATACCAGCAAAATATCTTGCTTTCTACATTGTACTGTACCGCAAACAGAGAGGATGGACGCAAGAAACCGTGGCAGAACTCACGAAACTTAATGTGAGGACGATTCAGCGAGTTGAAAATGGTAAAGGTTCGAGTCCGGATGTGAGAAGAGCTCTGGCCAGTGTTTTTGGGCTTGAAGATATTGATATATTTAACAGACCCTTTCAACATCCCGATGAAGTAGCTCTAAGAGAAGAGTATGAGCGGCTAGAAAAAGAAACTATCACACTCTCTGTCAAGAAAGTCACATGCGGCAAGCAGCTTCGAGAAATGGCTGAAGAGGCACAAGCACATCAGTTTGAAGCAAGAGAAGGTCTTTCAAAGGAGTCTGAACACTGTTTTGCTGAGCTTCAAGATTATCTTCAGGATTGTGACGGGATATATCAGGAAATGACAGCAGTACAGAAATTGGAAATCAATGAAGAACTTCAGAGTATGCTTGAACGGTTTAAAAATGCAGGAGTGAGTCTTGGTATTGCCGTTGGAAGTCTTAAAATGGGGGATGATAAAGATCCTTTTTCCATAAGAAGCAATTGTTATATTGCTGCACCCAATGACAGCTTTCCAGAAAAAATTATGTTAAATAAAAGTGTACGTATGAGTATGTAATCCATTGAGAAGTGTCTTACGTTTAACCCAGGTCGGATGATTATAATACATATAATATGAATTGAATTAGTTTTGACTTAATGGCGATCATCGAATGATCGCCATTGAAATTGAATTTATGTGATACGAACCACATTCGACTTTTGCGTTAATTGCAGGCGACTGTTTTGCTTAGCAACACTATCAATTTTTGATTTTAACTGCCGTTTCACTCCCGCAATTCCCAGCTGACTTTTGTTAGCCAGATCATTAAAATCGCTAAACTGTCGAGGGTTTGATAACTGCTCTCCAGGAGCAAAAGTCGGTAGAATCATGAAACCATTAACTGAATTTGCCGCTTCACTACCTTTTTCTTTTCCAGGATTGATGCCCTTTGTTAACTCAAGATGTTTGTCATCATCTGAAGCCACAATAATTGGTGTATTGGGAAATTTATCACGTAAAGCTTTAGCGACTGGCTTGAGGTTACCGGAATCAAAGGCGGAGACGATAGCTGGTAATTTGGTTGCATCTTTTATAGTTGCAGCAGTAGCGTAACCCTCCGTAATTACAATAACAGGTGTTTCTGCTAGTTTTTCGAGACCACCCAATACATGAAAACATCCCTCTTTTTTTGAGTCTTTCGCAAAGCGTTTGGCTCCATCTTCAGAAATGTACTGAATAGTCCAAAGAGTTCCTTCGCAATCTGTTGCAGGGATGCAGGTTAGTCGTTTCTCACTATCTGTATATACTCCGTAATGATTCAGGATACCCTTAGCCTGCATATAAGGCGTGGGTTCCACAACCTCTGTCATCAGGGATAATTTTTGCTTGAGTTTTAATGCAGTACTTTTTTGTTTGGATTCCAGCTCACGTTGGCGAATTTGTTGATGTTCAAGCGCTTCTGCCTTAAGCGTTGACTTCTGTTCGTCAGTTAAAATGTAGCCTTTGCATTTCCAGTTAAGCTCAGTACCAGTTCGGTTGTTTTTAATATATCCTGCTGGGATACCGTCTAAATGGGCTACATAAAATCCTGCTTTCTCACTATTTTTATCACCCTCAGTGGAAATACGATGTGGTTTACCATCCATAATCGGATGCTCACCTGAAACGATAGCGCCAAGGCTTATCAATGCCGCTTTAAATTCGTCCTCAGGGATAAGCGCTTTTTCCTGAGTTAATACCTGATGCTCAGGAAGCCAGGCTTTGATTTTCTCAACAGAAACGCCAGGGTTTGCATACCAACATTTTTGTACTTTATCCCAGGCAATACCTGGTGTTCCATCAGGGAGTTTTCCTATAGTGGATTTGGCAATTTCTTTTTGTTGGAAGGGGATGCTTAGCCAGACCTTTTCGGAACGGATGTTTTCAGACGCCATAACGACTTCCTCTTTGAGTTTATCATCCTTGATTTCAACAAGTTCTCCCAGATTAATGTTTTGGGTTTGCTCTAAAGCACATAAGTGATTCACTATTTTCTCTGCATCTGCGGATGCCCTGAATATTTCTAAAGGATCGTCTTCTAAAACTCGTATCCATGATTTGATATATGCAGTGTGTTGAGAAGGGTCATGGCCTATACCCAGTTCGGCACCTAACAGCATGCTTGCAATTTCTGCTCTTAATTCTTCTTTGGCATAAGCATCTGAACCAAAGGGATGGCCTAAATCTCTATCCAATCTTGAGGGATGACCGCTCCAATGCCCTAGTTCATGTAGGGCAGTAGTATAGTAGTTGGCCGCAGATTTAAATTGCTCTTTAGGGGGAAGATGAATGCTATCAGTCGATAATCTATAAAAAGCTTTGTCTGCTTCTGAGTGAACAATTTTAGCACCAGAGTTATGTAGTAGTTTTTCAGCTTTTTCCATTAAGGACCAATCTGGCTCTTTTGTAATGAGTTCTGGCATATTATCAATTTGCGAGGCATGAAATACCGTTGCATAAAACACTTTGGGTCGTTCAAGATTCACCTGCACTTTTAATGGATTACCCTGTTCATCAAGAACAGGTTTACCAGTATCATCATGTTTGGTTTGTTCTTCATGAAATTTCCAATATTGGATTGTGGTGCCTTTTTCTCCCTTGCGAACTTGTGCATCCATACTTTGTGCTTGTTTGTAGGTTAACCAACGATTGTCATCACTTTGATTCACCATTAAATACAAAGCATTGATCCCTCGATAACGCTTCCCGGTGACTGGATTATATGGAATTTGACCATTGCCAACACCTGGCTCCCATGGTTTTAACCAGGGAGCGGTTCCTGCTTTCAGGCTTTCAATAATTTGATTGGCAACGACTTCATGGTAAGGCATTTTAGTCATAAATAGCCTCCATCGCATCTTCTTCATTGAGTGCATCTTCTACAAATGCTCCCATGATGTCCGCTTCTATCGGACTGACTTCAAGAAGAAATCCAGGGATTACTAAATCCTCAAATTTTTCTGCAATCACGTCCATTAACTCGGTTTCATGATTCATGTGGTTCTCTCCGTTTATTAATTACCCATATGGGTGTGATCATTCCTTTGAGTTGTCCTGTGTGAACAAGACCATAATATCGACCATCAAATGACCATTCGCTTTGACTGGTCATAGTCATCACTTCATCGTTTTGGAGTTGGTAATTCATTACTTGCCATTGAGGTAAGGAGCGCTTCATCCCATCCCGTGGTTTTGGTTTTGAGTAGGGGGTTAGTATTTGATTAACAAAAACCCCTTTATTGGTCACCGAGAGGATATCGCCAGATACAGCCACTACTTTTTTCATTAAATAACCATATCCATCACAGAAAAGACCATGGTCTATATAACCTCTATCTTTTGCTAACCTAAACGATTTCCTGCTATCAGGACAAAAAATCACATAAGCATTTTTGATAGGTGCTTCGCCGGTGATACGATATAAACCTATTGGAATGGATTCAGTCAGATTTATCCTAAAACCCATAGTATGAAATAGTACGCATAAAACAATAAGGCTTATCAAAAACATAGAGGTAAAGATTGACAGTTTTTTCATAGCCTGATGACCTCATCTTCACTTAAACGAGTACGTAAAATATCTGAGTGAGCAGGAGCATCAACTGATGCTCTTGTCATGAAGATCGGATCTTTAAAGTAAAGAGGTTGTTTACCATAAATAGCAGGGAAGCCCGCTGCATATACGACCATGTCGCCTGCTTCAACAATCAGGCCATTAGCATCTTTTTTAGGTCCTGGCATACGCAGACACTCATCAACGGTTAAGAGCGGTCTCGATATTTCCTGAACGGTTTTTGAGATTTGATTTAAGAACGTAGAAAAGCGTTTTCCACTGGTGGTGATGTGTTCTTTAACAATAGTTGTTTGACCTGTCAGCTTGGAAAGATGTTCTGCGGTTTCAACTCTGTTGGGTGGATAAGCATTTTGGATATGACAATTTGAAGTGATGGTTTCATCGGGGCCATAACCTCGCTCACGGCTTTTCAGCTGATTAATGTCCTGACAAATTAAGTAAAACTTTAAACCATAGCCTGCAACAAAAGCTAATGATTCTTGCAGTATGTCGAGTTTTCCAAGACTTGGAAATTCATCAATCATGCAAAGCAGTCGATGCTTATAGGTTTTTTTAGCACTTACATAAGATAATCCTCTGGCATCGGATACACGCTCAAATTCCATTCTGTCGGCCAATAGTCTCACTATCATATTAATCATGACTCTAACCAGAGGCTGAAGCCTTGCCTTGTCATTGGGTTGAGTAACGATATAGAGGCTCACAGGACATTCATGGTTCATTAAATCGCGGATGCAAAAATCTGAGGCAGAGACGTTATGCGCAACTACTGGATCACGATATAGCGCTAAATAAGATTTTAAAGTAGATAACACAGAACCTGCTTCTTCTTCGGGCCTATCAATCATGTCACGAGCAGAGGCTGATATAACAGGATGGGTTTTACCCTCAACATGCGGATATTGGGTCATTTCAATGAGCAGGTCAGCAATATTAATATTGGGATCAACCAGCATGCGGTCAATGTTGGGAAATGTGGCTGGTTCTCCTTGGGTTTTCAATTTATAAATCGCATGCAGGATAAAACCAACTAGAAGGGCTTGAGAGGTTTTCTGCCAGTGGGTTTCCAACCCTTTACCATCTGGATCAACCACAAGCGTTGCCAAATTTTGTACGTCACCCACCTCTGATTCTGTATCCACTCTGATTTCATCCAGAGGGTTCCAGCGTGCGCTTCCTTTTAACGTTGCAGGTTCAAATCGAATAACCTTGTTGGTGGCATGTTTTTGCCGCCATCCAGCAGTCATTGCCCAGAGCTCGCCTTTTAAATCTGTAATAACACAAGAGTGTTTCCACGATAGAAGAGTTGGAATCACAAGGCCAACACCTTTCCCTGAGCGCGTTGGTGCATACGTTAAAACATGCTCAGGCCCATTATGGCGTAGATAATGAATGGCTCCTTTGTCATCTTCAAACGCGCCAACATAAACTCCTTCATCATGTCCAATGAGACTAGCACTGTTTAAGTCTTCCCAATTAGCCCACCTGGCTGAACCATGGAGGTAGTCACTCACACTGTTCTTTTTAAAATACTTGGAAGCCAACACGATCATCATTAAAAAGAGACAACCCATCATAACGATGAGACCAAAGGCGGCATTAAAAGAATCTGGGTAATAGGGTTGATACTTAATAGCCCAGGTAAAAATCTGCCAAGGCATATAAATAGGGGCGAATGTCCCTCCAAGGGCGTCAGCATAGTGAAATTGATGCGCGAAGAATTGAGTTCCAATGTGCATGCTGATTAAGAAAGAACAAATCACTAGCAAGACTAAAGTTCTATTGATCTTGCTGTGATTTTTTTCTCTGACTTGAGGACCTATGGCTTTATTAGGTTTGTTTTGGCTCATTGGCTCTCTCCAGATGCCTTTTGGTTCACAAATTGACTGACCTCATCTGATGTCTCAAATCCCGAACTGAGACTACCTGCAGGTGTGCCCATAGATAAAATGTTTTGCGCGTTAGATTCTTGCGATTCAGAAGTGGATGTATCTACCTTGTTATGAATTGCTTCGGCAATTTTTCCACCTGTTGTGTCAGCGATTTTTTCAGCAACTGCTTCTTTAATCGAATTAGCTTTCTCACGAGCTATATCCATAGTCCCTGAGGCTAAATGTGAACCAAAAGAGCCTGCAAATTTGGCAGCACTTCCCATTGCCTCAGCTAAGCCACCGGTTTTGGAGCTTTTATCCATCCCAGACAGTGCATTGGTATCACCTGAGTTGGTTGATTGACTGGCTGCTTTAAATGCAGCATTAAGTGCAGATAATCCACCACCGCTTTGAGCAAGTACGCTACCTGCGGCACCTGCCATGGCTGCTCCTGCAATTCCAGCAGCTCCCATTGCACCACCAAGACCGAGTCCACCGCCACCACCAGAACCGCCTCCTGACACAATGGAGGCGAGTGCAGGTGGAATTTTATCTATAAGAACCAGCAACAGCACGGCAACAACTAGCATGACAAACATCTCTTTGAGCATGATGTTTTCAGACATCGCTGCGTAATATTGATCTACAAAGGATTTACCGATACCAATAATCAAAATCATGGCAAAAGCTTGTAATGCGATACCTAATACGGTTTTGTAGTAGTTAATCGCAATATCCTGTGTCCAACGGCCACCGCCAAACCCTAATAAAACAATGCCACCATAGGTTAAGATCCAAGCGGTTATTAAGATAATGAGCATGTTAATACTGACTAAAGCAAGAATAATCAGAATTACCCCTGCAACGAGCAATCCTACTGTAGTTGCTGCGGGGGACCAGATAGATGAGCTGTCTATAGCTTTTGAGACAATATCAAACCCAACATCTACAATATCAGAAGGGGAGACATGTTCATTAATTCCAGAAGCCTTGGCTGCAAGTTGCCGCATGGAGTCTATGATTGCTTTTGCAATGGCCGGTCCATTGTCTAAAATCCAATAGAAAAAACCGACAACTACAAAAAACCGTACCGTTTCAGCTAAGAATTCTTGAATGTCTGCTTTACGCAGTGCCATCAAGCCGTATGTCCACACCATACTAATTGAGGCTAAAGACCAAAAAAGATATCTGGCGTAACTCAACATAGTTTTGCTCCATAGTGCGGATGTGCTAGCAAAACGCTGTAAAATATTATCCAGTAAATCACGACTATCCATGCCATGCCCTTTGGCATGGCAGCAAGCAGAAAACCCAAATAAACCAAACGCAATGACATAGGGGATGATTTTTTTATTCATAGCATTACCACTTCTTACCAGAGCTTTTGGAATAACTACCCCCTCGGAAACACGCATCACCAATAGCTTGCAGTTCTTCTGTAGTTCGACCCTCTCTGGGGCTGCTACAGGTGAGTGTTGCCAAGTGCTCAGCTTTTTTCTGAGCCTTGGATTCAGCACTGTCGCAACCTGACAACACACAAACAACAACCATAATTGATAAAAATAAGATCTTCATTTTCCTCTCCTTTTTATGATGGATTACCACTTTTTTCCTGAACTTTTATGGTATGCGCCTGATCTGAAATGCTCATCCCCTGCGGTCTGTATCGCTTCTTTGTTGGCACTCGCTGCATCTTTGACCGCTTGAGCATTCTGCTGCGCTAATAACACGCCTCGGATTTGAAGCAATTGATGAGATTGATTACTGGCTAATTGAGAAGCTGCTTGAAGAGCCTGTTTTTGGCCTGCAGCACTTTGTGCCTGAGATTGCAAAGTACGCAACTTTGCAGAATCATTTTTTAAGCTCTGTTGTTGTTTATCAATCCCTTTAAGCATAGCGTCATTGGATCGCTTTTCAGCAACAGAAGCTGCTAATCTGCTTTGTTTGATTTTTCTAAGTTCTTCAGCAGAACATTGACCTGTGCCATTAAAACACGGGGTCTTTTGGTAGTATTCCTGACTTTGGAATCGGTCCAAGTATCCTTGGAGGCTGCCAGCTTCCTGCTTGTAGTAATCAATGGTATCAGTCGATTCAAGCAAATTATTAATAACTGAGTTGGCATTATCCCATTCAAAGGAAGTCAGTGACTTGGTGTTGTCTAACATGTTTTGGTATTGATCCATCTGATTCTTGTATTGATCGACTTGCGTTTTATATTCACTAAGCTGGGTTGCAATCATTTTTCCATTTTGAATCCAATTCGCAATATCAAACACAGGCGCGCCACCCGCGAATACTGGTAAAACAAAGCAATAAATAATCATGGATTTAAATTTCATAATGCTCTCCTTCATTAATAAGCAAATTGCTTATAGGGCTGTTTAAAGGTTAAGTCTTTCACCACGATGATATTGAAACGATAACCTGGGCGAACATTTATGGTGGGGGACACATTCAGGTTTTTTGAAACCAGTTGCGAAGTGACCTCGCCCAACTGTTGTCCTAAAGCCTGACTCATGACGCTGCCAGCTGTGGGCTGGGCATAACCGAATTGGCTAGATTGATTGGTATTTTGGCTATAAGTAATACCAGCAATAATGCCTGACATTAAAAGAGCTGAACCATAAATTCGTCCATAATGATGATCTACCTGATCACGAAATCCGGCATATCCTGCACTATCAGCACCAGGCATAGAGCCAATATCCAGGGCTTTGCTGTCTGGAAAAACCAAGCGTTGCCAGGCAACTAATACAGAGTTTTGGCCAAAAGGGACATCACTGGAATAAAGCCCTAATATCTTGGTACCTTGGGGTATTAAAAGATATTTCCCGGTAGCGGTGTCATATACGTTTTGTGATACTTGGGCAATAATTTGACCTGGTAATTCAGAGGAAATGCCACTAATCATTACACCTGGGATCACGCTGCCAGCTCTTAGTTCGTATCGACTGTTTGGGCTTTGAAGTGTTGAATTTAAATGCCAGCGCATTTCATTTTCTTCACCACCCAAGGTTTGTGGCATGGGTTTGGCTTGCCTTCCTTGTAATAATGCGAGCTGCTCTTTAAACGCCAATGAAGGGTCGATGTTTATTGCCATCTCATTGCTATTCATGGACGTTTTGGCAGTGTCGCGATTATTCAATCGTGGGTTATCTACCATTACGGAAGTCTTAGCTTTTACAGCCTCTTCAAATTCTTGAGTTTTTTCCTGACGAATGCGCTCGATTTCAGCTTCAGATACATCTTGTGTGAGAACATCTTCTTTAGGTAGAAGTTGTTCAGGAATAGGCAAAGGAGCTGCTTCATTGTTAGCAATCGTGACACTCTGGGGCGGAATTACTGCTGATTTATGGTTTCCTACCACGTCATTGGCAAGGCTCATGGTATTTTTCTTTGGGTTTTTAATCTTCACTATTTCTGGTGGCTGGTTTTGCGCATTAGCTCGTTTATTGGCAACCAATGCGATGAGCACCACAAAAAGAGTTAAAATACCAATTGCAATCATGAGGGGTACATTATTCACTCGTTTTACACCTGCGGTTTGAAGCTTTTGCGGTGAATTGTCTGGCGACAAATAATCATTATTTTTATTCATAGTTCTTATTCCTTATGAGTCCATGTGCTGATAGGGATGATGTTTTCATGGCTTTTTGCATACAGACGGCTCAATGTTTGCATTCCCACAAAAAGACTTACTCGATAACTTTGAGGTTTAAGCTCATCAAGCACGTAGAAAAAATTAGCTTTATTCTTAGGGCATTGATTTTCATTGATGCCATAACCCTTTTTTCTCAAGTTTTGAATAAGACTTAAGCCAAAGCCATCGTTGACTGCCTGACCAATACAAAATGTATTTTGAGCCGGTGGATATACTCGGGTTAATTGAGTGGCTGCATCTGCCGCCAAATAAGCATCTTTGCCTTGAGACATTTGAGTGAAATTGCCATAACGCATGCTGGCACAGCTTGATAACAAGACAGCAGCCAATAAAACACTTAATTTTTTCATCTTCAGCACCTTGTAATCGTAATTTTTTCTTGAGAAGAACCGCTGCCGATAACTAAGATGGCTTTATCAAAAACTCCATCTACGATGTAACGACAACCCTGAAGACGATAATTGACCATGACGGACTCCGATTTTTTAAATATCCCTCGACTTCTTAAAACCAGCAGCGCAGGCGCTTCACTTTGAGCCATGGTTCTTGGCATCTCAATAATTGTTTTGACACCATTGTTATAAACTCTAACTGGCTTAAATCGAGCATTGCCTTGAATTCGATAATTGAAGTTAAGATCGCCTAGATATTCATTGGTTTCTGGTAAGGTATCTACTTTTCTTCTTTCAGCCTGAATGCGTTCTAGTAACTGCCATTTTGCTTTTGCTTCATCAGGATAACTAAATGAAATGTAAGGCATAAATTCAGTTCTATCTGACTTTAATCTAAAGTGATATGTTCTTCTGTCTGTGGTGATTACCAAAGAAGAATCAAGCCCTACATCTTTAGGTTTTATTAGCAGATGGATTTGTTGCATAGCTCCAGATCCTGTGAGAGATGGTTCAACAACAAAGCGTGGGTCACCGACGTTCATGTCGTTAAACTGCTCACCTGGTTGAAGGGCAATATCACACACTTGTAAAGGGGCACAAACTACCCTGATTTGCCCTGAACCATAAATAAAACTGACTGAGCCATCAGCAGAAGCAAAGGGTATACTTGTCTTTTCTCCTTGTTGTGTACGCTCTGCAATATCTAAACCTTGTTTTTCCTGACTCGATAGCTTGGGTACAGTATCCGAAAAATAATGCTCGGCCAGAATAGTGTTATCCAATGCAAAACTTGTGAGCGGTGTTAATAAACAAAATAGCTGCATTACTCTTTTCATTGCTGTTCTCCATGCTTTAATTCGTAGGACCAGTTAAAATCGCGCACATAAATCAGGTGGGGATTTTTCAAAATGGACTCACTGGTGGCATCATTGAGTTCATTCTCCTGATACATCGTAATCATCGCTTTCATCATGCGAGGCTTTTCTTTAAGTGAGCCATCACGATTTCTCACTGTTTCAATCCAGTCAACTTGCCAGGTCTCATCTGACTCTTGAAGTACTGAACGAATGTCTATGCTCACAATCTCAAAAGCTGCTCTTTCAAAGGGATTAGATTGTTGTTTGTCGCTGTAGAATTCTTGAACCTTGGCAAGGGCTGCATCATTGGCATTTAAATAGGAATACACTTGAAACACTGCCTTCTTTTGTAGTTCCGCATCAAGGCTTACCATGCGAACGTTTTCAATGAAATGCGCTGCTGCAGCACGATAATCATCAATGCTTGCCTCACCAACCTTATCAGCACGGGTAACCGATAAGGTATTGCCATTGGCATCTTGTTGAAACACCAAAGGGATAAATTTGGATTGGCTACCTATCGCGATGAGTCCAGCAACTGCCGCCAATGCGATTAATAGGCTACCTAATCCCACCAATTGCCAAACTTGTAGTGATTTCATAAGTCCTGCGGTATGAACATTCCATGCCCGTCTGGCATTAAGATAAGGATTATTCGTTACACTTTTTTTCATGCTTCTTCTCCGTATTGTTCCATTGGAATACCTTTTTCTGAAAGCCATTGACCAACCCATTCCTCCCCATGCTTCAACTCCAGTTGCTTCATTCGTGCAATAGAATCGGGATCGGTAGCACCCACAAACGCCAAGGCATAAGGTCCAAGCGCTAATTGATAAAGACGCTGGCCTTTTTCACTGACATAGTAGTAATCACGCTTGGGTTGGGCTGCTGCGATGATGTCAATCTGACGCGGATTTAAGCCCATACGCTCATAAATGGTTCGTGTTTCAGGATCTCTTGCATAAAGATTGGGTAAAAAGATTTTGGTAGCGGTTGATTCGACAATAATGTCTAAAATGCCAGAATTGGCTGCATGCGACAGATGTTGGGTTGCCATAAACACAACACAGTTTTTCTTAGCCATTGAATCAAGCCATTCAGCAATTTTGTTTTTAAACACAGGATGTGCCAGCATTAACCAGGCTTCATCAAGCAAGATTAGGGTGGGGCGACCATCTAATGAGGTTTCAATACGCCTAAAGAGATAAAGCAACACAGGCAATGCAAATTTTTCACCTAAGCCCATTAAATGCTCGATTTCAAAGGTCATAAAGGAAGACAAACCAAGCCCATCACTTTCTGCATCCAATAAATGCCCCATTAACCCATCTATGGTGTACTGCTTTAACGTTTCTCTAATGGGCTCATCTTGAATCGTCATGACAAATTCAGATAAGGTTTTAGAACCACTTTGGTGCATGCTTAGAATGGCATGGCCGATTTCATTGCGCTGAGCTGGTGTGGTATTCAAACCATTCAAAGCTAGAATCGTATCAATCCACTCCATAGCCCAAGCTCTATCGGCTTTAGTTTCTAAAAACTGCAATGGCGCAAAGGCAAGGCGTGAGTCTTTATCTGCGATGGTGAAATGCTCCCCACCTGTTGCCTTGCAAGTTGGATACATGGACATGCCTTTATCAAAAGAATAAATGCGGGCATCTTTATATCGACGCCAGGACAATGCCAATAAACCAAGATGGGTTGATTTACCGGAGCGTGTGGGACCAAACATAATGCCATGGCCTAAGTCTCTGACATGAAGATTCAAACGAAATGGAGCATTACCGCTGGTGACACAGTGCAGCAAAGGCGGTGATTGAGGGGGAAATAGTGGGCAAGGCGCTTTATTTTCACCAGTCCAAATGCTGGATGTTGGTAACAAATCAGCCAGATTCATGGTATTCATTAGAGGCCTTCTGATGTTTTCAACACCATGACCAGGTAGGCTACCCATATAGGCATCCATGGTATTAATGGTTTCTGTACGTGCGCTAAACCCTAATGCATTGATATTCTTTTCGATGAATAGGGCTGCTTTTTCAACGTTCGCTCTATCTTCGTCCATTAACACCACAACCGATGTATAGTAACCTTGGCCTACCATTCCGGAATTGGTTTCGGCAATAGCTGCTTGCGCATCATTAACCATGCCGAGCGCGTCTTCATCAACGACACCCGAGTTGGTATTAAACATTTGGTCAAAAAAGCCTCTGACCTTTTGTTTCCATTTTTTACGGAATTTAGTGAAATGAGCTACAGCCTCATGGGGATCCATGAATATGAAGCGAGAGTTCCAGCGATATTCCACAGGCAGTTGAGTCAACAGTGTTAAAATACCTGGGTAAGACTCCATGGGGAATCCTTCAATAGCAACACACTGAATGAACTTTCGGCCAATTTTAGGTGTAATTCCTGGAGTTAATTCTTGACCGCCTATTAAAGCATCCAGATAAATTGGATTTTTAGGCAGATTCACAGGGTGATTAATCCCTGTGACACAATATTGAATGTGTCTTAAAAAGTTATCTTGAGTGACTTTATTGTTTTCATTGATGAATAGTTCTGAGCCTAGCCTTTCAAGGTGAAGTGCCGCACTCATACGTGACTCAAAGTTCCTGCATGATTGCTTGAAGGTTTCAATTAATTGATGGGTTTTGGCTTTTTGGTTTAACTTTTCCCCTGAGTCATCAAACATCAATTCCACAAAACGCTTTTGTGCCAATACCGGTGGATACCAGGTTAGTGTTATAACAAAATAACCTTCATACAATGCCCCTATACTTTCAAAGTACAGTCTTCTTTCTTCATCAACAGCTTTTGATACCGGATCCGGGAAGTATGAAGCACTCTGCTCACTGTAACCTGGAGCAGCACGTCTTATGGCATCGACATGAATCATCCAGCCATTACCCAATGAGGACATTGCCTGATTGATTCGAAAAGCCATCATTTCACGGGCTTCATCTGTAGTGTTGGCTATGTCTTCACCTTGATACAACCAGGCTGCCATAAAAGAGCCATTTTTACCTACAATCACACCATCATCGACTACTGCTGCATAATTCAGTAAATCAACTAGTCCCGCTGTATGACTTCGATGTCTTCTAACATGGTTCTTACGGCTTTTCATTCGAGCTGCGCTAAACAATGTACCCAACAACAAAAGCCCAGTAATACTGATTAAAAAAGTAATGAATCCAATCATAGGTAACCCCCTTTATTATTACGAAAAGGGGTAGAACGTGCTGGATAATAAGCCTGATAGCCTCTTTGTCTCAGATAGACTGCTCTCATATAAGGATCAGCTTTTGCCATGAGCCTTAGACCTTTTAAGGATAAAAACCAAAGGGCAAAGCCAAAAATAGCGGCAAGCCAATCTTGAGCTGCAAATACTAAGATTGCTGAGAGTAAACCTGAAAACATAACCAGCTCGCGGTCACCACCCATGAAAAGGCTTGGGCGGTTACCACATCTGCGTATAGGAATGGTGCGTAGGCTCATGGCTGCAACTCCGTAGCACTCGTTAAAACTGAGGGTTTAGCAATTTCAGCTCCCTTGCCTGTAATCGCGGTCATGGTATTTTGTGCGGCAACCAGGAATGAAAGCACTAATACAATAAAGAGAAGGGTTCGCAAAAAACCATTCATTTCACCACCAAAAATCAGCGTGGCTCCTGCACCAACTAAACCAATAATTGCAGCAGTAAAGGCAAATGGGCCGGTAATGGATTTTTGTATTTTGGTTAAATAGGAGTCAAAAGGTAAACCTCCACCGGCACTAGAAGCACATGCAGGATCTGTTATAAACAGAAGCAATAAAACAATCGCTCCTATCATCCATAGACTTCGATAATTTATATTGATTGCTTGGTTCATTCATATTCTCCTTAAATAAGTTGTTCAATGTTGTAATGACCATTTTCATATCCTTTAACCGATATGATTTCTTCAACTCTGCGTCCTTGCGGGGTTCTTGCGATATGCACCACACAATGAACTGTCTCACCAATCAAAGGTTCAATTTCGGTAGGCGCTGCGGGGTTACGGGTAATAAGTGATTTCAAACGATGGAGTCCTGCGAGGCAGTTATTAGCATGCAAAGTGGCAGCACCGCCCTCATGACCTGTATTCCAGGCATCAAGTAAATCCAGCGCTTCACTGCCTCTAACTTCACCAACCAGGATTCGGTCTGGCCTCATCCTAAGCGTGGTTTTCAAAAGCTGGGTCATATTGACATCAATGGTGGTGTGATATTGGACGCAGTTCTCTGCAGCACATTGAATTTCACCAGTATCTTCAATGATGAAGACACGCTCGGTTGGTGAGCTACAAACCATTTCATTGATAATGGCGTTTACTAAAGTAGTTTTACCTGAACCTGTGCCGCCAATGACGAGAATGTTTCGATGTGCAATAACAGCCTTCTTAATCACCGCACATTGTGCTTCTGTCATAATTCCTGATTTTACATAGTCATCTAGTGTAAAAACTGAAATGGCTTTTTTACGAATCGCAAATGTTGGTTTTGATACCACTGGTGGCAGCTGCCCTGCAAAACGTGAACCATCCAATGGCAGCTCACCTTCCAATATTGGATTAAAACGTGTTATCTCCTTACCATGAAAGCCGGCAATAGTTTTAATGATGGATTCAGCACGCGCGTCATTGATACTACCGATACAACGCATGGTTTCACCAAGGCGTTCCTGCCAAAGCTTGCCATCTGCATTGAGCATGATTTCAACGGTTTTAGGATCACTTAACGCTTGTTCAATCATGCCACCCAAGTCACGCCTTAGCTTTTCACGGGCGCGGTCTTTAACTGTGATCCCTTGTTCTTCTTGTGCATTCATACGATATAATCCTTGATTACTGATGCCTTTAAGCTGACTTCAATCCGTTTTTGAATTTGCTAATTAAACGATCAACAATGCTTTCCTTATTGGAGGGAAAGTCGCTGAACCATTGATCTTTTTGACGTTCATGATAAATGCGTCTTTGAATTTCATCACGGTGAACTGGGATTGATTGAGGGGCATCGAAAGCAAGGCGAACATTACCATCTCGATAACCCACCACAGTGCAGTAAACTTCCTCACTGATAACAACTGATTCACCAACTTTTCTTGTTAAAACCAACATAATGCGTCTCCTTAAAGTTATTTAAATAAATAGGCCTTGCACTGCCTGATATTCTCTTCAACCACTTCTTTGCTGGCTGGTTGATATTTTTCTGGTCTGACATTAAAAGCATTTCGCCTTTTGATATCACGACAAAAGCCAATCATTTGCGGCAGGGTAGGTGGCATTTCGCAATGATCTCGGCAATCAATGACGGCCTGATTCAAAATCTCATCACTGAACTGACTTAACCCCTCCAACCACTCCTTCTTGGCAAACTCCAAAAAACCATCATTCTTGAACTGACTGCGCCACAAATGCCCGTAGTAAACTGCAAAGCGGGTAAACAGGTTTTCAATACATTTTTTTCTACTGTCGGTAGCATTGCAGGTTGATGACGTTTGACTGCTTGTATTCGTCTTCATCGGTGCTTGCTGTCTCTCCTGTTTCTGGGTTCCAGAATGGATCAATGGCTCCGCTCTTAGTATTTGTGCCGCGCTTCTCATTCCTTTTCTCCTGCGTTAATTCGATTTTGACTTCATCTTCCCAACATTTTTGAGATAGCCAGTTAGCTGGAAATTTCCATGCTGGAACCCATTCTCCATGTGCTTCTTTTGCTTCACGCGCTGTGATTTGTTGATAAAGTGCTTGCAATATGCATTGCAGCAAAGGTTCGTCTGGATTGATTTGTGTAAAGATTTCAAAGGCACGTTCACGAGACTTTTTCTCGGGGTACATACGCCAAAAATGGTCGAAGCGTTGTAATAAATAAATATAATTATTTTCTTTTATTAGAGGTGTGTCGGCTTTTATGATTTCATTTGTGTCGGCTTTTTCACATACACGCTCGGAATACCCTGTATTTACAGGGGGGGTTGCATGCGGCTTTGTGTCGGCTTGCTGTGTCGGGTTTGTGCCGGGTTTATTTTGGACACAATAACTGATATCCGCTAAAAGGCATTTTAAAATAAGATGTTTATCTAAAGACTGAATGACAATAAGTCCTGCTCGTTCAAGCCCTTTAATGACCCGACGAATTTGCTGACGGCTAGGACTTCCTGACTCAGTAATACCTTGATGAGGTTCAATATAAAGTGTCTCAGCCAAGGATTGGTAACTAATCCGTCGCTTAATTCCTACTATGAAAGTATTGCGATCCATATAGGGACGAATACCTCTTAAGTAGGTAATTTGCTGGATATATGAAAGTCCACAGAGCGCATCCAATTCATTGTCATTCACTGTAAAGTACATAAATAGTCCGTTATTCCTTAACTAAAAGTCTTAGCGCTCAATGAAACTTGTGATAACATTTTGAGAACTTAAGACAAAAAATAGCTCTTAATGAGCTTAACTACTCGAAACGAGTAGTTATTGAATCTCAAAATAACACATATTGAGCTATAGTCAATATGTAAATGGATTAATTTATTAACCAAAAACCGTGGAATAGGTATGAACATCAAAGAGAAAATCGGCCAAAGAATCATGAATGAACGAAAGGCCAAAGGATTGACGAGAAAAGCATTGGCTGAGTTGACCAGTGAGTTGAAAATTTCACGTATTAATAATTATGAAAGAGGGGACCGTACCCCGGGCCCAACAGAAATTAAATTGCTGGCTGACGCGCTGGAAGTTTCAGCCTCTTATTTAATGTGTTTAACCGATAACCGTGAAGGGAAGATGACAAAATCCCTTGGCATGGGGGCATTGATTCCTGTTTTGGATTACAAACAAGCAATTGATTCAGCTACTTTCATCCAGAAAATCAAAGAGGATGTTGATACTAAAGTTGAGTTTATTCCTGTCAGTACAGCTGTCAGTGATAGCATTGGAAAAAATGCTTTCGCTCTCCAGATTAAGGATGAAAGCATGATGCCAGAGTTTCGGATTAGTGATGTACTTATCGTAGATCCTGATACAAGCCCTAAACCTGGCGATTTTATAGTGGCATTGATTGAAGGAGATCAGGAAGTCATTGTTCGCAAGTATAAGCAATTATCGGCCTCTAAAGAGGCTCACCAATTTGAATTAATTGCACTTAACGAGGATTGGGCTGACATTCGAGTGGGTTCCAGCGAAATGCAAGCCCAGATTATTGGGTGTGGTGTTAGCTTGGTTCGAGGATTGAAAAACTAAATACTTAGGAATCTCACACCGCAATCCAGATAGTCATTGCCATGACATGTTAAGAGTATTATTTGATGTTTTTGTAGGATTTGTTTCATTTTCTCGCATCTGAGATCATCAGAATTAACCAATGACATGTTTTTCTCCGTTAATGTTGAACACAACAAAAAAACTTAGTTTGCTTTATGAAAGTTCAATTGAAGCGGTGATCCATTTAGTTTGCTAAATTAATGGTTCCATTACAGCGATTATTTGGTGGTCCCTTTGAAGGTGAATGACAATTGCTATCAAAATAGTTTTGCTATAATTAACAACATAATCAAAGCATGCAAGGAAGAGTCATCATGCCATTTGATCCAACTATTCTAACTGAATCAAATCTAAATAGGTATGATAAGCAACTGGAAAGAATTTCCAATGACTCTGGTTATACGGAAAATATCCAAGAAACAGTTGTTAATGCAATTGATAACATTACCACTGGTTGCAAGTCATTTGTGATTTATGGAGAGCCACAAAGCGGAAAAACTGAGATGATGATCGCTTTAACGGCAAAATTACTTGATGAAGAAAATAAGATAATCATTATACTACTAAATGACAATGTACAACTACTAAATCAAAATTTGGATAGGTTTAAAAGATCAGGTATCAATCCGACGCCAAGAACCTTCGATGAAGTTATTAATCAAGTTACAGATATTAGAAATAGCGAATGGATTATCTTCTCCAAAAAAAACTCCAAAGATTTACAGAAGCTTCTTACAATTGTTGGTTCCGAAAAAAATAAAGTCATCATCGATGATGAGGCAGATTATGCCAGCCCAAATGCTAAAATTAACAAGCAAGAACAAACAAAAATAAACGAATTAGTTGAAAAACTTATAAGTGATAATGGTATTTACATTGGTGTTACAGCAACTCCAGCAAGGCTAGATTTAAATAATACATTTCGCAATGAAAATCAAAAATGGGTCTACTTTCATCCCCACGAAAATTATTGTGGACATGATATCTTCTTTTCTCCGGCAGAGCCGATTGGCAATCTTATTAAATTAATACCAGACAGCGAGGATAGCAAAAAATCTTTAAGTACTTGTCTATTTAGTTTTCTTATAAATATTGCATACTTAAACCTACGAAAGAATAGTAATGAGGAAAATTATTGTATGCTTGTTCATACAAGCGGAAAAAAAATAGACCATATAGAAGATCAAAAAAATCTTGAAAAGATATTCAATATCTTAACTCATCAGAGTGATTCTAAATTTACGAAATACTATGAAAAAATATGGGAAATAACTAATAATAAGTTTAATTGTGACGAAGAGTTAACCCAGGAAATAACTAAATATATTCGAAACAATATCAAACGTTACCAAATAATTGTAATAAATAGCGAACATGACAAAGAGAAAGTAAAAGGAGCTACAAGACCATCATCATTATTTACAATTGCAATTGGCGGGAATATTGTATCAAGAGGAGTTACTTTCGAAAATTTAATTTCCATGTACTTTACAAGAACAACTAAACATTACATTCAGCAAGACACTTACATTCAACGTGCAAGAATGTTTGGATATAGAAAAGGATATTTAGGACAATTTGAATTACATATTCCCGAACAGCTATACAAAGAATGGCAAAAATGCTTTGTTTATCACAGGTTATCCTTAGAGTTAATTAAGACAGGTCGAGGTGTTCCTAGCTGGTTTGAAGATAAAAGAGTTACATCCGTAGCTAAACCTAGCATAGACAAAAATACGGTCTTGTTGTATCACGGTGAAATGGCATTTGCGATTTTCAAATACACTAATGAAATAGAAAGCATCATCAATAAAGAAAGTCATTTTTATTTTGAAAAATTAACAAAACTGCACACCATTATAGGTGAAAAGTCACTTCCTATGTGTTTAATAGACTTTATACATCGAACATCAAACGGTCATAATGATAAAATTGCTATCCATAACCCTGGTTCTGTTTCAAACAGACGAACGGTTGATCCTATTACGATAACGCGAACTGGTGGAGGTATGCTGGGTACTGGTGACTTAGAGTTAAACAAGTTTCCACATGCATATCATCATATTAAGATTTTCTATACTGAAAATGGCGACGCTAAACTTTATTATAAATATCAGCGTGAACGGATAAAGATACGTAGAAATGTAGGTAATAATTATGATTAAGGAATATTATCAATATCACGGAATTGTTTTTACGCAACTAATTCAAGAGTCGTCCAGTAGTTTACAATTCAAAACATACTCTCACTCTAACAATTCAGCCTATATTATCAATGATAAAATAGGCATCTATATTAAATATTGTACAAAAAGATTTTCTCCTTGGCGCTTTACTTTATTAAAATCTCACCAAGACACTCTTTTAGAGATGAAACAATCTCTCGGAAATGTTTATTTAATCTTGATGTGTGGTAAAGATGGAATTGCTGTATTGGATTGGATTGAACTGAAGACTATTCTTGACTCAGTACATGAGGAGGTAGAGTGGATTGCGGTATCACGTGGAAAAAATCAAATGTATTCTCTATCTGGGTCAGATGGTAATCTGCAATATAAATTAGGGAGAAGTGATTTTCCATCCAAGATACTGAAACATCTGTAACTGGCTAACTAACGCCTCCTTGTTAGGAAAAATCAAGTTTAGGTATATTACGCATGTCATTAATTTGGAGGGATTTACGTTAAACGGAAGGAGTTCTTCTAATTGTTCAAGAATTTGAGCGGTATGGATATTTTATTGCACATTTAAAGCCATGCAAGGCATCTACCTAGTGCTGTTTACAGGTTTCAATCAGTGAGAAGGAGAATGCTTCCTGTGTGAGCACCGACTTCATTGCCATGGAATAGCCAGTTTTGCGGCCAATAACAAAGGGTTTAATAATCGAATGTTCAGTACGATTATTGTCAATTTCATTTAACTCTTTCAACATAATAACTCCATCATGAGCTACGATTTAATTATTTAAAAACTGAATTAACCCATTGCACAAACTCCGTCATACTCATTAACTCATGTTACGCACACCTTCTTGCAGTCCATTAAAATATGAATAAAATTTCGCCCTGAATTTTAGGGAGAAAGACGAATGGATATGCTTGATTTGTATACGGATTATTTGATATGCCAGAACAAATATGCAACAGCGACTGGTTTATCAGAGCTATTGGATGGTGAATTTGCTCACGACAAGGTGACACGTTTTCTTCGACAAGAAGATTATGACTCCAAGTCGCTCTGGGGCTATGTAAAAAAACCTGTTCGAGAAAAAGAAGCAACTGGTGGTGTTCTGCTGCTTGATGACTCAATTGAAGAAAAGCCTTACATGGATGAGAATGACATCAACTGTTGGCATTATTCTCATGCAAAAGGTGTTGTTTTGAAGGGTATCAACATCCTAACCTGTATGGTTCGATACGATGATTTTAGTGTCCCTGTGGGTTATGAGGTTATCAAAAAGGATATTTCCTACAGTGATATCAAAACAAAGCAAGAACGAAGAAAATCATCCACCACCAAGAATGAATTGTTTCGAAGTCTCATTGACCAAGCAGTTAAAAATAACGTGCTGTTTGATTATATCCTGGCTGATAACTGGTATGGCTCGAAGGCCAATATGGCTCATATCCATAATGACCTTCACAAATCGTTTATCATCGGTATTAAATCTAATCGTACATTAGCTTTATCTGAAAACGATGCCAACAACGGGCGGTACCAACAAGTAAGAGCATTAGAGCATGAAGAGGATATAGCACACACAGTCTGGCTTAAGGGCCTAGACTTCCCAGTGAGGCTCCTGAAAAAGGTTTTCAAAAACGAAAACGGCTCAACAGGCATCCTGTATCTCGTTTCTAATGACATGACTAGCAGTGCCGAACGTCTTTATGAAGTCTACCAGAAACGGTGGCGAATTGAGATCTACCAGTCATACTACCTCCGTAAAAGTCAAATGAAAATTAATGAACCTTCGTTACTCGAGAATGATAAATCCACTGCCTGGGTTGATCCTTTAAAGATCGCAGCCTAGCAATTTCAATTTCATCCGCTGTAATCAACCAAACGCCGCCGTGCGATGTATTTGTATCACGTCGTGCTTTTAGTATTCCTTTTTGCATCCACCTATATAAAGTGGGCTCTGGGGTATTCGTTTTTTGTGACAGCTCTCTAAAAGTCCACTCGTTTAGTTGTCGATTTACTTGCTGTGAACGTGTTGTTTTATTACTACTGACCTTGCTACGAGATAACAAAGAATGAACCATATCAGCTTTAAATAAAGGGCTTCGTTTAGGAGGTTTCCAGCCCTCTTGATTTAAACTCTCAGCAATTTCACTAAATGATTTACCTTCATTACGAAGTAGTTCAGCACGTGTAATGAGTTCATTGTAATAACTGAGTTGCTCAAGCTTTGCAACGGGACGAATTAAATTTGCTTGTGTTTTATGACCACCTGCCCAATGGATTTCTACAAAAACTTTTTCTGTCTTACCTTCTACAGCTACAATAATACGCTCAATTAATAAGCGTATTATTTCTTGGCGCTCATCTGAAGTGGTTGTGGCTGCGGACCACAGCGCAGGAATATCCGATGCTAATTGACGAATGGCATCACGTTCAGAAGCAGTTAATGCTGCTGGTTGTTTGTCTAAAAATTGCGCATAATCACGTTTTAATTTTTCTTCAGCAGATAAAGCTTCTTCCCATTTTTTTTCTAGTGTTCTTACAACAAGACGATTTTCAGGCTCAGTTGCATTGTATTGTCGATAGGAACGCTCAACCTCATAACGTGCGCGTTCTAATTGCTTATCCCAATGGCCTAAAAGATTTTTTCGTTCTCGCTCAATATCTTCGGCAACTTGCAAGCTGATTTCTAAAGCAGATGGCTTTAATGCGTCTAAAATCTGCTCTTCTATTAGCTGATCTAATGGATTACCTACTAATGATTGACAAACAGGATCATGATAATCAACGGACATTCTGGTGCAACTATAACGCAATTTATTACTATTATTGGTGTAATAAGTAGACATGCGTAAACCGCATCGTCCACAGATGAGTAATCCTGATAATAAAGATGGCCCCTGACGCGGAACGCCAATACCTTGCATTGAATTTGCTTCCAGTTGTCTCTCGTTACGTTCATATTGCTCCCAAGTAATATATGCGGGAAGCTTATCTTTTATCAAGACCTCCCATTCAGAAGGCTTGGCAACTGTGCGTCCTGTTGCTGGGCGCCCAGGTTTTTTCTTTCTAGGATCAGTCGGCCTACGACCGTATACATACGCACCAGCATAAATTGGATTATGTAATAAATTACCTAATGTGGGGCGATTAGGACGACGCCATACAAGTTCACCTTTTTCTAACCCTATACGCACACGATCTGGCATAAGTAGTTTATTTTTAACAAAATAAGCAAGTACAGCATTGATCGTAGAAAATTTATCAAACAATTCAAAAACAAGGCTAATGGTTGATTGAACTTGTTCGTCAGGATCTTTAATAATTTCTCCAGAAGGACGTTTTATATATCCTCTTGGAAGTTGCATACCTAACTCTCCTCGACGAGCCTTTGCTTTTTTTCCTTCAACCATTCGTTGTTTGAGCACGTGTAATTCAGCTTCAGACATGGTTCCTTTTAGCCCCAGTAATAAACGATCATTATAAGAGGTTGGATCATAGACCCCATCGGAATCACCGATCAGTGTTCGAAACAAAGCACATACTTCCAATAATTGATACCAATCACGACATGAGCGTGCTAAACGAGACATTTCTATGCCTAACACAAGCCCAACGCGATCTAACCCAACTTCTGCAACTAATCGTTGGAATCCTGGACGACCTTCAGCATTTGAACCAGATCGCCCCAAATCATCATCAATAACAATAATTTGATCTCTTGACCAACCCAAAGCGTGCGCTTTTTCGACTAAACCATATTGTAACTTAGTCGACTCACCATGTCGCTCTACCTGCTGTAATGTCGATTGTCTTATGTAGACTATTGCTAAACGATCTTGATGGTAACCTTGTATCTTGGCATTCAACTGGGACCGTTGATGTATATTGTGGGATAGGACTGTCATTGATTATCTCCTTTTCTACTATATCCATTTTGAATTTCTTCAATGCTATCTGACCCAATAAACTGATTAGTCGGTTGCTTTTCTGTTTCGGTATTTGATCCAAATCCATAGGGCTCAAGCGAGTTACTCCTGTCACGATATTTAGCGAGCCATTCCACGATGGCTAACAACGCTGCACGCCCGATTCTCGGAAATTGACTTGATTTTGTCAAGTTGAAGTTTATAGATGTTTTATCGATGGAATATCGAAGAGTATCATAAATCAATAAAACAAAATGCGAGTCTTACAAGATCCCCTGCTCGTACTGTAAAAACTCAATCCAACCATATCTTTGCCTCAATTATCGCATACTGCAAACTGGAAATGCTTAAAATAAAAACAAAACTGAATCACTTTGCGATTAAATATAAATTGATCATCAGGGCTAACCAAATCGCATTGAAGGAATTAAAAAATATGGCAAGCTAAAACTGGTTGTGCGTAACATGAGTCATTAAATCAATCTTTCGTTTTGAAGTTGAAGCTTCTTTTATATTAAATTTTTCACAAGCATCACGAAGCCATTCTATTGCTCCAGGCTTTGCCCCGCCTCCATCTAGCAAAATAATAATGTGGGGTTCCATCATTTTTTCAGAACAATTTAAAAATAAATAAGGAAGCTTTTCATCAACACTCCCAGAAACTTGCTGCCATTTACATTCAATCCTAGTGTTTAGATTGTATGCTTTTGACATTAAAACAAATTCTGTAGCACTAGCGTGTTTATAAAGTCCTTCATATGGAACGTTTTTTAATAATAGTTCTTCACCATAGCTAGATGGATTTAATTTCCAATCTTTATAACGGACAACTGTAAACCCTTTTTTTGTAAGAGCAAACTCGACTAGTCCTTCGAGAACCCCTCCACTACTATTTGCATATGAACCACCTTGTTTCATAACATTGCCCCTAATCAAATAAGGCAAGCAATTCTCGTGCCCGTCCCCTTGTGCTTCCGTTGCAACTTATATTACGCTGCACGTCAAAACTGATGATGCTTGATCCTTGATATAAATTCTGTGTAAAAGCCGTATCATGATTAGATAAAATGACAGGAACGCCTTTGGACGCTAATTCTTTAGCTAGATCAACTAATCTTCTCTGGTCTTCTTGACCAAAGGCAGTGGAATGATATTTTGTAAAATTGGCCGATGCAGATAACGGTACATATGGGGGATCGCAATAAACTACATCTCCTTTAGTAGCTTCATTCATAATTAAACTATAGTCAGCACATTTAAACTCCGCCTTTTCTGCTTTTTGAATGAAAGCTAGCATTTCATTTTCTGGAAAATAAGGCTTTTTATAATCGCCAAAAGCCGTATTGAACTTGCCAGAACTGTTGTAACGGATTAGGCCATTAAAAGCATGTCGATTAAGGTAAAGAAATAATGCAGCCTTTAAGTGGGTGTCTTTAGTCGAATTAAACTCTGAACGCAACGATAGGAAAGTAGATTTTTTATTAAATTCATTACTAAAAAATTGCTTACAAAAATAAATAAAATCATGCTGTTCATACTTCAGATGTTCAAACAAATTAATGAGATCAGCATTGATATCAGCAAGAAGAAACTTGCCATAGTCCATATTTAAAAATACTGCTCCAGAACCTACAAACGGTTCAATCAAACGAGAGCCTTTTGGTAGGCTGCTTCGAATCTTATTTATTACCTGGAACTTACCGCCAGCCCATTTTAAAAATGGCTTAATATGAAATTCCTGTTCTTTCCCTGAAGTATTGTTTTTTGTCATTATTCATCCTTTTTATCTAATTTTAGTCTAGTTTAGAAAATTAGGATTCATTGATGTCCTATAATTAAACAGTGGCGCTCTGCCTTTTGTTATTTCAACATTGAGTGATTGCTTGACTACTGGGCAATTAAGCTCAAGTACCTAGGCTTGTTCCTAGCGAAATAACAAAAAGGAGTTTTTATGCTATATAGCAAAAAAACCGTTTTTGTAAGGCAACATTGGAGAAAGCTATACAGCGATCCCATTCATGTTCAGTCTTACTGGCGGTCACCTCCTAAGAGGTAAACTCTACTAAAGGCATTTGCGCCACCCATATTCCGATTAGATATACAACAAATTAGAGGTAAAAATTTAAACCAATAAGTTTGTTTTTGCTTACAAATTAAAATCGCCCTAGAAATTTAGCTGATTTATTTAATATGTAGTTTGATGAAAAATAAATTTAAATAAGAAGGTTAAAATTATGATAGATCGCTTAGGAACAAGAGATACCCCTTGCCCTTGCAGAGATTCTGGGTGGTAGAATTAAAAGCGAGTTAATGTCCAATCAGCATGCTGAAATAATGGAATAGGTTGCGTGCTTTTGAAGGTCCTAAGAACTCTTTTCCAGCCAACACCTGGCTGAGCATCATTGGACTGGCTTCAAGTATTTGGGCTAGCTCTTTACAGTTCAATTGACTGTAAGACAGGATATAATCAATCAAATACTTTTGAGTATCTTTTTTTAATTGAAACTTAACATCAATAATAGGTTCTGAAACCTCGATAAAACATTCCATGTAACATCCTCACTTTCATCTTAATACGGCATAGTCCAATTGAAAAACAGTAAACCATAGCCGTAATATCGATAAAATTAGTTTTTTTACATGGAGAAGATCACAGGTAAAATGCAACTTTGATTAATTTATTACCTTTTTGCCTCTCCTTAAGCGGTTGTTAGAACCTCGGATGGATCTGAATCTTTTGTTTGCTCAATAACGGGTCTGATTCTTTTCGCGATCAAGTAAAGAAAAATAGCACCTAATAATGCCCACATGCCCAGCTGGTTAAATACATGCAGGTAATCGCCATTGGATAGCAATGGATTCGTTGACTCACCTTGAGTCATAGCATTGGAAAAGTAATGAGATAACGATGCTGATACCCCTGATACCATCATCCAGGTGCCCATCAGCACTCCTTGTAATTGGGGTGGAGAAATTTTACCAATCATGGCATAGCCGACAGGCCCTATTAATAACTCTGCAATTGCTTGGGTGGTAAAATGGAGCATTACCCAATAAACACTCACATATCCATGTTTATTGGCAAAGAGGATACCGCTGGCAAGACAGAAGAATGAACCTGCTAATATCAGAAATGCCCATGTAAATTGTTTGGTTATTGATACATTGTATCCTTTTGCTTGCAGTTGTGTGAGTACAGTGGATAACAATGGAGCGCCAATAATGATCACAAGTGCATTGATATTCACAAGCCATTGAGTCGCTATTTCATAATGGTACAGATGTTTATCAACATTATTTTTAATGAATAGGGTTACACCCATTGGGCCTGTGAAGTAGATCATCCAGAACAGGATTGATGTTACTGTCAGGACTAGAAAAGTCATAATCTTTTGCTTATCCAAAGTCGATTTTTGTTGGTAACCAAGGTATAAAATTACAAAAAACATCATAACGCTGAGTCCTACTACAACTCCATTGCTGAACTGGGCTTTATGAAAACAAAGCAAGGTAAATGGGATAAGAGCTAATATAATTCCCCAGCCAAAAGATTTTTTTAAATTCAGGGAAGCTTTATTTGTAACTTTAATTAAGGGGGTATCGCGATCATTCAAATTCGACCAGTAACTCCACATAAGTAAAAGTGTGATTACGTTTGGAATTATGCTGGCATAGAGTAGTGTTTGATATTGATTGGAGTAATCAAAAAAGCCGCTTATGATATAGCCAGCGCAAAAGCCTACATTCATGTAGGAGTAGCTCAAGAAAAAGGCTTTATCTCTGCGGTTATCATCCGGCGCAAAGCGTTGTGTCAGTATGCTGTTGTATGCGGTAGTGTTTAAGCCACATCCTACCAGAAATAAACTCAGTCCAAGATAAAGCAAGGACTTAACTGAAAGTGCCAAAAGTAAAATACCAATCGTTTGTATGGCTGTGGTAATCAAAAATAAGGCTCGGTTACTTAGATATCGTCCACCAACCACTCCGCCGAGTAAATGCAGAACATAGTTAAATGCGAGAAATAACCCAACAATGCTATTTGAAAGAGCATTCGACAACCCTAATTGTTTAGTGAGAAACAGGGATAATGAGGAATATAGAATTGCATAAGAGAAGGTTGAAAATGCCTGTATTAAATACAGGGGCATGATTCCTTTGGGCATTTTTTCTGGTGACAACATATTTTTTCCCTAAAACTATTTTGGAAGGTGACTCTAACATTAAAAATGGATAAACTTAATCCCTTTCTACAATTATCCTGATTTTCAAGGGATGATAATTGATGTATGGGTGTTTAGGAATGAACAAAATTAGTAGAGTTTCATGGGATGAAATCAAGCATCAAGTAAAGCAAGTTAACGAATCCATATATCATGTCATTGAAGAAATTAAACCTGGCAATACAATCCCTTTCTTTATAGCTCGATATAAATTTGGTGAGCATTTCGGCATTAAAAATCATGCTTACCTACCGACAAGCAGTGGTCAAATGGAAAAGATTGACAGCAAGCATACCGATAATGAGTTATTCAATCATCTTGGGTATGGTAAAAATAGTCTACCCCTAGGCTTAATATTGGATAAGTTTTGCGAGTGGCATTATTTTGGTGAAAATGAACGCATCTTTCCGGACTGTGTTCAGGGACCTGGTGCAATTTTTAATATGCAGGTTATTTTTGATGAGGATCAGACTGTAGATAATAATGTGCTGTCTGTTTCTTCTGGTGCACTTTCATCCTTTTTATTGCCGAATATCGGTTGTAAAAGGAAGCATGCACGAATTCAAAAATATTTTAATGTCACTGCTCCGGCACCTAAATCGCCTTATGAACATTATCTAGTATTTAAAGAGATATTGAAGGATAAAAATACTATCGATAACTGGTATAGCGAGATTCTTTATTTTTCCGAGCAGTTTATTAATGAAGTCAAACATAATGATAAATGGCTTAAGCTGAAACTATATTTCTCAGAGTCATTAAGAAAAAAACTAACGCAAAATACCTATGATGCTTCTTGTAACGATTTATTTCTCAGTGCCAAAAGTATTAATCGTTTCAGACCTACGCCATTCATCATGGATACAGCAAAATATATTTTTAATATCTGTATGGGATCAGGTATTGGTGTGAAGCCGGCAATTGATGAACAATACTTTCCAGTTAAAACAATTCAGAAAATTTATAATGAATGTTACGACTTAGAATACACAGCGACAGTAATGGTCCCGTCCGCTTTGAATGGCCAGCCTGATAGTGTTTACTATCCCTTACAGTGTCCTTTTGCTAAGATTAATACATTTAAAACCAATCAAAGTAATAGTGCTTACAGTGAACTTGAAATGCTAAAAAATGTGTTATTGGCTTATCAATCGGAGTTTACTGCAGATAACAGTTCTGCTTTTGGAAGTCTGCTTTATCATGTAAGCAAACAAACGGAATTTTCTTTTTACCATTATAAATCTTCTAGTAATAAGAGTATTAATAGCTCTGAAGAATTAGGAGGTACTGATAACAGATTTGCTTTTTCCTATTGTAGCGATAGAACGCAATTTGCCAGTGATGCGAAGTTATTTAGAGGTTGCGTTAGATTAAGCAAACAATAAGGCTATATAGATGAGAATATTAGAAACAGAACGATTATTTCTGCGGACTTTTCAAGAAAATGATGTGGAATCATTAATTGCCATTAGCCAGGACGAAAAAGTCATGCAGTTTTTTCCTGCCATACCTACTCGAGAAGAAATCATTGCATTCATAGATAGAATAATTACACATCAAGAAGAAAAAAATTTCTCCCTATATGCTGCTGAAATTAAAAATACTGGTGAGATGATAGGTTTTGTAGGTTTGTTTACAGCAACATTTAAAGCTCATTTTACTCCTGCTATTGAAATTGGTTGGCGTTTATCTTCAAAACACTGGAACCAAGGTTATGCAACAGAGGCCGCCAAAGCAGTCCTTGATTATGCTTTTAGGAAACTAGATTTGGATGAAGTTGTCTCGTTTACATCCGAATTAAATAAGCCGTCTATTCGAGTAATGCAAAAGATCGGATTACATACCAATTCAGAAGATAATTTTGATAACCCTAAAGTACCGTCAGGTAGCCCTTTAATGGGGCATGTGTTGTATAGATTAAAACGATCAGAGTATTTATCAACTCAGTATTAAATCATCAATTTTCAGATTGAGTAATTTCAGGTATTTGTTGCTAATGGCCTTTTTTTCGATCGGTGGAATATATACTGTTGTTATTGAAGAAATAGCTGATAGTTCGAGATTACTAAGTTGTATCCATTCTATTCGGGAAGGGCAAGTAGGAAGAGAGGGTGCCTCATAAAGACAAATGGAGTAATCTGCTGGATAGTATCCACTTAGATAATCTTTTAAAATTGATAGGTTGTTAGTTTTTTTTCCATCAGTTCTACCAAAATTTGCTACCTGCCAAAGTATTAAATGCGCATGAATATCAATGCACCGTTCAAATAATACCAGCTCTGTGGCTTCAATTGAAAAACATCCTTGATCGCCTGGATCAATTTCTAGATCACTAAACAAGCAGTCTTGGGAAGATATTGCAGGTAAAATAATTGCTTCGCCATTATCCTGTTTAATTTGTCTCACGGCATTAAGTGCAGAATCTGCAAATACGGTAGGATGGCCGTAAAAAACAACGCATAAAATTGAAACCTTTTTATATTCTTCAATGATATGAGTTGTTAGTGCCTGATACGCTTCAACCCGTTTTTCGCTACTAAAATAGATAGAATCCAACGATTCAGAATTTTTCGCTTCTCGTTGAATCCAGTGTTTAAGGTTATCTTCATTAATGAGATAGAGTACCTTATCAGCACTTTGAATAACCCGTTTAGTTTCTTCGGTCAGATGAGAAATCGATTTTATTCCTGACCCTACTACTATTAGTTTATGCATTAACTCGCTTTATATTAACTATCTTATTGCTATCAGGCTGATACTGTTTTTGTATTGAGACTATTTTATTAGAATAAGCCTGCCTCTGTGTATTTTGATTAGTGTTTAACAATAAATTTTTGTGGCTTATCAAATACTCATTTCCTACAGCGGCTTCAAGTTCTTCCATTAAACTCATTTGATGTACCTTTTATTAAACTTTGATAGCCATTGTACAAATAAAATTCTTATAGGTATAGCCTAAAAAAACAATTGCAGTGATTTACTCATTATGCTCTAATAACTACTCGTATCGAGTAGTTATGATTTGAGAATTACAGGAGTTGAGAAGTCATGAGCAATATTCATCTAATCCCCCGTTTGATTCGCTTAAGAGATGCTCCTACCTATGTAGGTATGGATCGACACAGATTTAATAAAGACGTTAGACCAAATTTGGTAGAAATTCCGATGGGAATTCAGGGAATTGCATTTGATCGACTTGATTTAGACGCATGGGTCGACGATTATATACAGTGTAGTGGTCGTCCTGCGGTAACCAAGCATAGGAGTTTGGAACAATGGGACGAAAAAAATCGCCGGGTCTCTTCAAAAGAGGTGACTATTGGCACATCGATAAAGCGGTCTTTGGATGCAGAATTCGAGAAAGCACTGGTACGGGCAACCTCGAAGAAGCAGAAAAATACTTTACAAAACGTATAGAAGAAATAAGGCAAGCGAGTGTTTTTGGAGTAAGACCCAAACGCACGTTTATGGAAGCAGCCATTAAATTTTTGGATGAAAACCAACATAAGCGAAGCATTGATTCTGATGCAGGGCGTTTACGTGTTCTGGTTCAGTATATTGGTAAAATGCCTTTAGACTCGATTCATATGGGAACTTTACAGCCATTTATTGATGGGCGACGTCAGGATCAGGTTAAAACAAGAACGATTAACCATGGTCTAAAAATAGTTCGTCGAATTTGTAATTTGGCTGCAACCGAGTGGATTGATGAGTTTGGGCTGACTTGGTTGCTGAATGCCCCCAAAATTAAATTGCTGCCAGAAGATGATTTACGCAAACCTTATCCACTAAGTTGGGATGAGCAACATAGACTCTTTGCAGAGTTGCCTGTGCATTTAGAGCAAATGGCGCTATTTGCAGTGAATACTGGATGTAGAGAAAGTGAAGTATGTCACTTGCAATGGGATTGGGAAATTAAGCTTCCTCAATTGCCGCATCTGTTAGTGTTCATCATTCCCCCTGAAATGGTTAAAAATGGTGAAGAGCGCTTGGTAGTCTGTAATCAAACGGCAAAATCGGTAGTTGATAGCCAAAGAGGAAAACATAAACAGTTTGTGTTTACCTTTAAAGGCAATCCGATTACCCGAATAAATAATACAGGTTGGAAAGAAGCTCGTAAGAAAGCTGGTTTGGAGTTTGTGCGTGTTCATGATCTGAAACATACCTTTGGTAGACGATTAAGATCTGTTGGAGTGAGTTTTGAAGACAGGCAAGATCTGCTTGGGCATCGTTCAGGTCGTATTACAACGCATTACTCATCAGCTGAATTGCAGAATCTATATGAAGCTGGAAACAAGGTTTGCGAAAAGCAACAAAGTGGGGTGGTTCTCACGTTACTTCGTAATCCAAATAATAGAAAAGAAAAAGATACATCTCACGGACGTAAGGTAGTTAGTTTATGAGTTTGTGTCTACTGTGCCCCACAAAATCCCCACAATGGTTTTTGAGGGGTTGGGATAATCGATTGCAAGTTGTTGATTTTACTGACTTTAATTGGTGGGCCCACTAGGACTTGAACCTAGGACCAACGGATTATGAGTCCGCTGCTCTGACCAACTGAGCTATGGGCCCGGAGAGGGGGTCATTTTAAACTTAATTTGCTTAATGTTCTAGTTTTTTTTGTGATTTTTTTAGAGTGTTTTTCCTCTCCCATTAGGGAGAGGGGAGGGAAGGGAAAGAGGCATCACAAATTCCTTTTTCCTTCCCCTTAATTTGGATCACTAACCTTCATCGCCTTCTAAGAAGCTTCTCAGCTTTTCTGAACGAGATGGGTGGCGTAGTTTGCGGAGCGCTTTGGCTTCGATCTGACGAATCCGCTCGCGGGTTACGTCAAATTGTTTGCCTACTTCTTCCAAAGTATGGTCGGTATTCATTTCAATACCAAAACGCATGCGGAGTACTTTAGCTTCTCTTGGCGTTAAAGTTTCCAAGATTTCTAAAGTGGCTTCACGCAGACCTTCGGCGGTTGCCATGTCGATTGGCGATTCGATGTTATTGTCTTCAATAAAATCACCTAAGTGCGAATCATCATCGTCACCGACTGGGGTTTCCATGGAAATAGGTTCTTTGGCAATTTTTAACACTTTACGAATCTTGTCTTCGCTTAATTCCATTTTTTCAGCCAATTCTTCAGGTGTGGCTTCACGGCCAGTTTCCTGCAGAATTTGTCGGGAAATACGGTTCAGCTTGTTAATCGTTTCGATCATGTGTACCGGAATACGGATGGTACGGGCCTGATCGGCAATCGAACGAGTAATTGCCTGTCTAATCCACCATGTTGCATAAGTAGAGAATTTGTACCCTCGGCGGTATTCAAATTTATCTACTGCTTTCATCAAACCGATGTTGCCTTCTTGAATTAAATCAAGGAATTGCAAGCCACGATTGGTGTATTTTTTAGCAATGGAAATTACCAAACGTAAGTTTGCTTCAACCATTTCTTTTTTGGCGCGTCGTGCTTTGGCTTCGCCAATCGACATTTTACGATTGATGTCTTTAATTTCACCAATGGTTAAGCCGTATTCGATTTCGAACGCGACCAATCGAGATTGGATGCGCAAAATTTCCTCGGTATATTCCTCGATACGGACCATATCGAGTTTTTTGCCGTGTTTGCTGATAATGGAATTGAGCCATTCCATATCGGTTTCCTGACCTGGAAATGTATCAATAAATAGTTTCCGTGGAATACGCGCTTTTTCTATGCAAAGACGCATAATGCTGCGCTCAAATTCTCGAATGTGGTTACGCAACTGACGGAAATGACGTGTTAAGCGATCTACCTGTCTTGACGTTAGCTTGAGCTTTAAGAATGACTCAGACATGGATTCCAATGCTTTTTCGCTTTTAGCATGTTCTCTGCCAAATTCTTTTAAAGCAGCGGCAGCAACTTCATAAGTTTCACGTAATTCATCAAAATAAATTTTAGCTTGCTCTGGATTTGGGCCATCATCGACTTCTCCCAAACCGCCACCTTCGCCTTCTTCATCTTCTTCATCAGACAGCAGTAATTCACTCACTTGCTCTTCATCAAGCATAGAGCCAATACTCGAAGCAGGAGCTATTTCATCTTCCACATCAGAGAAACCACTGATAATTTCATTCAAACGAATTTCTTGAGCATTGAAACGATCGTAATCGTCAAGCACTAACTGGACCGTTTCTGGGTAATGAGCTAAAGACTTAAGGACTTGATAAATACCTTCTTCAATCCGTTTCGCAATGCGGATTTCACCTTCACGGGTCAACAGCTCGACGGTGCCCATTTCACGCATGTACATACGAACTGGATCGGTAGTACGACCCGTTTCTTTGTCGACAGAGGCCAGCACCATTGCGGCTTCTTCGATATCAGGTACTTCTTCAGTATTCAGCAGAAGTGCCAATTCATCATCACCGGGCGGCAATTCAAAGACTTTGATGTTCATGCCTTCAAGCATGCTGATAATTACATCAAAATGTTCTGTATCGACGATATTAGGCAGCAAGTCATTGATTTGACTGTAAGTCAAATAACCTTGCTCCTTGCCTAGGCTGATGACTTTGGTTATCTGTGAGCTTTGCTGTTCTTGATCATTCATGGTCATAGGCACTTCTCTAGGGACAATTGGATATTTCCTAAAAAACAATGGAATCTACAGTATCTATAACACTAATTGGATTTAGATTGCTTCTTTAGGGTTACAAAACCTTACAATTATAAACCTTGATACTGCAACATACCAGTAGTTTTTCATCGCTTTTTTCTGAACACCTTCTTTACAAGATTTTAGCACATTATGAACAACTCCAAGAGTTGGGGTTAATACCAATTGCAAAGCAATAAACTTATTCAAGCTAAATACCACTTCAAATATGGCGTTCTTTTAACATTTCTTGTAATTTTATTCGTTCTATTTCACTCAATCCTTGCTGACGTGATTTATTAATCAACTGACGTATGGTTAATTCGCGATTTTGCTTTTGTAAAAAAAGCATAATATCGATAAATTCTTTAACTAATTCTGGTTCTGGAACCAGATGTTCCCAAGCTGCTAGCTTGTTCATGGAGCCAAAGTAAGGATGATCACGCCAGGATTCAATAAGGGTTGCGGTAGTCGCCTGTGGATTGTTTGCCAATTGCTGTAACACCTGCAAGAGGATCTCATGTTCTTGCGGATCGAAAAGCTCAAGGTTGATTTTGGGTTTAATCTGAGCATAAATTTCTGGATGTTGGAGTAGCAATGCCACCGCGATACGCATCGGCGTACGCGCAATAGTCATCACCTGTTCCTGTTGAGGGGTTTTAGACTCCTCAGTAATTAATTGATTCAGTCGATGCGTTTCGATATGGGTTAAACGTGCCAAATCTTCAATGAGCAATTGTTTGTATGACCCTTCATCCATCTTTTGTAAGAACGGCTTGGCCAAATTAATGAGTTGCGTTTTTCCTGAGGGGCGAAGTAGATTGAGATCTTTGGCTAAGCTGTCAAAAAGAAAACGATGTAATGGGGTGGCTTGATTGATACGATTTAAAAAATTTTCTTTGCCTTCCTGGCGAACCAAGCTGTCCGGATCCTGACTATCTGGCAAAAACATAAAACTGGCATCGAGCCCTAAGTTCAAATGAGACAGGCTGCTTTCTAGCGCGCGCCATGCGGCTTGTCTTCCTGCATTATCCCCATCAAAACAAAAAATCAGTGATTTGGTGTGTTTGGCCAGCAGCTGAATATGATAAGTACTGGTTGCTGTGCCTAAGGTGGCTACTGCATTCATAATTCCGTGTTGGGCTAAAGCAATCACATCCATATAGCCTTCAACCACAATGATGTATTCAATGGTCTTTTGCTGGCTTAGAATTTGATGCAAGCCATATAATTCCCTGCTTTTTTGAAAAATCACCGTTTCAGGAGAATTGAGGTATTTGGGTTTTTGGTCCTTATCGAGGACGCGTCCGCCAAAGCCTATAATTCGCCCATGGCGGTCATGAATGGGGAACATGATCCGGTTACGATACCGATCATAGATTTTTCCATCATCGTTTTTAATCAACATCCCAGTAGTCAGAAGTTCGCGTTGATTGCGAGGAAACGCTTTTTCGAGGTTATGCCAACCTTCGCTTGCATAACCTAACTGGTACAGCTTTGCAATTTCTCCGCTTAAACCTCTTCCTCGCAAATAATCAATTGCCGGTTGCCCTTCATGTTTTAATTTTTTTTGATAATAAAGACTGACATTCGCCAGGAGTTTATAAAGATCCTGAGAGGAATTATTTTTCTCGTTTTGTTTGTCTCGAGGAATAGTTAAACCCACGCGGGTAGCTAGAGTTTCAACTGCATCAACAAATCCCTGATTAAGGTAATTCATGACAAAGCTGATCGCATTGCCTGATGCACCACAGCCAAAGCAGTGATAAAACTGTTTTTTAGCAACAACGTTAAACGAAGGGGATTTTTCGTTATGAAAAGGACAGCAGGCAATATGACTGTTCCCTCTTTTTTTCAAGGGAACATAGCTGTCAATTAGTTCAACCAGATCCGTTCGGTGGAGGAGATCATCAATGAATGGCTGCGGGATTAAGCCAGACATGTTGCTCCTTAGCTTAATTGGGCCTTAATCATGGCACTAACATGAGCCATATCAGCACGTCCTTGCAAGCTAGGCTTTAAGATTGCCATTACTTTACCCATGTCAGCCATTTTTTCAGCTCCAGTTGAAGCAATAGCATCTTGAACCATTTGTTTTATTTCTGCTTCAGATAAAGGCTCTGGTAAATATTTTTTAATAATATCCAATTCAAATTGTTCTTGGGCAACTAAATCATTACGATTCGCTTTTTCGTATTGCGCTATAGATTCTTTGCGTTGTTTGCTCATTTTATCCAGAATTACCAACATACGCTCATCATCCACTTCAATGCGCTCGTCCACTTCGACTTGTTTTACTGCTGCAGTAATTAAACGAAGTGTAGATAAAAGCTCTTTATCCTTAGCCCGCATTGCATCTTTGACATCGTTATTGAGACGTTCTTTAATTGTCATTTGTTATTCCTTAAAATCTAACGAGCAGCTCGCCCTAATTCTGGAACGGCTTTCTGGCTCATCTTGAACAAACCGAACCGTTTCTCAAGATTTTTATATATTTTGAAAAGCTAAAGGCCACTAGATACGACATCATAATCATAATTATTTGTGACTATGCGCTGTATATGTGGCCTTAGTAAAAAATACAGGACAGAGAATCCTATTTACGTCGGCGTTTTCCGCCTTGTTGTTTTGCTGTCATATCACGAGAAATTTTCTTCAGATGACGTTTTACCGCTGCTGCTTGTTTGCGTTTACGCTCAGCAGTTGGTTTTTCATAAAATTCACGACGGCGTAATTCGGTTAAAATACCGGCTTTTTCACAAGAGCGCTTGAAACGGCGCAATGCATATTCTGGATTTTCGCCTTCTTTGACGCGAACGGTAGGCATTAAACTAGTCCTCTGGTTATTTGATCTTAATAGGTGGGCAATTCTAGTGCTAGTTGAAGCACTCGTCAAGTTTTAAGTAGATAAATTTTATTTTTAACTCAGTTAGAGCTCTTTTGAAACTCAGGGGAAAGAGGGATCGTTTCGTCGAAAAGGTGCTTAAATATGTGATACAATGGTTGAATTTTTTTATCAGGCTCTAATTTATGTTGGTTTTAGGTATTGAATCCTCCTGTGATGAAACCGGAGTAGCGATTTACGATTCAGAGGCAGGTTTATTAGCGCATGCCTTGCATTCGCAAATCGATACTCATCGTGTGCATGGCGGGGTAGTTCCAGAGCTGGCTTCACGTGATCATATTAATTATTTGGTGCCTTTGCTTGATAAAGTATTACAACAAGCAGGGCTAGATAAAACAGCACTGGATGGAGTTGCTTATACTGCGGGTCCGGGTTTAATTGGCGCATTATTAGTTGGATCCTGTTTTGCCAAAAGTCTGGCTTATGCCTTACACATTCCTGCTTTAGCCATTCATCATTTAGAAGCCCATCTCTTGGCCGCAAAAATGGAAACGCCTTCCCTCGAATTTCCCTTTATTGCCCTTTTAGTTTCTGGCGGTCATTGTCAATTGGTTGAAGTCAAGGAACTGGGGGATTATCGAATCCTCGGCGATACTTTAGATGATGCTGTGGGCGAAGCTTTTGATAAAACGGCCAAACTGATGGGAATTCCTTATCCAGGAGGGCCGGTACTTGCCGCTTTGGCGGATCAATGCGAATCCACTCCTTATCGATTTCCGCGTCCAATGACGGACAGGCCTGGTCTTGATTTTAGTTTCAGTGGCTTAAAAACCTTTGCATTAAATACCTGGAACCAAAGTACTAAAGATGAGCGTGCCTGTGCTGAGATTGCCAAAGCATTTCAGCAAGCAGTGGTTGATACCCTAATGATTAAATGCAAACGAGCCGTCCAGGAGTCGGGATGCAAACGATTAGTGGTTGCTGGGGGAGTCGGTGCAAATAAAGCCTTACGCTTGGGCTTGCGTGAATGGATTGAGAGCATTGGGGGTATGATTTATTTTCCGGCTTTAGAATATTGTACCGATAATGGCGCTATGATTGCTTATGCGGGATGTTTGCGGATGTTACGTGGAGAAAAAGATTCAAGTCTGGGTGTTGATGTAAGAGCAAGATGGCCTTTAGCTTGATATTGTCCTGGTCTACCTAATGTAAATTAGGAGAGAGAAGAAGTGGTATCAAATAATAATAATTTATTGAATACCACGTGTGTTAATGAGTCGAACTATATTAATATGGACAGGAAAAATAAGATGAGATCTCTTGTTTCTCAATACTCTCACCCTCGTCACCTAGGCCCTGGGAGAGATCTCTAATTTTGCTAGATTCCATATGAAAGAGTTTTCTTGCAGCATCAATAAATAGTGCCCACCAACCTCTAGTGTCTAATAGTTTTTTTGCTTGTGCGCTGCCATAATTAATTCCGCAATTGGTTACGGTCGCTTTCGCTAATACTTTATCTTCATGTGCTCTTAAATCGACATCTATAGTCATCAACGCTTGATAAACGTATGGCTTTTCACCGTTTGGGTCATCCGGAGAAATTTTAAATCGCTCTGCCCCCCCAATTACAAATAAAGCTTTTTGAGTTACTACTTCTTGGAGAATGAATCCTTTTTCAGTGGTAATGAAATTGAGCGCTCTTTTTTGGCAAACAGGGTCGGATATCGTATCTGGATCTATTGCAGGCACTGTGATTTGAGGTTTACTTTTTTGACGCTCAGGGTTGTTGAAAAATGTTGTTCCAACAATTCCTTTTTTATTAATAACACCGAAAGCGTGATCGGCAGCGGTAGTGGCGGGGCGAAGCCCTCCTTCGCTCAAGAGAATCATTACTTGGTGAAGAGCATCCTCTTGCTGTTGCTTAGGCATACGAGATACAAGATGCTTCTCAAAAAAATCTCTTAGTTCTTTCTTTGAAGTAAAATAACTTCCATCATTATATTTTGCAAATTTTCGGTCGTTTTTGAGTAACTGCTCTAAGCTCATACCGTCAATTGTAATTGAGGCGTGCTCGGTAAATCTGGACCAATCTATAGTTTCAGATCTTGGTTTTATTTCAAACTCATGAAAAGGGCTGGCTGTTGTTGTATCAAAAGAATAATACTCTTCCTTCGGGTTCTTTTCGAACACATAGTTTTGATCTTTATATGCCATAAGCCACCCACAAAATTTGAACTTACTGGGTGTTATTATACACAAGTGAAGAACTAATGTACATATTGTTGCTTGCTTGAGTTTGATTTATTAACTAAATGAATGTTCTATTCTAATTAATAAAAGGGCGGGGGTTAGCCGTATATTAATTATAGATATGGGTACAGAATCTATACCCTTATAGTTTGGCTAAAAATTAAAGAAAATTTCTAGATTAAAGCAACTAAACTTGTGGTAATTGCTGAAATACAACGCCTTTCGATAAATTAGTTATTCTTTCTTTTCTTTCTTTATTTTAGGTTTTACAGGGGCGGATTTTTTAGCCGCTTTGGTTTTCTGTTCGGGTTCCTCAGTTTTTTTAGAAGTTGTTTTTTTTACTTTAGGTTTAGTCACCACAGTTTCAGTGATAATAACTTCTTCTACTTCAATGACTGTCTCTGTAGGTATGGTTTCATTTTTGGTGGAGGTAGGGGCGGGCTCCGTTTTGCCCTCCATCATGCTGTCCAGAACATCATTTTTCAATTTTATTTTCGGTTCTTTCTTATCAATAAGACGAATAATATTCTCTTTATGCTTGTAAAGAATTAAGAGCGCCATAATGAAAATGGGGGGAAAAATATCCAGGCGTTGAATCAACAGTAGGGAATAAAATGGAGCGAAACCAACTGCAGTTATGGATGCTAAAGAGGAATAGCGTGAAAATTTGGCAACCAGCAACCACGTTGCTGCCACTAAAATACCCACCAAAAACTGGAAGCCTAAGAGTGCGCCAATTGCTGTTGCAACTCCTTTTCCTCCTTTGAAGCCGAAGAAAACAGGGTACATATGACCAATAACAGCAGCTAGAGCGGTAAATCCAATGGTTACTGGGTCAGCACCTAAGAGTTTGGCAATGAGTACTGGAATAGTACCTTTGAGAAGGTCGGCCACCATAACCAAAGCCGCATATTGTTTTCCGGCAATGCGTAATACATTGGTGGCACCGGGATTTTTTGAACCCTCTGTACGTGGATCAGGTAAGGAGCAAGCCCTGCAAACAATCACCGCCGAACAGATAGATCCCATTAAATAAGCAAGAACTACCAAAAATATGAATAACATCACCGATTGCTCCTTATCCGGAAAGTAACTTATTATTAATTAATCTTTATTGGGTAGCAAGTACTTGTGCCGTAACTTGAATTTTGAACTTGAAACGCGTTATCCGAGTTTAGATACGCTGCATACAGGCTACAATTTTTATTATAAAAATAATGCTTGTAAGTCATTGGTATAACGTCTGCCAAAAGCCGTGACTTGCCAATGAGCATCGGTTAGCGTGATGAGTTTTTTTTGTTCGGCTATTTTGAGCTTAGGGAGTAAAGCGCTCAGTGGTCTTCCTGTAGTCTGGGTGAACAGTTCTAATGGAATCGGTTGTTCTAGGCGGGTGGTGTTGAGCATAAACTCAAATAGCAGATCTTGGGGTGTCACTATATCCCTACTGGCCAAAAAAGGTTTATTTGAGTCGAGATATTCTTTAGGTTGACGATGCTTACGTGTTCTTAGGATACCTTCTGAGGTTGTTATTTTGCCATGAGCTCCGGCCCCTATACCTAAGTAATCCCCAAATAACCAGTAATTCAAGTTATGCCGAGCTTGTCGAGTAGATTGCGCAAATGCAGAAATTTCATAGCGTTCAAAACCAGATTCCTTAAGTAAGGCGAATCCTTCTTCTTCTAAGTGCCAAGCATCATCTTCGGAAGGTAAGGGAGGTTTTTCTTTGTAAAATACCGTATTTGGTTCTATGGTTAACTGGTACCAAGACAAATGTTCGGGTTGATGGGCAATCGCCGTCTTTAAATCTTCGATTCCTTGGGCTACGCTTTGCTTGGGTAAACCATGCATAATATCCAGATTTAGATTGTTAAATCCGGCATTTCGTGCGGATTCGATGGCCCGATGCGCCTGTTGGGCATCATGAATACGGCCCAAAGTATTTAAATGTTCCGGATTGAAGCTTTGAATCCCTAAGGATAGTCGATTAATCCCAATGTGTCGGTACTCAGTAAAGCGTTGTTGCTCTACAGTGCCAGGATTGGCTTCCAGAGTAATTTCAATATCTTCAGCAAAGGATAAAAGCCGTCTTAATTCGGTAAATAAGGTATCGTATGCTTGTGCGGAAAAAAGGCTAGGAGTGCCACCGCCAATAAAAATAGAGCAAATTTCACCTGCTTCAAAATGTTCCAGATCAGTTTTTAAGTCAGCAATAAGTGCCTGGACATAATTTTGTTCCGGTAAACTCTCAGGACTTTTATGGGAATTAAAATCGCAATAAGGGCACTTGCGAATGCACCATGGAATATGAATATACAACGATAAAGGGATCATTACTCTCTTTAAGACTGGCTTGTTTGGGAATGCAATAGTATCATGTTGCGAGTTTTCTAACAAAAAATGTAATCATGCAAGTTGCTTTCTTTCCTGCTTAGCGAGAGAGAATTTGTGTTGATTACCGCTAAATAAGAGGAAATCACATGGCAAATAAACGAGTTAGAGTGGCTGTTACTGGAGCAGCTGGACAAATTGGTTATGCATTATTGTTTCGAATCGCTTCTGGACAAATGTTTGGTGCAAACACTGAAGTAGAATTAAATTTACTTGAGCTAGAAGCAGCACTGCCTTCTCTAGAAGGGGTTGCAATGGAACTGGATGATTGTGCCTTTCCTTTATTGAAGCGTGTGGTTTGTACTTCCGAATTGAATAAGGCAATGGATGGAGTGAATTGGGCTTTGTTGGTTGGCTCTGTACCTCGCAAGCAAGGTATGGAACGTTCTGACTTATTGCAAATTAACGGAGGCATATTCACCAAGCAAGGGCAAGCAATTAATGATTACGCAAGTGATGATGTACGTGTCTTTGTGGTGGGTAATCCATGCAATACCAACTGCTTGATCGCAATGAATAATGCGAAAGACATCCCAAATGATCGTTTTTATGCTATGACCAGTTTGGATGAATTAAGAGCACGCAGTCAATTGGCTAAGAAAGCTGGGGTTGATATTACCGCAATCACTGAAATGACCATTTGGGGTAACCATTCTTCTACCCAATATCCTGATTTTTATAATGCGAAAATTAATGGCGTTTCTGCAGCTAAAGTGATTGATGAGTCTTGGTTAAAAGACACATTTGTTTCTACTGTACAACAACGGGGTGCTGCAGTAATTAAAGCGCGCGGTTCTTCTTCTGCTGCCTCAGCTGCCAATGCCGTGATTACTGGTGTTAATCGTTTAGTGACTGATACTCCTGCTGGTGAATCATTCTCTATGTGCCGTAGCTCTCAAGGCGAATATGGGGTTGATGAAGGTTTAATATTCTCATTCCCATGCCGACGTGAAAACGGAGAATTGAAGGTTGTAGAAGGCTTAAGCTTCAATGACTATGGTCGTGATATGTTCCACAAAACCTTAGATGAGTTAAAGCAAGAGCATGATACAGTAAAAGATTTAGGTTTGCTGGGTTAAGAATAGTTTTTTAATGCTGTTTGAATGATGCAAAATTCTTGTCTATATGTCATTCCCGCGAAGGCGGGAAATGACATATGATTTTTTTCAACAAAACTCCCTAAGAAGAGTTGTTGACATAAAAATCAAATCTAGGGAAAAATTCTTTCTCAACAATTAATAAAATCGTAGTTATAGATGTATCTCTCAACCTAAATGCCGTTATTTCAAACAAATCGAGGTTTAAATTCCTCGTGTTCTACTACTGAAGGGTGCTCTTGACGGTTTTTATATTCTTCACTTTGATATATTTGGAACAATTCTGAGCCATCCAAAACTTCTTTGGCTTTAGAATTACGTAAAAGCGTAGAAATAGAACGTCCATTGGATAATATTCCATTCAATTTATCCACCAGCTGTTCTACCTGTACTAAAGGATTGGGATGGTCCTGTAGCATATCAGGCAAATATTTAATTATTGCTTTGGCAATTTGTTCATCAGTTAAGTAAAAAATTAAGCGTGTACTCGCTATTTGAATGAACTTCTCTTTAGACTCCATAATCAAATGCAATAAAAATTCTGGCTCTTTTTGTAAGTGAGAAATGAGTCTTTGACTAAACCCAAGCTGATCTCGGTGAGCGATTAATTTGGTATGTAAGCTTGATTCTTGCTGAGCATGAATTTTTTCGTACATGGCGTTTAACCATGGGACAAAGTCAACATCTTGTTGTGTGTCGTTAAATTGGAACCTTTGGGATCTTTTAGGATGAGCAAGATACTTATCCCAGTTTATAGCTGGCATTTGATGTTGTGCAGCCAAAGAATCAATTGAATCTTTTATAGGTGCAAAATTAATACGCCATTTTTCTAAATGGTGTAACGTTGCACCTAAAGCTTTTACCAGCTCAACAAATGTTGCTTTTTCATCAGGCTGATAACGTTCTATCGCATCCTTTAGTTGCTGAATTTCGGGATAAGTATATTTTCCGTTTCTCATTGGTATTAAATGAAAAACAGATTTAACAGCTTCTATTAAAGCAGAAAAAGGGTCATCCATATTCTTCCTCAGCAGGAGCAGGCCCTTTTATAAAGGTAGTTTATAAAAAAAGAAAATGCCAAGCTTTTTTACATATTGCCAGCAATAAAGGTTGATTTTCCAAAAAATGCTCTGAAAATCCAATATTTTTATTGCATTGCAGCATATTTTGTACTTAATTTCGGCATATTTCCAAACTTCAAAAGATATAAGTACCTGGAGCCTATGAGGTGATTGTTTAGATTAATTCTGATACAATAAGTTCTTTATTTTTTCTGGGGTGGTGAGGTATGCAGTCTTTAAAAATAAACTGTATCATGATTATTGCCATTGTTTTATGGGCTTCAGCATACGTTGGAATACGCATTGGATTGACTGGTTATTCCCCAGGCGCACTTGCTCTTTTACGCTTTATGGTCGCTTCACTCTGTATGATGGTTATCTACTACGGTCTAGGAATCAAAAAACGAGTACTATGGAAAGATCGTCTTCAATTACTGCTTGCCGGCATGGCGGGCATTGGAATTTATAATATTTGTTTGAATTATGGAGAGTTGAGTGTCTCTGCGGGCATAGCCAGTTTTGTCATGGGTTTAATGCCGGCAATGACCATTCTTTTATCCCTGGTTTTTTTACGCGAGAAACTGGCGCGTGGGGTTTGGTTCGGGATTATAATTAGTCTATTGGGTTTGGCTTTATTAACGATTGGTGAGAACACAGAACCTGGAATACAACAAGGTATCACGGCGATTTTGGTTTCTGCTTTAATGGGCGCAATTTTAACGATTATTCAGAAGCGATTCGTGAGTGTTTATCATCCGGTTGCGATTATTGCCTGGGTAATGTGGGGAGGAACCTTATTGTTATCTATATTTCTTCCCGATATGCTGCAGCAAATTAGGATAGCTGAGGTGCAAACTACAGCCGCGGTTGTGTATATGGGTATTTTCCCAGCCACTCTGGCTTATTTAGCATGGGGTTATGTATTAAAATACTTATCGGCCTCCAATGCATCCATCTCTTTATATGCTCTACCCATAGTATCTACATTAATGGGATTTCTTTTGTTAAACGAACAACCTTCATTACTTTCTCTTGTGGGTTGCAGTGTTACTTTACTCGGTGCTTTTATTGCCAATCGTTTTCAAATGCGACTTACTTTTACTCAAGAAAGACAATTACCTAATTAGTCTAGGTGAAGGCATAGTTCGGTAACCTGATTCGGCAAGCTTGCATAGCATAAATTACACTTCAATGCCCTAGGCTATAGAGACTATTAAGTTTCTTATTTATTCTCTGTGAAAAGAGACGAACAGGGTTTATACTCTTGATTTTGATGTTATTTTGTGAGAATGCTCATGGAATTGAGAATTGATAATACGCCCTTTAAAGCTTTATTTCAGCCCTTAGATTTAGGTTTCACTCAATTAAAAAATCGATTGTTGATGGGATCTATGCATACCGGCCTTGAAGAAGATAAAGAGAGTCTGAATCGTTTAGCACAATTTTATCGAGAAAGAGCGCTTGGAGGAGTTGGACTTATCACAACAGGGGGATTTGCTCCCGATCGTGCTGGGCGTTTAGCTCCGTTTGCTGCCAAACTAACGAACAGCAAAGAGCAGAGTCGACATGAATTAATCACTCATACAGTACATGAAGCAGGCGGTAAAATCCTCCTGCAAGCCTTGCATGCAGGCCGCTATGGCTTTCATCCATTTATTGTTGCTCCCAGCGGTATCAAATCACCTATTAGCCCTTTTAAACCCTGGGTAATGAGTCAATATCGCATAAAAAAAACCATCAAACATTTTGCTCGTTGTGCGCGTCTTGCTCAAATGGCCGGTTATGACGGTATTGAGATTATGGGCAGTGAAGGGTACTTAATTAATCAATTTATTGTGACACACACCAATCAGCGTCAGGATGAATGGGGTGGAAGTTATACAAATCGTATTCGCTTTCCTGTTGAAGTAGTTCGGAGTGTACGAGAAGCGGTAGGCGAAAAGTTTATTATTATTTTTCGTCTATCAATGCTTGATTTGATTGCTGATGGTAGTAATTGGGAAGAGGTGGTCATCCTTGCCAAAGCGATTGAAGAAGCAGGTGCTACCTTGATTAATACAGGTATAGGTTGGCATGAAGCACGCATTCCAACGATCGCTACTATGGTACCTGCAGCAGCATTTACCCATATAACCAAGCATTTGAAACCTGAAATAAAAATTCCGGTGATTACCTCCAATCGCATCAATACCCCTGAATTGGCTAATCAATTAATCGAGTCTGGTGTGGCCGATATGGTTTCAATGGCTAGGCCTTTTTTGGCGGATCCATTGTTTGCTGAAAAAGCCAGAATAGGTGAAAGCGAAGCAATAAATGTATGTATTGCCTGCAACCAGGCATGTCTTGATCGAGTTTTTGTAAACAAAACCGCCTCCTGTTTGGTGAATCCACGCGCATGCAATGAAACGGAATTGATTTATGAGGTCACTGCAAAACCAAAATCTATCGCGGTCGTGGGATCGGGGCCTGCCGGGCTTGCTTTTGCCACGGTGGCTGCAGAACGCGGGCATAAAATCACGTTATTTGAAAAAGGCAACCAAATTGGTGGACAATTTAATCTAGCTAAAAAAATTCCAGGTAAGGAAATTTTTCAACAAACTTTGGATTATTTTAATTATCAATTGCAAAAATATAAGGTGACTATCCTGCTCGATACTGAAGCAACAGCCGAGTTATTACAAGATTTTGATGAGGTTGTTTTAGCAAGCGGAATTAAACCACGTGTTCCTGAGATCAAAGGCATTGACCATCCTAAAGTTGTTAGTTACATCGATGTGATTACTGGAAAAAAAGAAGTAGGTCAACGAGTGGCTATTATTGGCGCGGGTGGAATTGGCTTTGATGTGGCCGAATTTTTAACTCATGAGCATCCAGTTCCAAAGGATCAATTTTATAATGAGTGGGGGATTGATATCCAAGGAATATATCGTGGTGGCATCAAGCCTCCGGAAGTAACTCCAAGTCCTCGTGATGTTTATTTGTTACAACGTAAAAAGGAAAAAATGGGCCAACGTCTTGGCAAAACAACAGGCTGGATTCATCGTTTAAGCCTGAAGCATAAGCAAGTCAAAATGATTTCTGGTGTACATTATGAAAGGATTGATGATGAAGGTTTGCATGTAAATATCAATGACAAAGCGCAGATTTTACCCGTAGATACAGTGGTTATATGCGCTGGACAAATCGAATTCGCTGAATTGTATACCCCTTTGAAAGAGGCAGGAAAACTCGTGCATCTAGTGGGAGGTGCCTATAAAGCATTGGAGCTAGATGCACGCCATGCCATAGATCAGGCCTGTCGTTTAGCAGCATTGATCTAATTTAGAGCTTAGGGGCGAAGGGGTAGTCGAGACCAAGAATTTTTTGATAATTCATACAAATTATGGACTGATCTTTTACAAGTAGACTATAATAACAACAGAACAATTAATACGGATTTACCTTAATCAATTCATAAATATAGTGCATTATTTTGTTTATTTTGTTATTATACTGTTCAATTTTTATATCACTTAGCCTATTAGAGGTTATGTTTTAATCGATCAGGATTTTTATGTCTCAAGAAATCACAAGCTTCGCGTCCTTTAATTTTTCAGATGCTTTAAACAAAGCACTAGAGGACATGAAGTTTACTACACCATCTCCAATTCAAGTACAAACAATTCCCTTATTGCTGGAAGGTCGTGATGCGATTGCACTGGCACAAACCGGAACAGGGAAAACTGCAGCCTTCGCTTTGCCTATATTGCAGAATTTATCTCCTAAGGTGCAAGGTACTCAAGCATTGATTTTGGCTCCAACTCGCGAATTAGCAATACAAGTTGCTGAGCAGTTTGAGCTATTAAGTGCGAACCAACGTGGTATTACTGTTGCTGTTTTATGTGGCGGACAAGATTACAGTCGTCAATTAAAGCAATTGAAAGCAGGTGCTCAGGTTGTGGTTGGAACTCCAGGCCGTATTTTAGATCATATCGATAGGCGTACTTTGCAATTAGAGAATTTGCGTACGTTTATTCTGGACGAAGCCGACGAGATGTTGCGTATGGGCTTTATTGAAGATATTGAAACCATTATGGCAAAACTGCCCGAAGAAAAACAAATCGGTCTTTTTTCAGCAACAATGCCACATCGTATACGCCAAATTGCCAATACTTATTTGCACAATCCGGTTTCTATCGAAATACGAACAGAAACGGCAACGGTTAAAAGTATCGAGCAACGCTTTTTATTTGCTTCTGGACATCAAAAACCTGATGCATTATTGCGTGTGCTAGCTGTAGAAGAATATCAAGGGGTTATCGTATTTGTGCGCACTAAAAGCAGCACTGAAGAAGTTGCCGAGTGTTTACAACAACAAGGATTGCGCGCGATGGCCATTCATGGCGATATTACCCAGGCATTACGCGAACGCATTATTGCGCAATTCAGACAAGGTGCAATTGATATCCTGGTAGCAACAGATGTAGCTGCACGGGGTTTGGATGTAGAGCGTGTAACTCATGTAATTAACTATGATTTGCCTCATGATAATGAAACGTACGTGCATCGTATCGGTCGAACAGGGAGAGCTGGACGTTCTGGAGTCGCTGTTTTATTCGTAACACCAAAAGAATCGCGTTTAATTACCAGCATTGAGCGACATACCCGTCAGCGTATTACCAAAGTAGCCGTACCCAATGATCATATGATTCAAGTTGCGCGGCAGGAACGTTTCATGGCCAATATTACTGCACGTTTAGAACATGAAAACTTACCTTCATACAAACGCATCATTGAAGAGTACATTAAAGACCATGAGGTTTCTGCTGTAGATGTTGCTGCAACACTTGCCTTATTACTCCACAAAGATCTTCCTTGGCAAAAGGAACAAGCGTTACCTAAAGCGTCACGTCCTGCTAAAGAGGGACGGGTTGAGCGTGGTGGCAAATTTGAACGTTCTCGGCCAGATGAGCGAAGAGGGGGTTCTAGTGACAAGAAAGGGTTCCGAGACGGTCGTGAACAGCGTAAAAAATTTAATGACGACTTTGTAGAACAAGATTTATTCCGGATTGATGTAGGTAAAGTTCATGGAGTAAAGCCAGGGAATATCGTCGGTGCGATTGCCAACGAGGCGGGTTTACAAAGTAAACAAATCACAGGTCTGAAAATTCATGAAGATCATTCAACAGTACGCTTACCTAAAGGGATGCCTAAAGAGGTCATGAGTGATTTAACCAAAGCCTGGGTTTGTGGGCGCCAATTAAAAATAACCTTGATTGGTAGCGCTTAATAAAGTCGTAAACCGGATCTCTATAAAAATATCCTTCCTCCGGGTGTTGTTGCACCCGGATACCTCCTCGTTTTATTCTTTCAGTTATGCTTTATAAGCCAAAAATGCTGCTGTGGTAGCGGCGGCAGCAATCACCACCAAGCCTGCAGTGACCGGTGTAAAAAAAACATAGGGGTTTTCAGTTCGTTCTATCTTATTTTTGAGATCGTTTTTAACATCTATAATCTTTTCTTTTACTGAATTAATTCGGTTATTTGGATTGGTATTTTCAGTTAAGAGTGGTAGATATTGTTCCAAAAATATTGTATTGGCAGCACTTAATTCTTGAACTCGTTCATCGTCTTCTGAGTAAAATGATAAAGAACTGCGAGCAATTGCTTCAAAAACAATGGCACTAAAATGTAATTTATCCTGTTCACTCCAGTGTGATGCATCAGTTATTTTGGAGTTTAGTTGGTAACGAGAGGTAGGCGATTTATTTTCGAGATAATGATGAATTGCTTTGGCTAATTCATCCTCATCAGAAAGAATTTGTTCCATACAATCCAGACATTTAAGGAGGAAATTTTGTTCAAAAGTCATTTTTGGAGCTTCCCTGGCAAAAATACTAATATAAATATCTTTTGATTAAGGAGCAATGGGAAACCCTTCGAGATGGTCTTCTTGTCCATGAAATAAGCATATTTATGATTTAAATAGTTGATTTTAGAGTGACTGAATTTTCTTAACCTTTTGATAAATATATTAAAATAAGGAAAATTAGGTTTATGCAAAAAAATTGCTTATGAATGATCTTTCATACTATAATGCGGGTGGCTTTTTGTTTTTAAAATAACCAGATACACTCTTCAAAATTCAGTGCAGTAGCAATTTTATAATAAGATGTCACTGCTTTATTTAGGATTAGACTTAAGGGTATTCATGAAACTGTTAGCAACTATAGGGGCTTTTTTATTTTCCGGGATTATTTGGGCTACACCTCTTCATAATATAGTTGTATTTGGTGATAGTTTATCTGATAACGGTAATTTGTATAAATTTATGAAGTATCAATTACCCCCATCCCCACCTTATTTCGAAGGTCGTTTTTCAAACGGACCTGTTTGGATCGAATATGTAATTGCTTCGTACTTCCCTGAAAACCCTGCGGGACATTTATTAGATTATGCTTATGGTGGTGCTGGTGTGTCTGAGGAAGAAGGGGCTGATGATGTTTTATTTACTTTAAGAAGAGAAGTAAATAATTATTTGATGGAGCATAATGATAAAGCGAGTGAAGACAGTCTTTTTGTAATATGGATAGGCTCAAATAACTATCTTGCTTTTCCATCTGATACCGAACAAACATTGCATGATGTGCATTCAGGAATTGTACACAGCATCCATCGATTAGTAGAAAAAGGGGCGAAACATATTTTAGTGGTTAATTTGCCAGATTTAGGACGCACTCCCGCTGCAATTGAATTCGGTTCAATTAACGAAATGACTTATTATGCTCAAGAGCATAATAATATGTTAAATAAGTCCATTGAGGAATTCAAACAAAAATACCCCGATGTAGAGTGGTTATACTATGATTTGCATCAGGCATTTGAAGAAGTCATGATGCATCCTCAAGATTATGGATTCACCAATATCACGGGCACTTGCGTTAATTCTGTAGTGGATGAGATAACCAAAAAATCGGTTTTAAAAATGGCGGCAGCCGTCAAAAATAAAATTGCGCCGGATGCATGTAACGGTTATTTGTTTTTTGATTTAGTACATCCAACTGCCTTAGCGCACCAAATTCTGGGAGAAAAAGCCAGAATAATGTTGGATCAATCGGGTATAGAATTAACAGATTAACTCGCCTTTAATTTATCTGGATGCAGCATATTTCCCTATGTTGTATCAAGGATAAATTGAGCTAGGAACATGTATTAGGATGATATGAAAAATAGTACAAGGATAGTTTTAATATTTTTTTTGGTATGTTCAGCTGCTTTTGCAGACAAACTAACCATCAAGGTAGAGGGCAAGAGTATCGATTTGCCTTATTGGCCCGCCAAGAAAGAAAAATATGGCGCAGTGCTCTTAGTAAATGGAGGAGCACAGCCACAATCTACCCTTCTGTTAGATAATCTGGCAAATGAATTAGCACAAAATGGATGGCAGGTTGTATTACTCAATTATAAAAGCAGTACTGCTGTAGCCTGGATCAAACAATTTCCGGAAGTGGTCACGACTTTGCGGAATCAAAAAAACATGCGTATAGTGGTCGTCCACTATGGGGAACAATTAAAAGAAACATTTGATTATCTTGAAAAACCCCCCGTTCCTGAAATTGAAGGATTGGTCTTGTTATCCGCATACGATATTCCTCCATTTAAAAATAAAAAACCTAAATTAAATATGCCCGTCTTTGATATTGTTGCTCAGTTTGATTTTGATTTGACAAAAGAAGACATGGCAGCAAGGAAAAAAGAATTTGGCCCGGATAAAAACAATTATTTAGCTTTAGAGATACCCGGTGCCCATCATGATTACGAATACAGTAAACAACTTCTCTTTTCATTTATTCATGGATGGATGGTAAAGTTGCCCAAGTTTCACCCTAAATCCCCTCCCGTGATGTACTCCTATTTAGGGCCGATCACCCCTTTTTTAAAAGATTCGGCTTTTAACTGACCCTGAAGATTTCTTTTGGTGCACTTTATTTCGATGAAGTTACCAGCCTTTACTGGTGCAAATTAACTCATAAGCTTTCACTATTTTCTGGGTTTTTTCATTGGCTATCTTAATCATTTCTTGGGGTAAACCTTGGGCAATTAATTTGTCCGGATGATTACGACTTAACAAACGCCTATAAGCCTTTTTTACTTCTTGTTTGGTGGCATTTGGCGATACCTCCAAAAGAGCATAGGCATAATCCATATTGGTTTTACTGGGTTGGTAATTGTATCTACTGTAGGATGAATACGAGTGAGACGACGAGGAGGATTGTTGGGATTGTTGCTTCCTGTCATCGGGTGCTTCCGAGGAATAACTGGTACCAAAATCTTCATAAAAACGATATTGTCTGTGCAGTGGTGCAAAATCGAGTTTCGAAAAAATTTTATCTAATATTTGGATTTTCTTTGTCCCAAGTCCATCTGCTTGGGCGGCGCGATACTGAATATCAATAAACAATCGTAACAAGTCACGATTATCCTTACAGACCTTCTTTAATTGTGCAAGCGCTTCATCTAAGTTAAATTGGGGTTTTTTGCCATCATTAAATAATTGTTTTGCCCGAGTTTTTTGTTCACTACTTAAACGCATTTCGTCCATAAAAAGACGCGCCATGTCTAGTTCATGTTCCGAAACACGTCCATCCGCTTTGGCCAAATGTCCCATAATGGAAAAGGTGGCTTCGAAAAAAACATTTTGAATTGCTTTACGTTTTTCGGTGTAATACAGCCAATTAGGATTGGAAAAATAATTGTATAAACCCCGATCAAAGAAATTACCCACCAAAAGACCAAAGATAGCCCCTGTAGGACCGTCGATTAAATAGCCAAAAAATGCGCCAATAATCTTCCCCCACCACGTTGATACAATAAAAAAGTCTCGAAGAGACATTACAAAGGATTCCTTATATTTAGTACGTTAAATTGATTTTATCGCTTTATACCACACTTTAAGTATATACTGTCGGTTTTTGGGTTTGGTTTTATATGCGATTTTTTTACTCTTTTTTGATGTATTTGCTAAGTCCTTTTTTAATCATTCGTTTATGGTGGAAAGGAAGAAGCTTACCTTCATATAGGGAGCGTATATCCGAACGTTTTTTTCTTGGAAAGCATGATTATAAACCTTTTGATGTTTGGATTCATGCGGTATCTTTGGGTGAAGTAATTGCCGCCATCCCCTTGATTGATGCCCTATTGGAAAAAAACTGGTCCGTATTGGTCACTACGATGACTCCAACGGGTTCAGAGCGGGTGCAAGCACGCTTTGGTAATAAGGTCACTCATCAATACATACCCTATGATCTTCCTTGGGTGCTCAAACGCTTCTTTAAACAAACTCAGCCGCGTGTTGGTGTGATTATGGAGACAGAGTTATGGCCAAATTTAATTTATGAAGCTCGGGCAGCACAGGTGCCACTGTTACTAGCTAATGCACGGATATCTGATGATTCCTTGAATGGATATAAAAAGATTAAATTTTTAATTAAACCTATTTTGAATCAATTCTCTGCCATTTTGGCGCAAGGTGAAGAGGATGCCAGACGTTATATCACTCTAGGTGCAAGAAAAGAGATAGTACATGTCTTAGGGAATATGAAATTTGATCTGCAAACCAATAAGATAGACAGCGAACGTTTTAGCGATTTAAAAAGTCACTGGGGCGCAGAGCGAGTGGCTGTGATTGCTGCAAGTACTCACGAGAACGAAGAAATGCAGATTTTATCGCATTTAAAACGATTGCAACAAGCAATCCCTGGGGTCGTTTTATTAATCGCGCCTCGTCACCCTGAACGGTTCCAAGCGGTTTATCACTTATGCCTGCAATCAGGATTTAAAACGGGATTACGCTCGGATCTAAAATCCTTAAGTCCCGAAAACGAAATTGTTGTATTAGACAGCTTGGGTGAGCTTTTAGGTTTATATCAAATTAGTAATTATGCTTTTGTAGGCGGAAGCCTAGTTCCTGTAGGTGGGCATAATGTCTTAGAACCCATTGCGATGGGAGTACCGGTATTAAGTGGAAATCACATTCATAACTTTAAAGCCATTTGCGATGAATTACAGGCGGCTGAGGGAATCATGTTGGTGGATCAAGCAAATGCAGTGATTGATGGAATTATTAAACTGCATACACAGTCCGAGCTCCGTCAACAGATAATTCAAAATGCAACTGCCATTTTTGAGAAAAATAAAGGTTCAGTAGTACGGCATTTACAGCAAATCGAAGGGCTCATTTAGGTTCAATGTTCCGTTCAAGTCACCCTGAAAGGATCTATCCATCCAATTAATTCTAAACGTTGTTTTGAGATGGATTCTTGCGTGCGAGGAAATGACATGAATTTGAGGTGAATGTCATGAATTTGTGTATAACGCCTTATTGTTATAAATAGAGAGCATTAGACCTTTGTATCAAGAAAGGAACTTATGTATCAAATTCGGAAAGACCTAAGGTCTCCGAACTAACGTCTTTGCGTTGGGGTAGGAATTCAGGTAATAGAACTCGAATAAATGGTATTGAATTTTGAAGAGGCCTCTTCTTTGCAGAAGAGGAGGTCTTTCAAATTAAGAACCTTGATTTTGTTTTTCTTTAATCTCTGACAAGGTCTTACAATCAATACATAAAGTGGCTGTAGGTCTTGCTTCTAAACGTTTGAGGCCGATTTCGATACCACATGCTTCGCAATAACCAAAATCTTCATTTCGCAAACGCTCTAAAGCATCCTCAATCTTCTTAATCAATTTACGCTCACGATCACGCGTACGTAATTCAATACTGAATTCTTCTTCTTGACTGGCTCTATCTGAAGGATCTGGAAAATTAGCCGCTTCATCTTTCATGTGCGTCACGGTACGGTCGACTTCTTCCATCAACGATTGACGCCAAGCTAGCAATATTTTTTCAATATGTGCTAACTGCTTTTCATTCATATATTCTTCACCAGGGGCTTCCTTATAGGGGGTGATTCCCATACTACCTATCGCGTCGTTTTTCACGTTGTGTCGTCTCTCATTGGTTTTATCAATTAATTGCTCGGTCATTTTTAGCCTCCGTTCCCATGTACAACTTTGGGTTTACAGAAAGCGGTTAGGTATACCAAAAAACGATTGTATCATCAATAAAATTATCGCCAACCCCCACTTACTCTGTCATTTCCCTGTATATCTTGCCAACATTGTACGTTCTTATATTGTAATTCATTAAGTATAGTTTGTACTTTTAACTTTTGATCATACCCGTGTTCTAGCAAAATCAGACCATCCGGTAACAGGTACTCATAACCTTGTTTAATAATACATTGTAGATCAGCTAAACCTTCTTGACTACTCACTAAAGCATTTCTTGGTTCAAAACGTAAGTCACCTTGGTGTATATGGGGATCCTGTTCTGAAATATAAGGCGGATTCGCAAGCAGTGCATGATATTGGCGTCGAGGGATAGTACTAAACCAATTGGATAAATGAAACGTTACATTCTTTATCTCATGGCGTTGTGCATTTTCTTGTGCAATATTTAAAGCTTCTGCACTGATGTCCGTCGCGATGATGTGCCAAGCGGGTCGCTCTTTAGCGAGAGCCAAGGCGATTGCTCCGCTGCCAGTTCCTAGATCAAGGACATAGGTATCTGGGCGATTGGGAATAAGCTCCAAGGCTAATTCCACTAATCGTTCGGTTTCATGTCGTGGAATTAAGGTATGCTCATTAACTTTTAAATTCAGGGACCAGAATTCGCGTTCACCAATGAGATAGGCAATGGGAACTCCTTGGGCTCTTTGGACTATTAAATTTTGAAAGAATTCCCATTGTTCTGAAGTAAGTAATTCTTCAGGATGTGCAAACAGGTAAGTCCTGGTTTTTTTTAAAGTGTGACACAGTAAAATCTCAGTTTCCAGATCCGGGGTTTTTCCCAGGGCAGAACGAATATTAATCATTTCGTCCCAGCTCTGCGAGTAATTCGGCATGGTACTCGCGTTTTAATGGTTCGATTACTAATGCTAAATTTCCTTCCATCACGTCATTGAGTTGATAGATGGTTAAGTTAATCCGATGATCCGTCAAACGTCCCTGAGGATAGTTATAAGTACGAATTCGCTCCGAACGATCGCCTGTTCCCACCAATGATTTGCGAGTTTGTGCTTGTTCTTTCTTTTGTTTGCTTTGTTCTGCGTCCAGCAAACGTGTTTTAAGTAACGACATTGCTTTAGCACGGTTTTTATGTTGAGAGCGCTCATCCTGGCATTCTACTACCACACCGGTTGGGATATGTGTAATCCGTATGGCAGAATCCGTTTTATTGACGTGCTGACCTCCAGCGCCCGAAGAACGATAGGTATCAATTCGCAAATCATCGGGATTAATTTGAATGTCGTCAATCTCATCTACCTCGGGCATAATAGCTACCGTGCACGCGGAGGTATGTACCCGACCTTGAGATTCGGTTTCAGGAACACGTTGCACACGATGAGCCCCAGATTCAAATTTAAGTTGCGAGTACACAGCATTACCACTAATACGGACGATGATTTCTTTATATCCACCGTGCTCGCCATGGCTGGCACTGATTAACTCTTGTTGCCAACCTTTTCCTTCTGCATATCGACTATACATCCGATAAAGATCTCCTGCAAAAATTGCGGCTTCATCACCGCCTGTTCCTGCTCGGACTTCGAGATAAATATTACGTTCATCATCTGGATCTTTAGGTATTAAATGCCACTGTAATTGTTCATCAAGCTCTTCTATTTGTTGTTGAGCTTCTACTAACTCTTCTGAAGCCATAGAAGCCAGCTCTTCATCCTCTCCCTCGAGTAATTCGTTCAATGAGGACAAGTTATTTTTGGCCTCAACATAGGTGGCATAACATGTTGCTACGGGTTCTAGCTGCGCATATTCTTTCGAAAGAGTTTTAAACTGATTCTGATCTGCAATAACGGATGCTTCAGATAACAAGCGACCCACTTCTTCATACCGCTCAAGCATTTGTTGCAGTTTGAGTTCAAGAGATTTCTTCATAGGATGACTGATGTGTTGTAGTATTAAAAAGATATTGTGCCAAAGTAAATAAATCTTCCCGGCCATCTTTAGCGATTTGCCTTAAACCTGCAGTAGGGTTGTGGGTAAGTTTATTAACCAAGCGTTCGCTAAATTCATTTAAAACGACCTGCTGACATTGTCCTGCAGAAAGTTTTTTCAAAGCACGTTGCAACTCTTTTTGAGCCAAGTCTTGCATTTGACTGCGATAATCACAAATGACTTTTTTGGCTTTAAGTGAGCGATGTTTGCGGATGTATTTATTCAATTCTTCATCGATTAAGTGTTCCGCATGTAATGCGGCATTGCGTCTTTCTTCCATCCCTTTATTGATCATGAATTGCAAATCATCAATGTTATAAAGTTGGATTGGTCCCAATTCCTTAATGTTTTCTTCTACATCGCGGGGAACGGATAAATCCAAAAAAAACATGGGTGCATGATTTCTTTGATTTAATGCCTCTTCGACCAAACTTTTATTAAGAAAATGAATTGGACAGTTTGTGGCAGAAACAATCACATCTGCTTGAGGTAAATATTCAGCAATATCAGTGATAGGTATGGTTTTTCCATTAAACGAGGTTGCAAGTTTTTCTGCATTTTCTAGGGTTCTACTTGCAACCATAAACCGTTCAACACCTTGTTGACGCAAGTATTTAGCAACTAAAGAAGCAGTTTCACCTGAACCAATTAAAAAAACATTAAGCGATTTGTAGTCTGTAAAAATCTGGCCTATTAATTGTACAGCAGCATAGGCAATTGAAACGGGATTTGTTCCAACCCCACTTTCCGTTCGTATTCGCTTTGAAGCACTAAAAACATATTCAAAAATTGGACGTAATTCTGTTTTTATCGCACCGAGGTTGCAAGCATGCTGGTAAGCTTGTTTCATTTGCCCAAGAATCTGGGGCTCTCCAATCATCATAGAGTCTAAACCACTGGCAACACGTAATAAATGCTTGATTCCTTGATGGCCTTTATGCACATAAAAAAATGGGGATAACGAATCTAGTGGTAATTGATGTTCCTTGGTAAGCCAATGGGCAATTACTTGTGGGTCTTGGGTGTTGCAATATATTTCTGTGCGATTACAGGTCGATAAAATAGCCGCTTCATTTACTCCTGGAAGTTTTAACAAGCTATGAAGCAAGGAATCCTGGGTAGCCGGAGATAAGGCGACTTTTTCACGCACGTTTATTGGAGCAGTTTTATGATTTAGCCCGCAAGCAACAAACACCATAGGATATAAATTATTTGAATATGAATTATTGAGTTAATCGTGGAATTGTAAACGATTAGGCAGTAAATTTGTAGGGGCCTACTGTCTTATTTCTTATTTTGATTCTAAGTAAAGGATTCTATAACCTCAATGAGGTGCAGTATAGCCAGCTTATGGCTGTATTTCCCGCTTAATAAAAAAAAACTTAATTGTAAAATTAAAGTACATATTTATTCTGCCGCTAACAAGAATAGAGGGTTTTATACAAAATCCCAAGTATGGGGAGAGCATCATGGATATTATCCTGCAGGGCGAACATAGTGGCGAAGAAGCAGCAAAAAGCTTGGCACGTGTATTAGAATTATTTAAAGATCGATATCATATCGCTGGATTTCGGGAGATTCATTTAACGGTCACGTTAATTGATGAACAGGGTGATGATGTTGAATTGGTTGATAGCGAATCGAATCAGGCGTATCGTATTTTTGAGGTTTATAGACAAGGTTATGAACTAAACGGTAAGAAGGGTACACCGGTATTACAATTAATTGTAGATAACACGCGCCCTCGATAAAGGAGTAGCTTATGTTTTTGGCAATTATCGCCATTATTCTCACATTGATTCTGGTTGTTGGAATACATGAGGGGGGGCATGCATTAGTAGCCCGTATATTTTCAGTAAAAATCAAAAAAATTTCTATCGGTTTTGGGAAGCCGTTATTAGTTTGGCAAAGTCGAAGTGGTTGTGAATGGGTATGGGCCTTTTTTCCATTAGGTGGTTATGTTCAATTAGAAAATACGCGGATTAGTCCTGTAGATCCTAAAGATCATTCCGTATGTTTTGATAAAAAACCAATTTGGCAGCGTATTCTTATTTTATTAGCGGGAGCGGTAGCTAATCTGATTACCGCCTGGTTTGCTTTTATCCTGGTGTATAGCATAGGCCTTACCTATACGATGCCAGAAATCAAAGAAGTACTTCCCAACAGTACTGCAGCACAAAAAGGAATGCTTCCTGGGGACAAATTCAAATCAATTAACGGTTCTGCTACTCCGACTTGGAGCGATGTGGGAATGAGTTTGGTAACTCTTTGGGGAAAGGATAATATTCCAGTTACGCTGATTCGGGCTGATGGTCAAGAGTCAAATACCACACTTGACTTAAGCCATCAGCAGTTTCATGGGACAAAAATATCTTTATTGACGGAATTAGGAATTAAACCGAATTTATCTGCACCAAAAAATACATTGCGGGCATCATCCCTTATGGATGCCATACATAAAACGAATGCATTTATGGGGAACATGGTTTATTTTTTTCTGATGATATTGAAACAATTACTGACCGGAGTGATCCCTTTTTCAGTCTTATTAGGACCCTTAGGTATTTTTGCAGCGTCAGTGGCTTCACTCACCCAAGGAATGGTGGTTTTTCTATTCTTCATAGCCAGTTTAAGTTTGGCGGTTGCAGTAGTTAACCTATTCCCTATCCCTGGTTTGGATGGAGGCTCTATAGTGTATGCGCTCATTGAAAAAGTTCGTGGAAAAGCGGTCTCTGTACCTATGGAACTTTTATTGCATCGATTGGCATTTATAATATTTTGTGTCTTGTTGGTCCATTTAATAATGAATGATCTGCAGCGAATCTAAATTATTTTCGATCTAGCTATTGCTCATGGGTGATTTACTTTCTCCTTGGAGGCCAATTACAATTGAGCACTTTAGATAAAAATGGGACAAATCATGTATCGAAAATTGCAAAAAGAAGAGCCAGTCGAACGGCAAACATCAAGTTATAAGCGTTTTTTTTCGACAGAAAAAAAGAAAAAAGGAGAATGTGATAGGATTCAAATTAAGATTGAAAATACTCACTTAAATATTGATAGAGGTAGCTTTGAAGGCAGTATTGGAGCAGCAGAAGAAGCAATTCAATCTTTTGCAGATCACCATGAGATATCCTATAAATCTCTTGGACATGGTAATGCAACATTGATTGTTCAAGGAATGGAGCATGGCATTACACCCTATGGTATTGATATTTCCATGATGTTGAAATTTTGTAATATTGATGAGTCACAATTAACCCAGAAACTGGATATATAATAAAACCTTCAGCTCTTATCCGAGGTCCAGCAGCTTGACCTCGGAATCCAAAAGCATTGCTCTACAATCCTGGAAACCGCGGGGAGTAGACTAAGAGGGGCACTAAAGTGGCAGCGAAACCCTGGATCCGGATTTTTATAATTTACCCACCGTACGTGCACAGCACCATACATCTACCAGTTTTACTCCCGACTTTTTTAAAGTCAATGCCAGCTCATTTGCAGTGCTTCCGGTCGTTAAGAGATCATCAATAATTGCTACATGATGCCATGGAAGTTTTTTTGTTTTAAACGCATGGCGTAGATTTCTTTGTCGGTGTTCTCCATCAAGACTTGCCTGAGGTTCTGTATTAATGATTTTTTGGCAACTGGTTAAATCATAGGGTAACTGGAGTTTTTTGGCGAGTAAACGAACTAAAACGGCAGCATGATTAAATCCACGTGCCTTGATCCGTTGCGGATGCATGGGGACTGGGATTAAACATTGGGGCTTCGTTTCATGACCGAGAGAATTCACAATCAAGTGACTTAAAAAAGAACCCAGATAAAGACCATTATGGTATTTAAATTGATGCAAAAGACTACGCAGTGGCTCTTCAAAAATGTAATGAATAATTGTTCGATCGAAATAAGGAGTTTTTTTAATACAGCGACCGCAGACTAACAGATGCGTATCAGGTAAAGGATAAGCGCAGTAATGACACGCAGGGCCTAAACGAGTCAGGAGCTCAATACACGCGTTGCATACCGCCATTTTGCAATTATGAAATTGGTTGCATAGAGCACATATTGAGTACAAGCGTAAACTTTGTGTTAAACTCCATATTTTCTGGCGCACGAGCGTTGGAATCCATTAATTTTTTCCTGGTTTTATAATGGCTGTTATCTACGAAATTAGCAAGGCATTTAATCAACATGCCGCTGAATATGAACGTACTGCTAAGGTACAACAAGAAATTGGAGTACGGTTACTCGATCGATTACAGTATTTGAATATGAAGCCGCAGCGTATTCTTGACCTAGGATGTGGGCCGGGCTTTTTTTCTTATGAATTGAGTAAAATGTATCCAAAGTCCCAAGTTATTGGTTTGGATTTGGCTCAGCTTATGTTAATCCAGGCACAAAAAAAACAAGGTTGGCGACGCAAATGGCCTTTAGTAGCAGCAGATATGTTGCATATGCCATTTGTTACAGGCACATTTGATTTAATCTTTGCCAACCAAGTTATTCACTGGGGCGGTCCTTTGCAGCGAGTTTTTCGAGAATTGAATCGAGTCATGAATGCCAATGGATGTTTGATGTTTACTACCTTGGGACCAGATACCTTTAAAGAATTGAAACATGCCTGGTCCGGAGTAAATAAGTATGCTCATGTGAATGAGTTTGCCGACATGCATGATGTAGGGGATTTCTTAATGTCAGAGCATTTTTTGGAACCAGTGGTCGATATGGAAGTATTGGCAGTGCATTATGAAACATTGCCCCAGTTATTACATGCTTTAAAAGCTCAAGGAGTAATCAATATTAATCCGCAACGAAACCAAGGTTTAACCGGGAAAACAGCTTGGCAACAATTCGAACAAAATTATTCTACCCAGCAAACTGCTAATGGAAAGTATCCATTGACCTATGAAGTCGTGTACGGACATGCCTGGAAGGGAGAACAAAGAAAGACAGAACTCGGGGTTGAAACCATGATCCCTATTTCACAGATAATAAGACGCAAGAGCTAAATATCTATTTTTTCTTAATTGCTTGATATTCTTGTAATGCTCTTTTCCTTGCTAGATTATGATCTATTATTGGTAGAGGATAATCTTGGCCTAGAGTGATGGGTAACTCATTTTGAGGGGCTTCCCAAGGTTTGTGAATCCATTTATTGGGAACCTGCGTTAATTCCGGTATCCATGTTTTAACGTATTTACCGAGGGGATCGAATTTTTCTCCTTGGAGTATGGGGTTGAAAATACGAAAGTAAGGTGCGGAATCAGTCCCTGTTCCCGCTATCCATTGCCAACTGGTGGAATTGTTTGCTAAATCAGCATCAAGAAGTGTGTACCAAAACCATTTAGCTCCTTCTCGCCAATCGATTAATAAATCTTTAACCAGGAAAGAGGCAACAATCATTCGTACTCGGTTATGCATGTAGCCGGTCCTCCATAATTCCCGCATCCCCGCATCGACAATTGGAAATCCGGTTAAGCCTTGCTGCCAGAGTTTGAGTTGTTTCTTATTTTTTTGCCATGAAAAAGCATTGAACTCTTGACGAAAATTTTCATGAGGTAAATTCGGAACATGGTAAAGTAAATGATAGGAAAACTCTCTCCAACCTAGTTCTGTTTGAAAGCATTCCACCGAACTTAAATTATATTTTTTTTGAAACTGGATTTGTTCGATTGCTCTCCATATTTGCCAAGGGCTGATTTCACCAAAATGTAAATGGGGTGATAGACGGGAGGTACCTTCTTGACTCGGTTCGTCACGAGATTTTTTATAATTTTGTAAGTGATTTTGAATAAAAAAATCCAGCTTTTTCTGGGCTCCAAGCTCACCGGGTTCCCAAAACTCATGAAATTCTTTTGCCCAATCAGGTTTTTTAGGTAAGAGGTTCCATTCGGCTAGATTTTCTGAACTTGTGTTAAGGCTATTAGGCCAATTATGAATTACAAGATAATTGGGTAGTTCAATTTGCTGTAAACATTGTTTCCAAAATGGGGTAAACACTTTAAAGTACTCGCCGCTTTTATTTTTGATAGTCCACGGCTCATTAAGCAAACTCCCGTTGAACGAGGTGACTTTTATACCTAAGGTAGTCAACTCATTCTTAATGTGTTTATCCCGTGCAATACGTGCTGGCTCATAACATCGATTCCAATAAATCTCAGTAATTGCATGGTGTTCGATGAGTTTTTTTAAAATCTGTAATGCATTTCCTTTTTTAAAGCATAGCTTCAGACCCTGTTTTTTTAATTCATTTTGCAAACTAGCGAGGCTATGATGTAGCCACCAACCTTGAGATCCACCAATTAATTCGTCGAGGTCTTCTAAAATGTAAAGAGGTATGATCGTGCGATTATTTTTACACGCTGTATACAATGCTGGATTATCATGACAGCGCAAGTCTTGACGAAACCATACAATTGCAATTGACATTCCTGATTCCTTTTAGGCATGGATTAACTTGAAATGACGGTAATTATTCGCTTTAACATTACTTTAGCAATATAACTGAATTTTACTAACTATCCAGTTTACTACGTTCGTGTAATTGTTGGGTTAAGTCAATCAATGCAAGTGCTTTCTGATCAAATATTTTGAGCGCATCGAATGCAATTTGATAATGCGCGTTAATTTCTTCTTCCAATTTACTTTTTGAATATAAGGTGGCAAATGTGGTTTTTTGGTTTGCCAAGTCAGAAGAGCGGCCTTTACCCAAGTCTGCAGGAGCATAATAATCTAAGTAGTCATCTTGCATTTGAAACACCAGACCTAAATGACTGGCATAAGTCCTTAAAGCAACTTGATGTACTTTGGATACTGTATGGGCATTTAGGACCATTTCAATGCACGCTAAAATAAGTCGACCCGTTTTAAGATAGTGGATTTCTCTCAGTTGTTTTTCGCTAGTAGAAGATTTCGCTAATTCAGACAAATCTAGGCTTTGTCCACTCACCATACCGCTAATGCCGCTAGCTTTAACCAGTTCAAGAGTCACCGCAATAACTTGTTGGGGTTCAATTAGCGGAGAAAGATGGGTCAAGAGAACTTCAACTGCCAAGGGTTGCATGCCATCACCGGCTAAAATGGCTGTTGCCTCATCAAAGGCTTTATGACAGCTCGGTTTACCACGACGCAAATCATCATTGTCCATAGCAGGAAGATCATCATGAATTAAAGAATAACAATGCGTTAATTCAATTGCGGCAGCAATAACATCGAGAATTTTTAGATCCAGATCCAGCAACTCTCCAGTTAAATAGACTAAAATAGGTCTAATTCTCTTTCCACCGGTGAACAGGGAATAATTAATTGCAGAACGTATCGTTGTGGCAGGTACAGAAGAGTTATTGATTATTTGTTTGAGAAATTCTTCATGCCGTTTTATGTAATTACTTATCACTTAATTGTTCATCCGAGCTGGGTTCTGCCGAGGTTAATGTTTCTATTTTCTGTTCGGCTTTTTGTAGCACATCCTGACAACTTCTAGCTAGGCTAATTCCTTTCTCAAATTGTTTCAGTGAGTCTTCTAAAGAGAGTTCGCCTTTTTCTAGTTGCCTGACAATTTCCTCTAGTTCCGTAATCGACTGCTCAAAATGCATACCTTGGCTCATAGATTTTGTCCTGATTGTGCAAAATGTACTGATTATACTGAGTTGTACTCAGGATTCAATGTCAGTAAATTAATTTTATTTGACTTGGATTTCCGGGTTACTTCGCTGCACCTAGTCTACCTCGGAATCGAGCGAGTGAAGATTCGATAGACGAAATCGTGTATATTAAACAGCAACCGAATTAGATGGAATAAGTATGAAAACGAAAACCCAATTTGTATGCAGTCAATGCGCCGCAATTTTTAAGCAATGGGCCGGACAATGCACGCAGTGTGGGGTATGGAATTCTATTGCTGAAGAAGGGATGCCGGTCAATAAAAATTCGCGCAGCGGTTCTTGGGTGAATCAACGTTCGGTAATCACTGCTGTAGAAGATGTAGTTATGGATAAAGAAGTACGCATGGATTGTGGTTTATCCGAATTGAACAGAGTCCTTGGTGGCGGTTTAGTTTATGGCTCTGTAGTTCTGATCGGGGGAGATCCGGGTATAGGTAAATCCACTTTGTTACTGCAAACTTTGGCAAATCTCTCCATGCAGGAAACCGTTTTATATGTCACTGGTGAAGAATCCTTACAGCAAGTAGCGATGCGTGCCAAACGCCTGGGATTGCCTTTGGCCGGTTTGAGGCTTTTAGCGGAGACACAGGTTGAATCAATTATTGCTCATGCCCAAAAAGAAAGTCCCAAAGTTATTGTTATCGATTCCATTCAAACAATTTTTACGGAAAATATAAGTTCTGCTCCAGGAGGAGTAAGCCAGGTACGTGAGTCGGCCGCTCAATTGGTTCGTTTCGCGAAGCTAACCCAGACCGCAGTGTTTCTAGTTGGACATGTAACGAAGGAAGGCGCTTTAGCCGGTCCACGAGTTTTGGAGCATATGGTAGACAGCGTTTTGTATTTTGAAGGTCAAAGTGACAGCCGGTTCCGAGTCATTCGTGCCATTAAAAATCGTTTTGGTGCAGTCAATGAGCTGGGTGTGTTTGCAATGACGGACAAGGGTCTAAAAGAAGTGGCCAATCCTTCAGCGATTTTTTTATCGCGTCAACCAGAGCCTACTGCAGGTAGTGCAGTGATGGTTACTTGGGAAGGGTCGCGTCCAATGCTGGTAGAAGTTCAAGCGCTAGTGGATGAAGCGCATGGGCAGCAATCCAAACGTGTAACAGTTGGACTTGAGTCCAATCGCTTGGCTATTTTACTGGCTGTTTTACATCGACATGGAGGAATTGCTACCTACGATCAAGATATTTTTATTAATGTAGTAGGGGGTGTGAAAGTGACGGAAACAGGATCTGATTTGGCTTTATTAGCCGCCGTAGTGTCGAGTTTACGTAATCGAATTTTTGATCGGGAAACCATTATCTTTGGGGAAGTTGGATTGGCCGGTGAAATTAGACCCGTACAAAGTGGACAAGAACGATTAAAAGAAGCAGCAAAACATGGTTTTAAACGAGCAATAGTGCCTTTTGCCAATGCACCCAAACAGCAAAACTCGTCAATGCTGATCGAACCCGTTAAATATTTACACGAAGTTTTGGAAAAAATGTAATTCTACAATAGAAGCCTGAGTGCGCGCACTTGGGTTACGGCTTGGCCTGCACCTAAACCATACGCTTGGATCTCATTCCTATATGTAACGTTTCAAGAATTTATGACATGATGGGTGAATAAAGTCTTTACCTTTTTTGATGCAATCAACGATAGGAGCAATGATGACTTTTCCAGCCAAGCTAAAATTTGATTTTATGGATATGCTAACCCGCAACAAAATTTCGTTTAGTCAGGGGTGGACGAATTTTATGGGCAACGTACGTAATCCCTCTGCCGTAGTTGTTGATGTAGACAAAAAAGCACAAGTCCAATTAATCATGAAAGAACTAGCCCGGATGAATAAGGACCGGACTCCTAAAGATAAAATTACCTTAAGAGTGACTGCCGGTTGGGAAGATAAAGATAAAAGCTTGAGCTGTTGTTTATTTCCGTGGTCCAAAGTCCAAGCAGCAGAATATGGTAAAGGCAGTTTCTCTTTTTCAGAAGTGGTAGGAGGAAGAGCATCGCCTGAAGGTGAAGGCACCGACATTATTCTTCGTTTTAAAAAGAAATTTCACAAAGCCAAAGTTCTGGGTCCTCTTCATACGAAACCAGCATGGCTAAATCCCAACAATCCAATTCATCAACTTCAAGCTTTTTTGGTTGAAGTAAGTGCTGGAATGCAAATAGCTGAATATGCGGAATTTTTGCGCAAAAATAATTTATCTTCTTCGACATTGAGTATGTTGAGTTGGGCAAGTTTGATTGGACTACTTGGGCCTGGAGGACATGGTACTGGCCGAGATGAACCGGCAGTAAGTAGCTTGATTGAATCAATCGAAGTGTGTGATATGGATGGGAACATTCGTGAGCTCACTCCCGAGCATCCTGATTTTCACACGTTGCGTGCTGCACATAGCGGTTTTCTAGGCGTTATTCTTAGTGTCAAAATGCGCGCGGTACAGGCTTACAATTTGCGTGAAACAATTGCAGTATTTCACAATACCGAAGAGATGAAGGGCAAGCTGGGGGATATATTAAGGAATAATCACTACGTGAGTGTTATGGGAATGCCAAGCTCTTCCCCTCTGGGTGAAAACGTTCATCAGTGGCAAGTGCGTATGTGGAATTACACTACGGATAAACCCACTCAAAAAAGTCAACCCACCTATTCACCAACAATTACATCTTTTGTTCAAGAGTTGGGATTAAGATTGGGTGAAGATTTAATGGACTTTTTGGTTAATTCGGAGTTAAAAGGTTTATTACCCGAGTTTATGTTAATTGCTGCAGCTCAGTCGATTGAGGAACGTGGAACAAAACCTATAGTCGATTTTGAAAATCATCTCACTCATCCTCAAGTCGCTTTCCCCGAAAAATTACGTGATGTGGATTATTTTATTCCTGTCCAAGATGATAAAGCGGGGGAACATTTAGAGGCTATTTTGCACCAAATCGAAAATCAAGTTATTAAGGCATCGAGGCTTGGGGAATATCCGATAACCTATGCAGTCTATGTTCGTTATCTGAAAGGGACTAATGGGGGATTGTCCCCAACCGGTACGAGTAGTCCTGATGAACATATTATTGCTTTAGATGTAGTCACTCACCCCCAAACACCAGGTATTGTACGTTTTGAAAAAGAATTTTTAGGGTTTTTGAAGGAACAAAAATTCGAAGTAAGAAATCATTTAGGAAAACAATTTCCCGCTGGGGTGATTCATTATTCTCAGTTTTTAGATTCGAAAAACATGAAAGAATTTATCGAAGCAGCGCAACGGTGGAATGCGACACCCAATAAAAATGACGGGGCAGAGCGTTTGGCTATGGCTCCTTTTAATACCAATTATTTCCAAGAAATGCTTGATTTAAGCCCGGCTTTGGAAGCTGAATTAAAGAATATGAGTATAAAAGAGGAACGTCTTCCCCACAAAGTGAAATCCATAGAATATACTAAAGAAGAATGTGTAAATTTTTTGATGCGTCTCTATGAGGTGGTAGATTTAATGCCAGTCCAGAGCGAGGCAGCAAAAAATGCCAAAACGATTTTTCTAAAGGCGTGTCAGAATGAATTAGAAAATCGAAGGATACGGGATTTGGTGATTTCTTAACGAGTCTTACAGTGTAGTCTTGGTGTTTTACACAGGCTACACTCTGACGATGGTAGGATAATATATGGACATTACTCCTTTTTTTAAATTGATGGTTGATCGCGGTGCTTCAGACTTATTTTTCAGTGTAGGGGCGCCACCTAATATTAAAATTGAAGGGGTAATTTCTCCTGTAGGCCAAGTACCACTCAAATCCCAACAAATGGCTGAAATCGCATTATCGTTGATGAGCGATGATCAGCGTAAAGAATTCGAGTCTACTTTAGAACTGAATATGGCACTCTCCATTGCCTCGGTCGGGCGTTTCAGAATTAATATGTTTCGCCAGCGTGGAGACATCTCGATGGTGGTGCGTTATATTAAGAATAAGATTCCTTCACTGGAACAATTAAATTTACCTCTGATTTTAAAATCGATTGTTATGGAGTTACGCGGACTGGTTTTAGTGGTAGGTGCTACCGGTTCGGGTAAGTCAACCACCTTGGCATCAATGATTGATTATCGCAATGAAAATCAAAGTGGGCATATTTTAACCATTGAAGACCCAATCGAATTTATTCATCAACATAAAAAATCAATAGTCGATCAACGTGAAGTAGGTATTGATACGATGAGTTATGATAATGCGTTAGTCAATGCAATGCGTGAAGCCCCGGATGTGATTTTAATTGGTGAGATTCGTGAGCGCAATGCTATGAAGCATGCTATTGCTTATGCAGAAACAGGACATTTATGTATTTCGACACTTCATGCCAATAATGCAAACCAGGCTATGGATCGAATTGTCAATTTTTTCCCCGAAGACGCCCGAAAACAGGTATTGATGGATTTGTCACTTAACTTACGGTCTATTATTTCCATGCGCCTTATTCCTGGTGTGAATAATCAGCGCATGGCCGCTGTAGAATTATTATTAAATACACCTTATGTTTCTGATTTGATCGAGAAAGGAAAAATTGATGATATTAAAGAGGCAATGGAACGCAGCACCGAACAGGGCATGCAGACATTCGATCAGGCTCTATTAAAATTGTACCGCAGCGGAGCCATTTCCCAAGAAAATGCAATTAAGTATGCTGATTCCAAAAATAATGTGGGTTTGCAAATCCGTTTAAACAGCAGCGGAGATTTTGATTCTCAAAATGATACTTTAACCATTGATGAGAATTGATTTTTTTGTTCTTTATGTTAAAATTTAGCGCAACTTGATTCCAATTTATGGTTCATGGCTGCATTTTTTCAGATTAGAGATATTACTTTAGGACCGGCGTCACACGCATCGGGTCATGAGGCCTATCTTAAAGCGGTATATACTCCTCCGGGTAAGGAAATATCTCCTTACCGAATCATTTATAAAAAGAATAAATACGGACAATCTGGATTTTCTCGTTTTGAAGTGATGTTTAGCCAATTGGCTCGCCTGTTTTTATTGTCAAATCTAACTCCACCCAACAACCTGGTGGTCGATGATGACCAAAACATTCTTGGTTTGGCGGTTCAGCATCTTTGCTATGTTATAGCAAATAGGGAGGGGTTCGAGCATGATTTTTATACGTTAAATGATCCGAATACAGGTTGTGCCTCCACTCCTATAAGTCTTAATGATCCTACTCAAATACCTATTTATTTTCTGGATAAGTTGCCGCAGGGTTTTTTTGCGCGCTTAGTTGAAGCGGAGATTGAAAAAAAATTAACCATTGATTATGACTCTTTAGCCAGCATCCTTTCGACTTCTTATACTTTGGAAGAAGATGATCTGCATAAAGGGAATTATGGATTTTATCTGGTAGAGCGCCATGGCAAACCTAGAGCAGTGTTCTTTAAAATTGATCATGATTTGATGTTTGTAGACAGCATCATGAGCTTTCAAACTCGCCGGCCGTTCCATTTAATACATGGGGCTCATGCGTTTGACATTATGGTCCAGGATCTTAAATCACTAACGTGTTTAACCTATTCTTCTAATTCCTATTGGCCAACCAAATTTAGCTATATTGCTAATCCCTTTGACAATAAGGAATATCATAATTATGCCGATATTAAAGCTTTTTCTTTATTAAGTAATAATCCTAAGTTCATTAAAGCAAAATGGAAATCATTTTATAAACATATTTTAATACCCCATGAGCTTATTGAGCAGACCCTTCAAGATTGTGCAGAGATGGATAATGCTGCCGATCGGGCAGAAGTTGCATTGATGACTCAAACTACCATAGCAAGGCTTTCCCGTTTGCGAGCTGCATTATTCTCGGTAAAAGAGTTTCGAGATTATGTGGGAAATTTGGATAGTAAAAATACCCATGACTTATTGAAAGAAATTATTCCCCCCCATCTAATAACGGCGGCTCTTGTTGAAAAAGTTCGTACATCCTTTAAACGTTATAAGAGTTTATGCCTTAAAGGGGGTGGATTTGAAAAAGGGGATACGCCGTTACATACCGCAATTAAACTGGGTGAATATCGGTATGAAGAAACTTTAAGTATGTTTGGCCAGTTCATTAATGTAAAAAATAAAGCCGGTAAAACTCCTTTAGATTGTATAGCAGAACGAGTTCAAGCTGGATTAAATGAAGAGAAGGATGTAACAAAAAATGGAATGCTAATCCTCAAAAATTTAATTGAAAATGGGGCCCATATGACCGAAAAATTTAGAGCCTCCGATCTTATGTCTTTAGTGAAAGCCTATACGTTTAAAAATCCTTATTTGGATAAAATCAAACCGAACATAAGTTATCCCGCGCTAAAATTGATTTTAAGAGATATAGGTGAAGATCATCATTTTTGTCTAAAATTTCAAAAGAATTTAGCCTTAGAATGTATTAAACGCTTTATTGAAGTGAATCAGAATCGGCCTAATTTTGAGAATACGCTGCATCATTTAAGATATGACATAAATGGTAGCTCATCTGAGGAAGAATCGGCAGGAGTAAAATACATACGTCAGCTCCGCAGTAAGTTATGGATTATACGCCAGCTACGTGGATTATACGGTTGGAGTTCTACACAATGGGAAATCAATATCTTGATTAATCGAGCTTTAGAGCGCAATCAATCCAAAGACTCCAATCTTTTTTCATTCTTTTCTTGTGGTCAGAAAAAAGAAGCTGTTTTGGAATATGAGTTGCAAGAATCCTATTGTGCGACATAACCCAGCTTGATAATGACAAAAATGACCAACTTAATCCCTCAAATGCTCGCGACGATTAAAGATTAATGCGTTTGCATTTCTCCAAGGTGGAATGGGTAGTCATGTCGGCAACGGGCATACGCAGCGCCAATTTTAGTAGGATCCGGATAAAACGCATAATGAGTTGCTTTATAAGCACAACAGGGAACGGCACTCACAAAACAGCCCCTTTTAGCGTTCCAGCGATAATGGCCATCTTCTGCAAGTTGTAGTGTTTTGCCATCAAAACAAACATAGCGGGGGTGCGAAGGAATCTCGCCAATGACACAACCTTGAGCATAAGCAAAATTAATTAATGTTAACAAAAGTCCTAGAAGTATAATTTTCATTATTTTAATCCCTTTTATCTTACATACTAATGTTATACGTTAGTTCATCCTATAGTGATCCTTCAAGCAAGATAAATTATTTATTATTTAATGCGATACTTAAGGATAATTTAATTATTTTATCCTAAAATATACAGATAATGGTTTGAATGGTTTTACTATGCCCGCAAAGAATAAATCTCTTTTAAGTGCAATATACAATTCTGCGTTGTTATCAAAAGGAGATACAGCACGCCAAGCACTGGATGAATTAATCTCAGTTGATTTAAGTAATTCAGAGAGTCTACGTAAAGCAGTGACAAAACACCGGGCTTTATGGGGAGGCGAGTTTAATATAAGGCCGGATGGAATTTTAAACTGGGAGTCTACAGTTCCAAGATTTTTGGGAGGAGTCGATCCGGATGATTATCTAAATGATGACTCTTTTTTAAATTCAACGGATGCGGAGGATAATTTTGAAAAAATCAAACAAGCCGCTACAGAACAGCGAATCCAGTTTGGTTTGAATGCAGTAACAGATAAAGAAGTTTTAATTAATATTTTAAAATATAATGCGGATGAGTGCAGGGCTTATTTGAAGAAAAAAATAGTACCTGATATGCCTGAGCCTCAAGGATGGAAGGCAACAGTTCCTCATGCTACACCAGGACATCCTGGCACCAATGATTCTACTAGTATCCTAACTAATGAAGCTGTGACGCGAATTCAACAGCAGGCAGCGAAACAATTATTATTTCAATTAATCGCCAAACCCGATCTGCGTAATCCCAAATTACTCGATGATTTAATTAGTGCCAAAAATAACTCAGCCCAACTTAAATTAGCTGCACAGGCACTGGGCTTTCCAGCGGAGGGTTTGGCTTCTTTAGATCAAGTATTTCCAGATGCGATTTTTGAAAAAGCTAAAGAACGTAGTGATGAATTAAAAAAGATTGCTGCATTGGAAGAATTCAATCGAATTCTCAACACACTTGATTACACATGGCTCTCAACTAAAACCCCCATATTAGGAATTGCGAGTCCGGAAGGGTTCCTTGATACCTTACTCAATCAGTCAGAATTCGCTGCTGTAAAAGATACACTTAAAGAAGATAAGACTGTATTAGGTGCAAAAGTTCAACAACAACTGTGTGAACGATATTTGCAAGATAAGTTATTAAAAGATGGTATTAATCTAGGAGATCGTAGTACAAAAGCAGTTCCAATTTGTAATGCCCAGAATGAAGTCGATTTAAAAGCCGCATTAAAAAATGGAATTGCTGGACATGATGCGATTATCGATAAAGCGGTTGGAGCGAATAATCTGGATTCGATTAAGGTATCTATGTTAAAGGGATTATTGTCAAAAATTCCTTCTAATTCCCATAACATATCTTATATGCAAAATCTTGATCGGGCCAGCGCAAAAAATTTACCAAAATTGTTGGCAAGATTTATAGAAGGTACTGATACTTTTTCATTAGCTTTTCTTAAGCCTGAACATCTAAATGATATAAAGGGTGTCATTCGTGATCGACTTAAAGTGTTTGCTCGCGATAAGCGTATAGAGGATTTTAAGAACTTGATAGATAGATTTCAATCAAGTTATGGTCGAGAAGCCCATGCAGCATTAATTGATTTGTTTCGCCAATTGCCGGATGAAAAACAAAAAGAAATCACTTCAACAGAAAAGCTTAATGACCTAAATCTTGTACTTAATGCGCAAACTCCGGAACAGATTCAATTTTTTTGGGGAAAGGTTGATTCCAAAGGTCAGCCTCTGAATGTTGGCGCACTGGTTTCAGAAAATAAAAGGAATGCAGTTTTCAAGGAGATTCATAATCCGATTATCGCCAAGTCATTGGTCAGCCTAGGTATCCCTATCGATATTGGAGCAATAAATCAAGCTCTATATGATCATAGAGCGCTTGATTTCTCTGGTCTAAATGATTATCAAACATTGGTTGAAGCACTTTGGGTCGCAAGTGGAAGTCCTGTCGATAAAGACAAATTTTATCAAGCGTTTGATTTAACAGCTGCTAATTCTAATGTTTTGGTGTCTCCACATAAAGTAGCCGCTAAAATTCAAGCACATCATAAGAATAATGTTATTGTTTATGAGCGACTAGAAGAACCTAAATTATTGCCTGCTGGAAAAAGGCTTGATGAAATATTTCTAAAAGTAGGCAGGCCTGTTTCCTGGAATTCGGCAGATGATATCAAAAGAGCAGAACACCTTTTTGTGGAAAGCAAAAATGTTCATGAGTTTCTTGATAAGTTGCTTCCGGAGTCGGATGATAAACCACTAAACGCGAAGGATAAAGCACTGAAGGAGTCCTTAAGCAGAGCGCTTACCCCAACGATATTCAGGGAAATAAAGGCTGAAAAAAGAAAGAGTCTATTTGATAAAGATAACGATACAAATAAACAAAAAATTATTACTGAAGTAAATCAGGAGCTCACCGAGCTACAAAAATATAAACAATCTATTCAAGGGCATAAGGCCAAATTAGAAAAAATTCCTGACAATAAGGTACTGCAAGCAAGTTTATATAACTTGGCAATAGAAGGTAACACACGGGAAAAAACTCAGGCAATGAAGAAGACATATAATGAATTGTCTGAACAATGCGATGAGATTCTAGAACATTTACACAGTAACTTACGCGATTTGGATGCATGTCTTGAAAGTACAAAAGAGCCTCAACCACCGCATGACATTAAAAGTGTGGATGTAAGGCTGCAATTTACAGAGATGCGCGAAAAGTTAGAGGCTGAGAAAAGAAACGTGGTTGAGCAGATAGCTTTTTATCAAAAGGCTAAAGCTAAAATTTCGGGTGAAAAAGGTTTGTTATCAACAATCGATGAGTTTTCCAGCGGTAAAAGTAGATTACAGCATAGTTCATTGAATGTAACTTATAAAACCATCGAAAAAGATAAAGTAGCAACTTTAGATACGCAATTAAATCCAGCTGCAGCTACATCGAGAGGAACAACTTTAAGTACCAATAGAGAGCCGAATTTTTCAATAGAAGAAATCCCTCCAGAGGGCAAAGTTTTATGCGCTGACATGGTTCATTATAAGCCTGACCCAAGTGATCCGGCCAAAAAAATCGAGGCCGATAAAGGACGTTTTACTGTGGATTTTCATCCTGAAGGGAAAATTGCTCCCGGAGTCTTGCAGGGATCGGAAGTTTATAAACGTCACCCGCAGGAATTAAAGATAATGTATTTATCTAAAGATCCAAATTACAAAGCAAAAGATGCGATAGAAGCAGCCATGAATATACTAGAACGTTGGGATGGTAGAACGCCTATTCGATTGAAGGGAATTAAAGGAAAAGAAGATGAGTTACAATTTTTATGGACTGCGTTAGTTGTTCTTGGTGAACACCATCCTAACTTTTCTGCAAGCAAATTAGAAATTTCACCACGAAATTCAGCTGCATGGAGTCCAATCCATGAGAAAAATTGGAGAGGTTTCACTAACGAATCCGTCTATGAGACCGTATTTAAAGGTACGGCTAAAAGCCATATTGCAGAACAAGTCGCAGATTTTAAGGATCTTATGGATAAAAGAAAAAGAGAAGAATTGGATTCCGGAATGAATAAAACAGTTGCAGATTATAAAGAAAATTTGGGTGGAATTAAAACACCCACTGACAAAAATAAAAAAATAGAGGGACCAGTCAGTTCTCAAGGTGCTAATCGTATTAAAAGTTAGCAATGAGATTAAGTGTAATGGAAACAAATTTTATAACGATCTGAAGTTAATGAATAATGCCCTAGGCCATTATTATAGTATAGGTACAGCGACACTTTGTATGTAGGAGAAAAAATATGGCAGGTAGATATCGTCAGAAGTATATAAATCTGGTTAATCAGTGTAAAAACCCTAATGACCTTCAGCCAATTATTGACGCCAAAGGGGGGTGGGGTACTGCCGAGTGCACCATGATTCGTCAGCGATTAAGCGAATTTGCAACACGACAACCATTGCCATTAGGCACAAACTTTGCCAACGACTACGACCTCAACACATTTTTTACAGTCGGTACAGCATATGGAAGCCATAAAGAACTTGATGATACAGATGTCAAAGATTTACAAACTTTAGCCATTGCAAAAAAAGCCTCGCTGCTTAAAGAACGAGCTCTTACCCAAACAATAACAGGGTTAACGCTTACGGATGTTACTACTAATACGGCGGGCTACGTGTCCCTCAATGCTTATGCCCCCCCTGGTTTAGCTGCTACTCCTGCTGCCAAGCTTTTGGCTCTGGGAACGGCTGGGTTCGATACAACCAACCTAAGGGAAGAAGACGCCGTTAGATTAGACGCCTTAGTGATTGCAAAAAAAGCCTCGCTGCTTAAAGAACAAGCGCTTACCCAAACAATAACAGGGTTAACGCTTACGGATGTTACTACTAATACGGCGGACTACCAGCACCTCCATGCTTATGCAACCCCTCTTTCAGGTACTGCTGCTGACAAGCTTTTGGCTCTGGGAACGGCTGGGTTTGATACAGCCAGCCTAAGGGAAGAAGACGCCGTTAGATTAGACGCCTTAGTGATTGCAAAAAAAGCCTCGCTGCTTAAAGAACAAGCGCTTACCCAAACAATAACAGGGTTAACGCTTACGGATGTTACTACTAATACGGCGAACTACCAGCACCTCAATGCTTATGTAACCCCTGGTTCAGGTACTGCTGCTGACAAGCTTTTGGCTCTGGGAACGGCTGGGTTCGATACAACCAACCTAAGGAAAGAAGACGCCGTTAGATTAGACGCCTTAGTGATTGCAAAAAAAGCCTCGCTGCTTAAAGAACGAGCTCTTACCCAAACAATAACAGGGTTAACGCTTACGGATGTTACTACTAATACGGCGAACTACCAGCACCTCCATGCTTATGCAACCCCTCTTTCAGGTACTGCTGCTGACAAGCTTTTGGCTCTGGGAACGGCTGGGTTTGATACAGCCAGCCTAAGGGAAGAAGACGCCGTTAGATTAGACGCCTTAGTGATTGCAAAAAAAGCCTCGCTGCTTAAAGAACAAGCGCTTACCCAAACAATAACAGGGTTAACGCTTACGGATGTTACTACTAATACGGCGGGCTACGTGTCCCTCAATGCTTATGCCCCCCCTGGTTTAGCTGCTACTCCTGCTGCCAAGCTTTTGGCTCTGGGAACGGCTGGGTTCGATACAACCAACCTAAGGGAAGAAGACGCCGTTAGATTAGACGCCTTAGTGATTGCAAAAAAAGCCTCGCTGCTTAAAGAACGAGCTCTTACCCAAACAATAACAGGGTTAACGCTTACGGATGTTACTACTAATACGGCGGACTACCAGCACCTCCATGCTTATGCAACCCCTCTTTCAGGTACTGCTGCTGACAAGCTTTTGGCTCTGGGAACGGCTGGGTTTGATACAGCCAGCCTAAGGGAAGAAGACGCCGTTAGATTAGACGCCTTAGTGATTGCAAAAAAAGCCTCGCTGCTTAAAGAACAAGCGCTTACCCAAACAATAACAGGGTTAACGCTTACGGATGTTACTACTAATACGGCGGACTACCAGCACCTCCATGCTTATGCAACCCCTCTTTCAGGTACTGCTGCTGACAAGCTTTTGGCTCTGGGAACGGCTGGGTTTGATACAGCCAGCCTAAGGGAAGAAGACGCCGTTAGATTAGACGCCTTAGTGATTGCAAAAAAAGCCTCGCTGCTTAAAGAACAAGCGCTTACCCAAACAATAACAGGGTTAACGCTTACGGATGTTACTACTAATACGGCGAACTACCAGCACCTCAATGCTTATGCAACCCCTGGTTCAGGTACTGCTGCTGACAAGCTTTTGGCTCTGGGAACGGCTGGGTTCGATACAACCAACCTAAGGAAAGAAGACGCCGTTAGATTAGACGCCTTAGTGATTGCAAAAAAAACCTCACTTACCAATGCCAAAACGATTACCGATGCCATTAACACCAATTTAACAATGAGCAACGATAAAGTTGTAAATGCAAATATCCTGAAAGTTCTGAGAGGTATTGCTACAGCGCCTATGGATACTGTCAGAACGAAGTTAAATTCAGCTAGGGTTATACTTGGAAATGTTGATTTAAGTGCTGCATTGACTACTGAAGACTTGTTATCAGATGCCGATGCACGAGATATAAAAAAACGAGCTAAAGAAAAGTATCATTTTTTTATGATTTCAGAGGCCATTAAAAAAATTGATCAGCCTCAACTCTTGGCGCGCATTGCTGCAGCGGGAGATGAAGATCAGATACTTGCTGAAGTAAATAGACAACGAACCAGTTGGCGTGTTAATCAAGATTTTGTAAGAAATGATCTATCAGATAGAGATTGGCAGGAAATAAAGAGACAAGCTGGATTAAAACTTGCCGCCATTAATACAAAACCAAATATGGCAGATTCTTTTTGGCAAACAGGAAAAGATCCTCGTCTCCAACATTTTACTGATAAATTAGTAACAAATGACGGGACCGTATCTAATCCTACTGCTTCAACTGTGGCTCCAAGTACGGGTGCTGTGGGTATCAGTGCTGCAAATCCTATTGAAACTCGTTATCAAGGGGTAAAATTACAGCAAGGAGATAAAATTGAATCAGTTGCCAACTTTCCACAAAAAGCGAGAGGCCAAAATGCTGCACAAGCTACAGCTACAGGAAAGTTAGTTCAGGATCATACTGGTAAAGTAACCGATATAACAGATGCTGTTGAACGAGATAAAATGACGGAACAAGAAAAATCTCAGATGGCAATTAAACAAGCTAAAATGCTCATAACCAATATGAAAGGAACGGGTGAACAAACTATCTTTATTACCGGTGACGATGAGCATCATGCAGATAGAGTTTATGCCGCGCTTCTTTTAATGAAAAACGATTTAAAATTTAAAATAGAATCCCATGTTCCGGGCTGTGAAGGTCCACGTAAGAGAGCGGGATTAGAGTTGCAATCAACTGTTGATGATAAATTTATCAAGGATAAGTTGAGGGGCTACAATGAGAAGGCGCTGGAAGGTTTTAAAACAGAGGCTAAGGATTTCATTACTAATACAAGAAAGTCACGAGAACAAATGTCTCTTATGAGAGATGGGCAAGCTGGGAGCTCGAAAGATGGTTTGAAGGTCGACGAACACCTAGCTGCTTCTGGAAAAAAAATATAATTAGATCTCGATGCTTGATAGTATATTAGAGACCTGGGAAAGGCTCTACACGAGAATTAAATAAACCTATTAACTTATGGTATAGAATTTTACGAAATAAAATTCATACAGGGGGTTATACAATTGAATTCAAACCAACTGGCGATTGGTGTATTTGACTCAGGGATGGGCGGCTTAACGGTTTTACGTGCATTGCGGGAGAGCTTACCGCAAGAATCGTTTATCTATTTGGGGGATACAGCTCGACTTCCTTATGGGACTAAAAGTCCAGATACGGTAAAACAATATGCCATGCAAATGGCAAAATTGTTGGTAGAGCGGCGGATTAAGGCTTTGGTAATTGCTTGTAATACCGCTACTACAGCCGCCTTACCGTATTTACAGGAAATGTTACCCGGTATGCCGGTGCTTGGTGTGGTTGCACCCGGTGCCGCGGCAGCCGTTTCGGCAACTGAAAACAAACGCATAATTGTTTTAGCTACCGAAACAACGATTGCCTCCAATGCATACCAACAATTAATCACGCAACACTTACCCCAAGCAATCATTAATACGCGCGCATGCAGTGTTTTAGTTGCCTTAGCAGAAGAAGGGATGGTCAACAATCAAGTAGCCCGCGAAGCGTTAAAACATTACCTGGATGGTTTTACCAATGAAGATACAGTGCTCCTGGGATGTACCCATTTTCCTGTTTTTAAGACTTTGTTGAGCGACTTGTTACCTAAAGGAGTCACTATAGTCGATTCAGCTCATGCCACTTCCCAGGCCCTGTATCAATTGCTTGAAAAGCAGGACTTGTTGAGTGATGCTCCTTCTTTGGGACGTTCGGTAAGTTATTTAGTAACCGACTCAATCAAGCGTTTTCAGATTGTTGGCGAAATATTTTTGGGCGATCGCTTGTCCTCTGAGGATATCGAGCTAGTGGATGTTAAAGGCTAAACGTAATTTCACTGTACATTTTGGCAACGCTGCATACTATTTAAAAAATTTCGTCCCCGCTTTCGCGGGAATGACATAGTCGGCGATGTCGTCGCTCCAAATTTATTCTTCCTTGGGTGGCCGACTCATTAGATTTTGGACCACTTGTTTTGGACTAATTTTTCCTTGTAGCAGTGCATTAATTTGTTCACAGATGGGCATTTCTACCTGCTGTTGTTTGGCGAGGAAGCATACTTGCGAAGCGTTATATTTCCCTTCTACGACTTGGCCAATTTGCTGTTCTGCATCGTTGATGCTGATATTTTGTCCTAAAAGTAAGCCGAAGCGGCGGTTTCGGGACTGATCATCGGTACAAGTTAAAACTAAGTCGCCGACACCGGCTAGACCAAGAAAAGTTTCTGCTCGTGCTCCCAAAGCTAATCCTAGGCGCTCCATTTCGGCCAGTCCGCGGGTAATTAATGCGGCTTTTGCATTCGCACCATATCCTAAGCCGTCACTGATCCCACAGCCAATGGCCAAGACATTTTTAATAGCACCACAAATTTGCACGCCGATGAGATCGTCGCTCAAGTACACACGGAGGTTATCATGATGAAGTAACGCACGCACCTCTTTTTGATATTGCGCATTATTGGAAGCTAAAGTCACTGCAGTGGGCAGGAAGTGAGCTACTTCTTTGGCAAATGATGGACCTGAAATAATTGCCTTAGGAAAAGTAGGACCAAAAGCTTGACTCACTAAATCACTTAATAATTGATGGCTTTGTGGATCAATACCCTTAGTCAGCCAAGCAAGTCCTTGAGGTGGTTTTTTTATTTTGCTGATAATTTCTCCAAAAGCATGGGAAGGAACAGCAATAATAACGAAATTGGCTTCGTTCATGCACTGATCAAAATCAGTTGAAGGTTCTAAAGTTTTAGGGAAACCAATATCAGGTAAATAGCGTGAGTTTGTTTTTTTCTCAGTCATAAGAGCAATTTGCTGCGGATCATGTCCCCACAACAAAACACGATGTCCCACTTTGGCTAGGTGAATTGCCACCGCAGTTCCCCAAGAGCCAGCACCTAATATGGCAATGTTTTTTTGGTTCATTTTATGCTCTTAAAAAGGAGTGTATTGGTTAGCGAGATAAGCGTAGTATCTGAGTTGAAAAAATAGAATTCTTATTCCCACTCCCGGGTTAGGGCTTTGCCTAAACCCGGGCAAACAATACTTTAGTTCATACTTAGTATTTTTAAGCTTGGCCTTCTTTTTGTTTTTCTGCAACTTGTTGCATGTATAACGCATCAAAATTAATAGGTGCCAATACCAGTTGAGGGAAACTGCCACGAATTACCTGTGAGGTAATTGCTTCACGGGCATATGGGAATAAAATATTGGGGCAGAAGCTGTTTAATATATGATCCAGTTGATTGGCTGGAGCACCCTGAATGGTGAAAATACCTGCTTGTTTTACTTCTACAAGAAATGCAGTTGCTTTTTGGTTGCTTACGGTGGCAGTTACTGTTAATACTACTTCATAAACACCTTCTTCCAGTTTGGTGTTGGAAGTATTGAGTTCGAGGTTTAACTCAGGTTCCCATTGTTGTTGAAACACAGCAGGTGTATTCGGCGTTTCATAAGATAAATCTTTAATATAAATCCTTTGAATCATGAATTGGGTTTCATTTTGGTTTTGCGCTGGGTTTGCTTGTTCGCTCATGATATTGCTATCCTCTTAGTAATTGATCGAGTGTTCCCTGGGCATCCAGGGCATATAAATCATCGCAGCCACCGACATGTTGGCCATTAATAAAAATTTGCGGTACGGTATGTCTTCCGCTTTTAGCTATCATTTCCTGACGTAATTCGGGCTGTAAATCAATGCGAAGGTCAGTAAATGAAGTACCTTTATGGTGTAATAATTCTCTGGCTTTGACACAGTAGGGGCAATAACCCGTACTGTACATAATTATTTCTGCCATAATCTATTTTCCTTTAACCAAGGGTAATTCTGCATTTTGCCAGGCAGTAATTCCGCCGCTAAGTACATGCGGTTGGTACCCTTGGGCGCGAATTTTGTTGGCTAGAGTTTGGGCTTCCATTGCTCGTGTAGCAATTAGGATAAGGGGGGTATTTTTATATTTATCCATTTTCTGTTGTTCAAAATCCTCGTTTTTGGCATTGATCGCATCAATAATATGTCCTTGTTTAAAGGCATCTTTGTCACGCAAATCGATGACTACAGCATTCTCATTATTGATCAAATCAACAGCTGCCTGAGGAGTCAGTTCTTTTGCTTTCTTTTTCTGTGTAAACAACTCATTGATGAATATAAGTAATAAAACCACAATAAGGGCAAGCCATAACTGCCAATGATTTATGATAAATTGACCTAAATGTTCCATGTTCTCTCTTGATATTTTATTTATGTAGCGAATTATCCTCAGAATAGGGCATGAACGCAAGTAAACGAACTATATAAAAATAGCATTGGTTGAGCACAACCAAACTCGGGTTAAGGGATGGTGCCAACCAGGGTGTGGTTAGCGCTGTTTTTTAAGCAGTACATAGACTGCACCGTTCCCACCATCCTTTGGTAAGGCGCTATGGAAAGCTAAAACTTCCTCGAATTGAGGCAACCAACGGTTCAGTAAATTTTTAATTACGGGTGGTGCACCGAGATGGCCTCCTTTGCCGTGAATTATTAATAGACATCGTTTACCCTGTTCGGCCTGGGTTTGAATAAACTGGCACAAGATGTCCTTCGCTTTTTCGCCTTTTAAACCATGTAAATCCAACCGTGCTTCCCAGAGAATTTGTCCATTTCTTAATGCTTTTAATCGCTGGTGGGAAATACTTGGATGTGAATAGGAAAGGGTGGTTTCAGAAAGTACCGTGTCCACAATCATATCGGACAAGTAATATTCTTTTATTACGGGTGTGACTGACAATTTGCTCTTTTTGATGGGAATTGAAGGCTTAGGTTCAGAAGTTTTTACCCGCTGGGTTTTTTCATTTAATGGTTTTACCGAGCTCATGTGTTCACGGAACAGGGCTTTGTCTTCATCGGATAAAAAATCATCAGCCATTTTTTACTAGAAATGATTAAGTGATAAAAGAAGTATAACTCAGGTAGAGGGCGATTGTACCTTGGATTTGAATGCGGTAGATGTAAGTGGGGTCTAACTTCTACTATTTAAATTAAACTGTGTGGCCCTGAGGCTACATTTGTTGTTTAACATAGGGTACAATTTGTACTTTTTCTGGATGAGAATCGTAATCCCATGAGCAATTATATACTTAAAGAAACGGAAGAATTAGACACCATTTTGGATTTTTTACGTTTTAGTGTGTCCTGCGCAATGAATGCGAATTTGTATTATGGTCACGGCACGGATAATGCTTGGGATGATATGCATTCCTTGATTTTGAGAAGTTTATTTTTGCCCTACGATTTAGAATCAAATTGGCTTAATGCACGCTTAACTACTAGTGAGAAAAAACATTTACATCAGCAATTGGAAAAACGGATTAATCAACGAGTACCCGTCCCGTATTTAATCAAAGAAGCTTATTTTTGTGATATTCCATTTTATGTGGATGAACGGGTTCTCATTCCTCGCTCTCCCATAGCAGAACTGATCAAAAATGAATTTTCTCCCTGGGTCAATGCAGAGAAAGTACATCGTATTTTAGATTTATGTACTGGCAGCGGATGTATTGCGATTGCCTGTTGCTATGCTTTTCCGGAAGCTCAAGTCGATGCAGTGGATATTTCTAGTGAAGCACTGGCTGTTGCTGCAATCAATCGTGAACAACTCGGTGTCGAAGAGCAACTTAATTTAATTGAATCAGATTGTTTCTCGAAAGTGCCCAAGGTAGGCTATGATTTAATAGTAAGTAATCCTCCATATGTAGGTAAGGAAGAGATGCAAACCTTACCTGACGAATTCCGTCATGAGCCTGTGTTGGCTTTGGAAACGAGTAATAATGGATTGGCCATTGTCGAAACAATTCTTAATAACGCTTATGATTATTTAAATGAAGAAGGTGTTCTGATTGTTGAGGTTGGGAATAGTGAAGCAGCTTTATGTGAGGCCTATCCTCAGGTTCCTTTCACTTGGCTGGAAATGAGTCATGGGGGACAGGGGATATTTTTGTTAACGAAGCAGCAACTAAAAGAGTACTTTAATGTCCGGTAATACCTTTGGCACTTTATTTACAGTAACAACTTTTGGTGAAAGCCATGGTCCGGCTATTGGCTGTGTGGTTGATGGTTGCCCGCCAGGATTACTGTTAAAAGAAGAAGACATCCAGCCTTTTCTGGACAAACGCAAACCGGGGCAATCCAAATTTACAACACAACGCCGAGAAGAGGATAAAGTACAGATCCTTTCTGGTGTTTTTGAGGGTAAAACTACAGGCGCTCCTATAGCTTTATTGATTCACAATACAGACCAACGTTCTCGGGATTATGAAGAAATTAAAAATTTATTTCGTCCTGGGCATGCAGATTTTACTTATCATCATAAATACGGCCATCGGGATTATCGTGGTGGTGGGCGCTCTTCAGCACGAGAGACTGCAGCACGTGTGGCGGCCGGAGCTATTGCACGCTTGTATCTGCAGCATCATTTAAACCTGGAAATTGTGGGTTATTTGCAACAAATGGGTGATCTGGTTTTGCACTTTGCAGATGAATCAGAGATTTATAATAATTCTTTTTTCTGCCCTAATAATACGCAGATTCAGGAACTTGCTCATGCGATCGAGCAATTAAGACGCCAAGGGGATTCAGTAGGCGCTCGCGTCAAGGTACTTGCTAAAAATGTACCTGTAGGACTGGGAGATCCTGTATTCGATAAACTCGATGCCACACTAGCTTATGCTATGATGTCTATTAATGCAGTTAAAGGTGTTGAAGTGGGTGCAGGTTTTGCAGCCGTGAATCAGTTAGGTTCTGTGCATCGCGATCAAATGTCTCACCAGGGTTTTCTTAGCAATCATGCGGGAGGAATTCTAGGAGGGATTTCTACGGGACAAAATATAGAAGTTAGTATTGCGCTAAAGCCTACTTCAAGTATTACAACTCCGGGAAAGACACTCAATGTTTTTGGCGAGGAAGTAACCGTAGTGACTAAAGGGCGGCATGACCCTTGCGTGGGAATTAGAGCGGTGCCTATCGCTGAAGCAATGATGGCTTTAGTTTTAATGGATCATTATTTGAGACATAAGGCATTGATTTCTAATTCATAATTGGAAAATGTCCAGAATTCTCACCCTTCAATGGAGAGGGGATATACCCCCTTTTTTTACTTGGGAAAGAAAGTGCCCGTAAGGGCTCATAAGCATATAGAAGAGGTCATAAATGAGCAGAGAATTAAATGTAGCCATAGTTGGGGCCACAGGTGCAGTTGGCGAAACTTTTCTAACCGTATTGGAAGAACGAAAATTTCCAATAAAGACGCTCTATCCTTTAGCTAGTTCTCGTTCCGTTGGTAAAACAATAACATTTAAAAACAAACAATTGGATGTTTTGGACCTCGCTGAGTTTGATTTTAGCAAAGCGGATATCGCCTTATTTTCGGCAGGTGGGTCGGTTTCTAAAGAATATGCGCCTAAGGCGGCTGCAAGTGGCTGTGTGGTTGTTGATAATAGCTCTTGTTTTCGTTACGAAGATGATATTCCTTTAGTAGTTCCCGAAGTTAATGCACATCGTATTGCTGAATATAAAAACAGAGGGATTATTGCCAATCCGAATTGTTCTACCATTCAAATGGTTGTGGCCCTGAAGCCTTTGTATGATGCTGTAGGAATTACCCGCATTAATGTTGCCACCTATCAATCCGTTTCTGGGACCGGCAAGAAAGCGATTAGCGAATTGGTTTCCCAAGTAGGAGACCTTCTGAATGGCAGACCAGCGCAGGTGAACGTTTATCCGCAGCAGATTGCCTTTAATGCCATTCCGCATATTGATCAGTTTGAAGAAAATGGTTATACCCGCGAAGAAATGAAAATGGTGTGGGAAACACGCAAAATTATGGAAGACGACAGTCTGATGGTTAATCCAACCGCAGTGAGAGTTCCTGTTATTTATGGGCATTCAGAGGCCATTCATTTAGAACTAAAAAAACCTTTAACTGCGGAAAAAGCACGGCAAATACTCTCTAAAGCTCCCGGTATTAAAGTGATTGATAATGTAAACAAAACAAGCTATCCGACTGCAATAAAAAATGCGATTGGCAAGGATGATGTATTTGTTGGTCGAATTCGAGAAGATATTTCTCATCCAAATGGATTAAATTTATGGGTTGTTGCAGATAACATTCGTAAAGGTGCTGCGTCTAATGCTGTTCAAATTGCTGAAATTTTGCAACGAGAGTATTTATAGTTTCAATGGTTTTTCGATGCCTTCTCCTCTTGGTGGGGGGGAAGGATCTTCATCATGCCAACATAGTATTTCGATCAAACAGATCGTTAAAAAAATCCTCCTACTTTTTATAACCTAAGTTATACTTTGATTAATACAATTGGATTTTTGAAATATGCTAAATGAATATTATTTAACTGATGATATTGAAGAACCTGTTCTAGCGAGCAGTATTTTATCTTATGCTACTCCTCGTGTTTCGGGCAAACGTTTTAATGAATTAAAAACAGGACAAATAGCCTGGGAAGCAAAACTGGATCTTTCTGATTTATCACCAGAGGGAGCCCGTAACGCTTTGTTGCAGTTTATCCAAAAACAGATAAAGATGCATAAACAATGCATACTTATCACACACGGTACAGCAAGTTCTAGAAATACTCCGCCCGTATTAAAAAATTTAGTTAATCACTGGCTGCCACAAATCAAAGAGGTTACTGCTTTTCACAGCGCTCTTCCGAAAGATGGTGGCATTGGTGCTGTATATGTTTTGCTAAGATCAGCCTTGGATTTGCCCGTACCTACACGCATCGAGAAGAGTACTTCTTTTTTGGTTGCCGAAACCAAGGCAATGGAACGACAGAGGCGTCTGGCTGAACAACAAGGCGAGCGACGGATCGCCTTAGTGAAAGCCCGCGAGCATTCCGATTATGAACCTTCGCCAGGTCCTGAAGGCGAGTTGCAAAATAATATTTTACAACATCCCGCGTTAGACAGTCAGCGTTATGATGGCGTGGACTCTCCTTTAAACCCTGAGCCACCTTTGAATACGGATGCCCGACGTGAGTTTGATAATGAGTTACGCAATCAGGAACAAGAAAAACAACTGCGTTTAGGTAATATGCCCAAATTTAACAATACACCTAAACCTAGAGGTCCTTATTAATGACTATTGCAAGTGACATAATCAGTCGTCGAATGCCTGATTTTGAAGCTTATCTTCGAGCAGGTGAATCGCTGGACGATATCGATGAATATGGTTTTACACCCTTAATTGAGTGTGCTATCACACGTCAAATAGAAATTGCCGAACAATTGATTGCTCGAAAGGTGGATGTCAATAAAGGAGATGTAACCGGACGAACTCCTTTACATTGGGCTGTAGATAATAATGATGTTGCATTGGCACGTTTGCTCTTAGATCATGGCGCAGATCCCAATGCGTATACCCGCAATGGGCTTTCTATATTGGTTTATCCGGTATTACGTAATCAAGACACGCTCAAACATTTACTTTATCAATATGGGGCAAAGCTTGATTTTGCCCTTGATTTTATTAATGGCAAATTGGTTGGGCATCGTTTTGAATTACAAGGTGATGTAGATATAGTTAATGCTAAAGGTGAGTTTATTGAACTTGATTATGAAGGATTCATTCTTGAATTTACCGTTGCCGTGATAAGAGATGCGTTAAGACGCTTTATCAATAGTTATTCAACCCGCCATTTACGTGAGTATTTTCCCTTAGCTTATGTAATCATGGACGCGTTTACGCTTGCAGAAGAACTGTTACAATATCAACACTTACCGTTCCTTAGTGCACAACATATTCAAAGACTCGACGATTTATTAAAAGTCCCTATGTTAATTCTGCCCGCTGCAAGTCGAGGGCATGCAATGGGCTTTATTCGTTTTGGTCAATGGTGGGCTAAAATTGATCGCGGTGAAAACAGTCTCCAGGAAGGAAGTGTTAATATCTATAAAATTACTCGCCCAGAAGCACTAAATGCTCATTTTTTAGAAAATTTTCTTTATAAAAAACAAGCCAGAAATTTTTTCCATCAGAAGATTAACCATCAACTAGGCTTGGTACCGGTAGCAAAGATTCCCATTAGTTCGCAAATTAGCGGCAATTGTTCTTGGGCCAATATACAAGCCATTGTAGCCGTTGCTTATGCCATTCAAGAATTGGAGAAAAACGGGTTTTTAAACTCAGATCCTGCTATGACCTTTTATAATGAATGGGTCGCATGGGATAAGGATCGGGCTATAGATGAATGCATCCAGCGTTTTTATTTGGCCAATCCTGTGCGTAAAGCCAGTATTGCGGCAATGTTAGGGGGTGTTTTATTCCAAGCATTAAATTATGAGAACGAGCGGCATTTAGAGATGGCGGAAAAAATACTTAAAATTCTAACCCTGCCCGATTATGAATATATTTTGAAAAGTTATCTTGAAGAGTACTGCATCAAGCGACTGACTAAAAAAGGCAATAATTTACTCAAAATCCTCGATGATTGCGGCATTAATCCCAATATTGGGGTCAACCCTATTGCTACAGGCTTATGATTCTTTGAAACGTAATTATAATGCAGGGTCCTATCGTCTTATTGTGCTTATTTTTTCGGCTATAATCTAAAGGTAAGAACAATAATATCCTGATAAGGAGATCTCTATGTTGAAGTGGGCGCTCATATTTTTGCTAATCTCCATGGTTGCGGGATTATTTGGTTTTCGTGGTGTTGCCTCTAGATCTGCCAAGGTCGCTAAAGTGCTTTTCTTTTTATGTATAATTATTTTTCTGACTATTTTAATTTTATTCATATTTGGGACCGCATCCCTCATTTCAGCACCGTAAATTTTTTTTATCTGGGCGATACCCTCTCCCTTAGGGGAGAAGGTGAACTTAATTACAAGAATAGTTAAGATAGCGAGGCAATATCAATCACAAAGCGATAGCGGACATCGCTTTTCACCACTCGTTCATAAGCGTCATTAACTTGTTGAATAGGGATTAATTCGATATCCGATACAATGTTGTGTTGGCCACAAAAATCCAGCATTTCTTGAGTTTCCTCAATGCCTCCAATGACGGAGCCAGCCAGGCTTCTCCGTTGAGCAATCAGGGGAAATGGATTGAGCGGTACAGCCTCTTCAGGAATGCCGACCACCACCATAGTGCCATCACGTTTGAGTAGTTTGATGTAATCTTCCCAATTAATTTTTGCAGAAACCGTACAGATAATGAGATCAAAATAATTTTTTAATTTTGGAAAAGTATTCGAGTCTGAAGAAGCAAAAAAATGATCAGCACCCAGACGTTTACTGTCGGCTTCTTTATTCTGAGAGTGACTCAAGACGCTTACTTCGGCGCCCATTGCATGAGCCAGTTTCACCCCCATATGTCCAAGTCCTCCCAAACCTAAAATAGCGACACGTTTTCCAGGACCGATATGCCAGTGTTTCAGAGGAGAATAGAGTGTTATTCCAGCACAAAGAAGGGGGGCTGCTGCATCCATAGGTAAGTTTTCTGGAATTCTAAGAACGTAATTTTCATCCACAACAATTTTGGTCGAGTAGCCTCCTTGAGCTAAGTTGTTACTATTTGGCTCATAATTGTTATAGGTGAAAGTTATTCCTCCTTCGCAATACTGTTCTAACCCTTCATGACAACTTTCACATCGTCGGCAAGAATCAACTAAGCAGCCAACCCCCACATGATCGCCAACTTTAAATTTACTGACAGAGGAACCGACTTGACTCACGATACCAATAATTTCATGCCCAGGAACCATTGGAAATATGGATCCTCCCCATTCATCTTTCACTTGATGAATATCTGAATGACAAATACCACAATAGTGGATTTCAATCAGTACATCATTTTTTCCAACTTCACGACGATTAAATGAATAGGGGGTCAGTGGTGCTTTGGCCTTTTGAGCTGCATAACCTTTTACAGGTATCATTTAAACTCTCCTTGTTAATGGGTAGTCATATTTTTATCACCCTTTAAAAAGTGTATAACTTATTCCGTTGTAATGCGTATTGTAGAGATAAAATTAAATTGTGATACCTAAACAAGCTTAACTTAGTGCCATTCCTACATGGGGGATTTCTTTATTTAATTCATCAAAAATCCCGCCTTTAGAAACAAGAGCTTTTTCAAAGGATTCTAATTTTCTCAGCGAGTCTGTTTTAGTATTAAAAAAGGTGCCTAGATAACCTTGTTCACAATATAATGCAGTCAAAATGCCCGGGGCAATAGTTAAGCCTGCAATAATTCCGCCTATTGCTTTGACACATATAATAAGTGATTTTAATATAGGGTTCAGTTCATTATACCACTTTGCCCAGCCGCGATATTTGCCAAACTCTTCTTTGGCACTTTGAATTGAATCGTGACAAGTTTGTTTGAACTTTGTAAAACTTTTTTGTGAAAGAGGATTATTGAAAAAACTAGTCCCAGCATCGAGCAGGCTTGCGCCTAATAATTGCGCAATAGGAGCTACGGTTGAGTAATTGGGGTCGAAGTTATCATTTAATAGAGCTGGTTCATCGGAAGTATGAGGCTCATAAGTTTTAGTTCCTTTATCTGCCAACTCATGTAATTTAAACTTGAGCATTTGCAGCAACTGATTAAATTTATGTTCTTCTCTTTCAATAGCCAACATAGCTGCAAATTTTTCTTCCACTTTAGGCAAGGTCTGTTGAATTGAACGTTGTTCAAAATGTTCTGATAAATGATTATTGATTTTTTCGACCAAGCGATCGACTAGAACTGAGAGATTATTATCAGCAATCTTATAAACAGCAAGTTTTTTTCTAAGGAGTAGAAGTGCTTCTAAATCAAGCTCTAATAAATTACCTGCTGCCACAAATAAAGAGGAGGATTTGATGGAAAATTCAATATTATCGTCGGGAAGAATAACCGAATAGAGAGTGTGAAAACTATTATAAAAATAATGTTCGCTATCAAACGTACTCTCGGGAAATTTATGTTCTATTCGATTAACAATTTGAATAAATTGAGTTTTTTCATCTTCACTAAGTGAAGATTCTTTTACACTGGGATTAAGACCGAACTCCAAAGCGGAACGCCTTTTATTGTCTCGAAATAAAATATTACTTGTATGGCCTTGACGGAAGATGCACTTCAGGGGTTTACCTTGCAGGGGGTGTAATGCCCCGGCTGACTCGAGCACCATATATTCGATAATATCAGTACGTTGTAGTTGCTGTTCTTCGTAGTAAAAACCGGATTGATTTAAGTGATCTGCAATAAGTTTATAGAAAGACATAATTTTAAAATAAATGATAAAAAGGTGCGAAACTCTAACATAAATTTGCACCACTTCCATTTTATTTTTTAATTATCACATGGTTAACTCTTCTTGTTGGGTTAAAAGTTAAGAATGTTTGCTCAGAATTATTTTTTCGGGGAGATGAAAGTTTTTTAATGCGAGGAGTAATCACCTGCGGATTCTTGAATCCAGTTCTGGATGAAACAAAGCGAAATCGGATTTTCTGAGAAAAGAGTTCCCCAGGTTTCGGCTTTCGCCTCACCCAGGGTACATTTTCAACATTATTCCTTTATTGCTGGTTCTCTTTTTTTATTGCTTTCTCCCTTGGCAACAGTGGATTTGATATTTCCTTGTTGTTGACCTTGTTGACCTGTTTTTCTTCGATTTTGGTTGGAGGGAGAAGTATTACCTGTATTGGTACGTTGCTGTTGTTGTTGATTACCGCTAGGCCGACGTCGTCGATTTTGCGATCTTCTATCACCAGAACTTCTGGAAGATTTGGCTTGCGGTTGATTACGGCCTGGGATTTTTTTAGCTTGATTTTGTGGCACTGCAGCCGCAGAGTCTGTATGTCCACCGAATAAGCTGGACCATAAACGTTTGATGAAACTAGTTTGGCCACTTTTTGCGGGTTGATGTTCTGTAAATGGTTTGACGGCGGGTTCATCCCGTAAAGAAGCTTCTGCCTCACTGCTGGTAACGTGTAATTCAGGCTGTTGAATTAAAGAATAACTGGGTTTTTTAGATTTACCCACATTATCCTCTTTAAGCCGAGTAATCGTATACTGCGGTAAGTGCATATAAGGATTGGCGATAATTACTACCGAAACGCCATGTCTCTTTTCAATATCTTTAATGAAATTACGCTTCTCATTTATGATGAACGTTGCCATTTCTGCAGGAAGTTGTACTTGTATCTCAGCGGTCTTTTCCTTTAATGCTTCTTCTTCGATAAGACGTGTAATCGAGAGCCCGTGAGACTGAATGTTACGAACAGTCCCTCGTCCTTCACAGCGTGGGCAAACTTCTTGAGCGCTTTCGCCTAAGGATAATCTTAGGCGTTGACGAGACATTTCTAATAGTCCAAAACGAGAAATACGTCCAACCTGAATCCGTGCTCTATCAGCTTGCAAAGCTTCTTTTAAGCGATTCTCAACATCACGTTGATTTTTACTCGAACTCATATCGATAAAATCGATAACGACCAGACCACCCAAATCACGTAGACGTAATTGACGGGCAATTTCGTCAGCTGCTTCAATATTGGTATTGAAGGCTGTGGCTTCGATATCTGCTCCACCCGTTGCTTTGGCTGAGTTTACATCAATTGAAACCAGAGCTTCGGTTCGGTCAATCACCAAAGCACCTCCAGAAGGCAACATAACTTGGCGTTGATATGCCGTTTCTATTTGGCTTTCAATTTGATAAAAATTAAACAAGGGGATACTGCTGTTGTAAAGCTTCAAATTGGGCAAGAATTCAGGCTTTACTCGCTCAATATATTGCTTGGCTTTAATATAAGAAATCTGATCATCAATGATGATTTCGCTGATTGACTTGCGTAAGTTGTCGCGAATGGACCGAATGATGACATCACCTTCTTGATGGATCAAGCTAGGAGCAAGTTCTGTGTTGTAAGCCTGTTTGATTGATTGCCATTGATTACACAACATATCCAGGTCATCTTGCAACTCTTCTTGGCTTTTGCCAACGCCTGCTGTACGGATTATAAGCCCCATATCATCAGGAAGAGTCAATGCGTTGAGTGTTTCACGTAATTCATCACGTTCTTCTCCCTCAATACGTCTGGAGATACCACCAGAGCGAGGATTGTTAGGCATCAGAACTAAATAGCAGCCTGCCAAAGTGATATAGGTAGTGAGTGCTGCACCTTTGCTACCACGTTCCTCTTTGTCTACTTGAACCAATAATTCCTGACCTTCACGAATTAATGAAGTAATGGGAGGCTTTTCATCGCCAAACTCTTCAGGATTTTTGCTTAAATATTCAGGTGCAATTTCTTTAAGTGGCAAGAAACCTTGACGCTTAGAACCGTATTCTACAAAAACGGCATCGAGGCTGGGCTCCCGTCGGGTGACGGTTGCTTTATAAATATTCCCCTTTTTCTTCACTTCACCAGGACATTCAATATCCAGGTCAAATAAATAACGATCTTTGATAAGTGCAACACGAACTTCCTCAGTTTGAATTGCATTGATTAACATTTTTTCCATCTATTACCCCAATATTAGGGCGCCGTCATTTAAGTCGAGATAGTATAAGGCTCAAAATTCCTTAGAGGTTCAATTGGATATACTGACATTGATACGCTTTGGGTGGAGGTCTGAATTTTCTGTGCATCGATGCACACATCTGTATGCTTTGTTGCAATATTTGAAAACCCGGGAGTTTCACCACAAGAAGGTAATAGGTCAGTAGCACCTGGAATTGAACAATAAGCGATGTGATCTTTAAGCGAACCCATGGCCGTATAAACAGACTTTACGCAGGTTACCTGTTCAATAGACCTCTTTACTGCACTGGATAACTGCGTCATCGGTACGGGGCTCGAATCTTCATGTACTGAGGAGTACGCTCCGGTTCGGTGCTTCGTTTTCCCGAGCATGTATTTCCTTGCAGCGAGTTTCGAAAGGGGTCTAAAGATAGGTGCATGCTCTGAAATATACTGGTTACAAATCAAACGGGTTGAAATATGAAGCCAAAGGCGTGCGAAAGCCCGGAAATAATTCGTAATCGGTATAAAGCATGTCTGGCATGCGTAGGTTTCTGTCAAAAATATGCTCAATTTATCTCTGGCATTGGGTTGCTTCCTTATATCTGCTTAAATGGAAGCGCTATTTCTTATGTAACTATAATTTAACAAGTAAATCACTCATTTAGGGCGGGTCAAGACCCAATTTCCTTAATGTTCAGCATATACTTAAAGTAAATAGTCACGCTTTTTTTATTTAAATGCGTTATAATTCGGTTGCATGGAAATTTTCCCACGCTACAGGCGATCATACCAAAAAAATCACGCCCAGCAAACAGGTTTATTGACAATGAGTGAAGTTAGTTATAAAGAAATCAGTAATGAAGAAGAAGGGCAACGTCTCGATAATTATCTGATTCGTATTTTGAAAGGTGTTCCTAAAAGCCATATCTATAGAATTATTCGTGGTGGTGAGGTACGAGTTAATAAAAAAAGAGCCCAAGCTAATACACGATTATATGCTGGTGATAGTGTACGTATTCCTCCTATTCGTTTGTCAGAATCAAAAGAGGTGTTTGTAGGTGACGCCTTGGCAAAACGACTTACCGAATGCATTATTTTTGAAGATTCTTCTTTCTTAGTAATCAATAAGCCGGCAGGTATCGCAGTTCATGGAGGAAGTGGTTTAAGTCTCGGTGTGATCGAGGCGTTGAGAAAAACAAGACAAGATTTAGCTTATTTAGAATTAATTCATCGTCTCGACAAGGAGACGTCAGGTTGCCTTTTATTAGCCAAAAAAAGAAGTACTTTAAGGGCAATGCATGCATTGCTTGAAGCGCGTGAAGTACAAAAGACTTATTGGGCATTACTGACCCATCGCTGGGAAGGTAAAAAACAGGTGACTGTTCGTGCCGCACTTGAAAAAAATATTTTAAAATCAGGTGAACGTATTGTTTCGGTGAAAGAAGAAGGGAAAGCCTCGGAAACAGGTTTTAAACTTCTTGAAAACTATCAACATGCTTGTTGGGTTGAGGCCACTCCAAAAACCGGGCGCACACACCAAATTCGTGTGCATAGTGCCCACTTAGGACATGTTATAGTTGGCGATAAAAAATATGGATCACTTGCAGGAGAAATAGAAGGGATAGATAATCTGGATCATCGTCTTTTTTTACATGCGCGATCCATTCAATTTGAATTGAATGGTACAAAGCATTTGTTTCAAGCTGATGCAGATAACCATTTTTCTACCGCACTAAAACAGTTACGTGCGAGGAGCGTAGTGAGCAATGAGCAATCCATATGATTTAGTAGTATTTGACTGGGAAGGTACTATTGCGGATACTTTAGGAATCGTTTTACATATAGTTGCTACAGAAGCAAATTTATTAGGATTTGGTAATTTTGATCCGTACCAGGCCAGAAAATATGTTGAGTTGGGTTTAGTGCAAGCTTTGCGGAAAACATATCCCCATTTGACTACCACACAACATCAACAATTATTACAAGCCGTACAATTAGCCATGCATTCTCGATCAACGGATGTCTGTTTGATGCCGGGAGTACGTGAACTGATCTATCAGTTGCATGAGGCTAACATAACCCTTGCGATTGCAACGAATAAAGGACAGCAATCTTTATTACGTGCCTTGCAGACTACGGGTCTTGATAAAATATTTAAAATAACCCGCTCTGCGGGACAGGTTCCAGCGAAACCTTGTCCGCAAATGTTGGAAGAGATTATTGAAGAACACGGTGGAACTGCAGCTACTACATTAATGATAGGCGATTCGCTTACAGATATGGAAATGGCAAAGGGTCTCCAAGTTACTGCCGTAGGAATAGACATTTATCATCAACAAGAAGAGACTGCACTTAAAGCTGCCGGTGCAGTTGTTGTATTCGATGATTATGAACAAATAGGAGGTTTTTTAAATTTATCGAAGAGTAGTTAAACCCATACATATTATCTGTAGGCATGGTGAGAAAATAAAAACGAGTCCGAATTCATAAAAACCAATTCGCTCAGGCTCCATTTTATTTGTAGACTACTCAAAGGATGGGGGTTGCTTTATTTCGTCTTATGTAAAGGGAGTATCAAGCGTTGAGTACATTAACCAGTTTGCCAAATTTATTAACTTTACTGCGCATTGTTTTGATTCCAGTATTTGTTATTGTATTTTATTTACCGTTTTCTTTCGCACATATGCTGGCAGCATGCATTTTTGGTGCAGCAAGCTTTACTGATTGGTTGGATGGATATTTGGCACGTAAGCTCAAAATGATGTCTCCTTTTGGTGCTTTTCTTGATCCTGTCGCTGACAAGTTACTCGTTTCTACAAGTTTATTGTTGTTAGTCGGAGCTAAAGAGATTAATTATATTACTATCCCGGCGATTGTAATTGTTGGGCGTGAAATTGTTATTTCTGCGTTACGCGAGTGGATGGCGGAAATCGGCCGACGTGCAAGTGTTACGGTTGGATATGTGGGAAAGATAAAAACTTTTCTGCAAATGGTCGCTTTGATTTTATTATTGGCATTTAATTCTTTAGATACTTGGGGCGGAATTTTTGGTTTTGTCCTGCTGTATGTGGCAGCAATTTTAACGATTTGGTCGATGATTATTTACTTGGCAATTGCATGGCCCGAATTAACGAAAAAAAATTAACTTTATTATTGACAGGGTGTTAAATTTCGGTAGAATCACACCCCGTAGAGACGCGGGAATAGCTCAGTTGGTAGAGCACAACCTTGCCAAGGTTGGGGTCGCGAGTTCGAGTCTCGTTTCCCGCTCCAAATTAAAGCGACACAAAAGTCGCTTTTTTTTTAGAGCTTGAAGAAGTATTAGAAGTATCAATGAGGCTGTGTGGCAGAGTGGTCATGCAGCGGCCTGCAAAGCCGTGGACGCCGGTTCGATTCCGGCCTCAGCCTCCAAAACCAATTGCCCAGGTGGCGAAACAGGTAGACGCAAGGGACTTAAAATCCCTCGGAGGAAACTCCATGCCGGTTCGATTCCGGCCCTGGGCACCAATCACCAATCATTCTGAAGCGAACAAGATTAAAGCCAGAATCGCAAAGACCATACCCAATCCATGTTTTAATGTTAATCCTTGTTTAAGAAATACAACGCTAAGTAGTAGCGTGATCATAGGATACATAGAGGTGACCAGTACGACTGGCATCGTAGGTCCATTACGTAGTGCCAAAATGAAAAAAATGCAGGCAATACCACTCGCTAAACCATTCAATAAGCCATAGGTGCTTCCTTTGGGACAAAGATCCAATTTAAAATCAAGTAATATCAATGCGATAATGCCGGAAATTAAAACGCCAATGCTTGAATAAAAAGTGATCGATAAAGGATTAATAAAATTTGATGCTCTGGTACCCCAATATCCCCAGGCACCATAAAGAAATAAAGCAATGAGCGAAGGAAAATACCAAGAGCTAGGATTCATACAAATTACCTTACCTGATAACAGGTTTACAGATTATTATATAGGATAAGGTACTTTATTAAGATAATACAACCGAATATTCTTTCTCGGGGCTAAGTTAAACATTTAACCTTACTGCCTGACTGAAATTTAATATGTAAAGATAATTGCCATCTTTGCGAAAGATTTCGTTTCTCAATGTGGGTCTTTATTGGATCCTTTGAACACCCTCTTAACTTAAAGAAATCGGACTCATCTACCTAGGTTGCTATTTGAAGTCGATGCCTGGGCAATTGCTGCTTGTTCGGACTGAAATTCCAGTTCTCTTTGCTGGTCTAACCATTCAATTAATCGAGGACGAAAGGTTCTAAAAAATAAATAAAAACGATTGGATGAGCGAATCTTGGCTCCTTCATCCTGTTGATATAAAGACATCAATTTTTTTGGGGTTGTTAGTTTTAAATTTAAAGCAATTTTATCTGCGTGAAAGGCGATATCAGTCAAATCATGATTCGTTAATTTGAAAAAATCTTCAATGATTTCACGACCTTCTATTTTGAAATCGTTGAGAGTAAATTGATGTTTTGCAAAATAGTCACTTTTTTTTCCATTGGCTGTTTTTAGGTCTTGTTTTGCACCAGCTGCAAAAAGCTCCCTACTTAAATCATCAAAATGATAAAATCTTGCCCAATGAAGTGCGGTCATTCCTTGCGCATCCGCGTGGTTCACGGTGCAACCTAATTCATGCATTTTACTCAATATATGTCTTGCTGCTTCTTTATCTGCCAGTTTACATGCTAATAACAGAGCTGTATTGCCATAAGAAGTCGCTAAAAGAAATTTTGAATTGGCTAAATGCAATGCCTGTTGCAGCTTCGATGGATTACGTTCAATAATGGCTTGATGTAAGGGGGTATTTGTAGGTACTTCATCATCATAACTGTCTTTATCATGAACAGACAATTGGCAGTATAGATTTAGATTTTTTAATGTTTCTTGATATGAATCTAAGCATTGTAATTCTTTAAGATAGATAGCAAAAAAATTTTTAAGCGCGTTTGAATGATGTAATAAAGGCAAGGTGGGTTCTAAAATATGAGGATTTAACAAATCATGATCCCGCAAATAGCTCAGAAAGGATTGAAGAGTTTCTATGCTGCTTTTATATCTTAGTTGGGGCAACATGGATTGTATTATTTCTCTTTGTACGAGACCCAGTTTGTTGATGAATTTAAAAAAAGTGCTGAGGGATAAAATAGCCTCCACTGAAAGATTTGTCTCTATTAATAGATCTGCGAGTAATGGGATTAAGTGATGAGGAAGACTTTTACAAAGCCCAAATACATCAAAAATCAAATACCATTCACTGTATTCTTCTATATATAGGGAATCAGAATCCCCTTTATCCATAGCAAAACGGACCGGAGTAACGTGGCTAAGTGCGGTATAACGAACAAGCTTGTTTTCTTGTGCTAGAAAACAAAGGAGATCATAAATTTTATCCTCTTGCTCCGGGGCGAGCCTTATCGCTTTGACCAGAGCTATTCGCGTTTCCAGATTCGTATTTTTATCCGTAAACACCCGTAGAGCCCAGATCGGATTAGAAAAACGTTTTGCTTTAATGAAGGACACAAGATGAAGGAAATCAGTGAGCTGATCAAGAGCTCCTCCGGATGCAGTTAAGCTAAGTTCTTCACTTAACAAAGCATCAATTTCATCAAAATGCACGTCGGGTTTATTAACTAAAGCAGTAATCTTATCGCTAAAAAGGATTTTTTTTACGTTCCTTTCTGAGGAGGCCATAATGTTCCCTCATTAAAATATTAAATTTTTTATCACGAGTTACTTATCTATAAGATAAGGCTCTTAAAAGACTCAAGTTATACCTGCTATGGAGAAACCAATTGTTACTTCTACAAGAGAACAATATTTTGCCATTGTGCACATCTTCATCATTTCAGTCAATTTGTTTATCTTCCTGGTTGAGGGCTAAAACTTAAGAATTCTAAATGATTGATTACATGATCATCGTGTAAAACCACTAATACTGCGGAACTGAAACAATACTATTATTAATCCCTTAATCACTGAATTATTATTGAAATCAATTCTATTCGGCGCCTCTGACTAAATATCCACAAATTCTGTGGATAACTATGTGAGTTAACTGATGAAGAAATAATAAATAACAGAACTCTACATAAGGTATATCGCTTGGATGATTTTTTCTCTACAATAAGACTTTAACCAAAATAAAAGCAAACATGTATAAACCATTAGCCCTTTTTATGGGGTTACGCTATACGCGGTCAAGAAAGAAGAATCATTTTGTCTCCTTTATTTCGCTGAGTTCAATGCTAGGTATTGGCATAGGCGTTATGGTTCTCATTACCGTCTTATCGGTAATGAATGGGTTTGACCAACAAATACATAATCGATTTTTTGGAATGGCTCCTGAGATTACGGTTTCTGGACCCAATGAACGTCTTAGTGATTGGCCCGAAGTAGCTAAAAAAATTCAAACGGTTCCGGAAATCAAGGCACTTGCACCCTATGTAGGTGGGCAAGGATTAATGGTTCATGAGGGACAGGTTTATCCTATTGTTTTAACAGGTGTGTTGCCTGAAAAAGAAGAAACGATGAGCCATTTACAAAAAAAACTATTGGCCGGAAATCTAAGTAATTTAAAGGATTTTGGTATTATTCTGGGTAAAGGGCTTGCAGATAATATGGGAACGATGATTGGAGATAAGGTAACAGTCATGATTCCCCAAGCAACTGTAACTCCCGCTGGAATGATTCCTCGTTTTAAACGATTCACTGTAGTAGGGGTTTTTTCTGCAGGAAGTGGATTTAATTTTGATACAAAACTGGCATTCATCAATATGGGAGATGCCCAAAAGTTATTGCAAATGGGCGATGAAGTAACTGGAATCAAAATGAAAATAGCGAATGTCTATCAAGCACCTGAATTAACTTCTCGGTTATCCCATTTATTAGGTGAAGAATATCAAGTAGGTAATTGGACACAGCAATATGGAGCATTTTTCCAGGCAGTTAAAATGGAAAAAACGATGATGTTTATGATTTTATTGCTGATTATCGCAGTAGCTGCGTTTAATTTGGTCTCTTCTTTGGTAATGGTTGTTAATGACAAACAAGCAGAGATCGCGATTTTAAGAACCATTGGTGCAACTCCTTCCACAATACTATGGACATTTATTGTTCAAGGAATGATGGTGGGAATTGTAGGCACAATTTTTGGTTTGGTGGGTGGATTAATATTGGCAAAGAATGCAACTACAATAGTGAATCATCTGCAATCCTGGTTTCATTTTAAAGCCTTATCATCCAGTATTTATTTTGTTGATTATTTGCCTTCTAAAATTCTATTGAGCGATCTATGGAAAGTTTGCGTTATGGCATTGTTAATGAGCTTTTTTGCAACAATTTATCCTGCATGGCGCGCCTCAAAAACAGTGATTGCGGAGGCTTTGCATTATGAGTGATATTATTTTAAATGCTAATAAATTATGTAAGTCCTATAACGACGGCGCTTCGAAAGTGAATGTATTACGCGGGATAGACTTATCTATAGGTAAGGGCGAACGTTTGGCAATTATTGGTCCTTCAGGCTCCGGTAAAAGCACTTTATTGCATTTATTGGGTGGGCTGGATAAACCCACAAGTGGCGATGTATGGATAAAGGGTACCAATTGGCAAAAGATAAATGAAAAACAGCGTTGTAAATTACGTAATCAAGGTTTGGGATTTATATATCAATTTCATCATTTGTTACCGGAGTTTACCGCACTTGAAAATGTTTCCATGCCGCTATTGTTAGGAAATGTTTCAGTAAAGGATGCAGAGGCTGAAGCGAGTAAAATGCTCGATGACGTTGGCCTTAAAGAAAGAAAAACACATAAGCCTGCACAACTTTCTGGAGGAGAACGGCAAAGGGTTGCAATTGCCCGAGCCTTGGTGCACCAACCTTATTGTGTCCTGGCTGATGAGCCTACAGGAAACCTGGATCAGACTACTGCAACGAAAGTATTTGAGTTAATGCTGGAGTTGAATCGAAAAAGAAACACTGCTTTGGTAATTGTGACTCATGATCAGCAATTAGCAAGACAAATGGATAGAGTTCTAGTGCTAGGAGAAGGGATGTTATTAGAAGGTTAAAGAAAGTACTGTCCTAGTCTTAGTACTGTTTCAGATAAGGATTATCAACAAACAGAGGAGTTAACAAGGATGTTTAAGAAAAAAGCAGTCAATGTCAGTGAAACTGCAGAGAGTACTACTAAGGAAGCTACCTCAGTTAATTTTAAGAATTTTCTTGAAGGTGCAAAAAAGGACGCCAAGAAATATGACCTGATTGATACCGGGGTCACTATACCCTCTTATCCATTTTTATCACCCCAAAACAAATATAAAAGATTGAAACCTCAGATCCCGCCGTTTATTGTTCAGGGACTACAAATTATGGATGAAGAACCATTCGAGCCAAAACCCACTTCACCATAAACAACTATCGGATAACTTTTAAACCCTGTGAGAGCAAGAATTTAGTTCGTTTAGGAAACCCAGGGTTATGGCTTTAATCCGTAACTCTGAGTTTTAAGGGTTCCTGAGGCAGGCGTTTGATCTATGATAACGTAAGTTTTCTCTTAATAATCCGCGTGTCCTGGTGTACGAGGGAAAGGAATTACATCTCGTACGTTGGCTAAACCGGTGACATAGCTTACCAAACGCTCAAAACCCAAACCAAATCCTGCATGCGGCACAGTACCGTATCGGCGCAGATCTCGATACCATTGATAATTCTCTTTACTTAGATTGCATTCTTCGATTCGTCTATCTAGAACATCGAGACGTTCTTCGCGTTGACTTCCCCCGATAATTTCACCGATTCCAGGTGCTAAAACGTCCATAGCAGCGACGGTTTTTCCATCATCATTGAGCCGCATATAAAAACCTTTAATTTCTTGGGGATAATTGGTCAGAATTACCGGTTTTTTACAATGGACTTCTGCTAGATAACGCTCATGCTCTGATTGTAAATCCAAGCCCCAACTTACAGGGAATTCAAATTTTTGGCCGCATTGTTCCAAAATTTTAATCGCATTAGTATAGGTCATGACTTCAAAATCTGAATCTGCAATATGCTCTAAACGTTCGATACATCCTGGAGCAACAAATTGGTTGAAAAATTCCATATCATCCATGCGCTCTTCCAAGACCGCTTTGCATAAATAGCGCAACATTCGTTGGCTTAAATCACAAATATCTTGCAAGGTAGCGAAAGCGACTTCAGGTTCAATCATCCAGAATTCAGCGAGATGGCGACTGGTATTTGAGTTTTCAGCACGAAATGTTGGGCCAAAAGTGTATACTTTTGACATGGCCATACAATATGCCTCTAAGTTGAGTTGCCCTGAAACGGTAAGAAAAGTCTCTTTACCAAAGAAATCTTTGTTAAAGTCAATTTGGCCGAATTCATTTTTAGGTACATTCAAAAGATCTAAGGTGGATACCCGAAACATTTCACCAGCGCCCTCACAATCACTAGAAGTAATGATAGGGGTGTGGATCCAGAAGAAACCTTGTTCGTGGAAAAAACGATGAATGGCTTGCGATAAACAATGACGGATTCGAGTAACAGCGCTAATTGTATTTGTACGAGGACGAAGATGAGCTACCTCTCGTAGAAATTCCAGCGTATGACGTTTTGCCTGAATAGGATAAGTATCTGGATTTTCAACCCAACCCACGACTTTTATAAAGTCAGCTTGAATTTCAAATGATTGGCCTTTCCCTTGGGAGGCAACCAGTTTTCCTGATGCAATCAAAGAACAGCCAGCGTTGAGTTTCGTGACTTCTTCATGATAATTTGCTAAACCATCGGTAGCTACGATTTGAATGGGAGCAAAACAGGAACCATCATGCAGGCTAATAAAAGACAATCCTGTTTTTGAATCACGCCGGGTCTTTACCCAACCTCTAACGGTAACGTATTCATCAATTTTGATTTCACCATCCAAACATTGTTTTATGGTAAAAACTTCGGTCATTTTTAACTCCTCACTCTATATATTCGTGCATGGTCATAAGGTATGTTTAAAGTACTTTTTAAATTCTATCCGTCTGCATACGCTGATTGGGATAAAGCGCATATGTAGCATTACATCACGCTTACCTATTGAAGAATTAGTTGGGTTAACGAGTCTGGATATGCCAAAATCGTAATTGGGAACCCATGAGTATAGATACCTTTAACTAAAAATGAGATGATACACTGGGGTTATTCGCATTTCTACTATCTTAGTGCTAAAACCTATTGATTTTCTCATTCCAGTACGTTATTCCTAAGGCAAAAATTAACCTGTTTCAATTATCGTTGAGGCACCATTATGTTGCGAAAAGTATTCTGCATCTCGTTGTTTTTGTGTTCCTTTGTTGTTTCAGCAAATGATACCGTATTAAAATTATATAGACCTTATGGTGAGGTATCAGAGCAGGTAGTTCCTCAGGTGAAAAAAGAGCTTTTAGGTGAATGTTACTCTCAATCTCAATTAATCATTCGTGAAGATGCCTGGCGTTGTATTGCAGGGGGTAAAACATATGATCCGTGCTTCGTTAAAGCAGGTCCGAATAGGACTGAAGCTTTATGCCCTCGCTCTCCCTGGAATGGAGACAGTGTGCAGATTAAAGTTAAAGTGCCTTTGAATAATGAGCACCACAAAACATTAGATATGTCTCGTACTTATCCTTGGGGAATCGAGTTAACCAATGGAGAGCAGTGTCGCGCGATTAAGTCGGATATGATTTACGATCAAATGCCCGTGCGTTATAAATGCAGTAATAAAAATTACTTGGTTGGTTATTTACAACGATGTAAAACGGTATGGAGTATGCTTGAAAAAACACCTCAGGGTGTTGTAACTGTAGAATTAAGTAAAGTTTGGTTCTAATAGAAGATAAATATCTGCCTTTAAGCCTATTTATTTTTCATTTTATAAAAATTTTAGTTGATAATGTCATTAAAAAACCTGAAAATTCCCCTTTTTTAAAGCTAATATGTTTTGTAAGGATCCAATATGCAACAAAAACAAGAAACAATATTTGAGGATTCCCGTTTCCTTAAAAATGAAAACGAACTGAATCAATTACAAAGTTCTGAGGTGTATCTGCCTCATAGAAAAGTTCAATTATTAAAAGAAAATATAAAAAAACTAACCGATGTAATACATTATTATGATGATGCAAATTTGCAAATTCGCATTTTGGATAAACTAGGCGAATATAATGCTACTTTATCAGCGGTATTAGCTTCTATTGTTAATCCAACACAGAGGGATATAGCCGATCAACTTGAGTCCATAGTACTGGCTCAAGAGTATAATCCCGAAACAGTCAATAAATTAGATGAACAATTAGCTACTAGTCTGCAAGAAGAAGAATATTCTACTCAAATATTGGGCGATAAATTTGGCAAACTAACAGAAATTGAAAAAAGTTGTTCCAAACTGCGATTCTTTAAATCGGGAACCAATGAGTTGGATACACAGGATATGGCTGAAGAGGAGCATCCAGCTGCGTCCTCATTGAAATAACGTGTTGGAATGTTATTCCCTACTTAAAACTGTACTAAGGCAACGCCATATGACGTTGCCAACAACGGTTGCAGATTTAAATCCGGGTAAGAGCTCCTATTCCGGAACTGCTTTCCTAAATGGCTCTAGAGTTAGACAATGAGCATTGATTTCATTAATAAGAGGATAGTTATCCATTGCAAAATGAAAGCGGTTGGCATTATAGACTTGAGGGATAAGACAAAGATCGGCCAAAGTTACTGCATCGCCAAAACAAAAGGGCTGGCTCCGTTTGATATTCAATAACTTCGCTTCAAAGGCATCAAATCCTGCTTTAAGCCAGTGGTGGTACCATTCTGTAACTTGTGATTCATTTGCTTGAAACTGCTCTTTTAATCGATTTAATACTCTTAAATTATTTAGTGGGTGCATATCACAGGCTACGATTAAGGCAAGAGATCTTAGGGTCGCTCTATCGAAAGAATTTTGAGGTAATAATGCAGGGTTAGGATACATCTCATCCAGATAGTCTATGATCGCAAGTGATTGGCTTATAACCTGGCCGTTAATTTCTAAATTAGGTACTAATTCTTGCGGATTTACCTCTCTATATTCAGCACTATGCTGCTCACCACCATGATTCACTAAATGAATGTTAATTTTTTCATAAGTGATATTCTTTAGGTTCAGAGCAATACGCACCCGATAACATGCTGTGGAGCGAAAATAATCATAAAGTTTCATGGCTTATTACCTGTTTAACAACTTGATCAATGGCTCCAAACAAGCTTTTACCGTGTTTATCGAGCATTTCAATACGAATTCTATCTCCAAAACGCATAAAAGAAGTTTTTGCTTGGCCCTTTTCTATAATTTCCAACATCCGTCTTTCGGCAATACAAGAAGAACCTTTACTGCGGTCGAGATTAGAAACAGTCCCTGAACCAATAATAGTCCCGGCACTGAGTACTCTGGTTTTTGCCGCATGTTGAATCAGTTCTGGAAAAGAAAAAGTCATATCAATTCCAGCATTGGGTTGACCAAACAATTGACCGTTCAGATGACTCAATAAGGGTAAATGCACACGTTGTCCATCCCAATCCGTACCTAGTTCATCGGGAGTAATCGCTACGGGAGAAAAACTGCTCGAAGGTTTGGAATGGAAAAAACCAAAACCTTTTGCCAATTCATCCGGTATCAAATTACGTAATGAAACATCGTTGACGAGCATTAATAGTTTAATGTGCTGTCCTGCATTTTTATGGCTTATACCCATGGGAACATCATCTGTAATAACTGCAACTTCTGCTTCAAAGTCGATACCAAATGCCTCATCCGCAACTGATATGGGATCTCTAGGTCCCAGAAATGAATCAGAACCTCCCTGATACATCAATGGATCAGTCCAGAAATTCTCTGGTAATACTGCACCCCGAGCCTTGCGTACAAGTTCGACATGGTTCACATAGGCACTGCCATCAGCCCATTGATAAGCACGTGGTAAGGGAGAGGTACATTGTTGTGGATCAAAATCGAAGGTGTTTTCCAAATAGCCTTCATTAAGTTGTTGGTAAACATACTCTAACTGTTCTTTTACTGCATCCCAATGATCGAGAGCATTTAGTAAGTTGGGTGCTATTTGGGGCACAGGTCGTGCAAGAGTCATTGCTTGATTGACGACACATAGCTCACCGTCTCGTGATGATTTTGATTTTAAACTGGCAAGTTTCATAAGCTCCTCATTTATATACTGGATGAAGCAGAGTGTAAACGAATTTGAAAACACTGGGTTTCCGTTTAGCATCACTTCATTAAATTATGAATTTTGTCATCCCGCGTAGGCGGGAATCCATCGCTGAATGCCTTTGGCGTCCAATTAGAATTGGATCCCCGCCTACGCGGGGATGACAAGGTCACGAATGATAGTGGCGCTTGGTTAACCAGATGTATTCTTTACACAGATTCTTTTAAAGTACCACGTCGGATTTGATCACGTTCAATGGCCTCGAATAGTGCCTGGAAATTACCTTCACCAAATCCCTGATTTCCTTTGCGATGAATAATTTCAAAAAATACTGGACCAAAGATATTTTCGGTGAAGATTTGCAGTAATAATCCATGTTTCGGATCGTGTTCACCATCGATCAGAATTTTTTCTTCTTGAAGTTGTTTGACGGGTTCGTGATGCCAAGGGAGACGATCATGCAACATTTCATAATAGGTGTCGGGAACATCAAGGAATTTAACACCTTGTTCTCGTAATGAATGTACCGTCTCGTAAATATTCTCAGTGGTTAATGCGATATGTTGAATGCCTTCGCCTTTGTATTCGTGAAGAAATTCTTCAATTTGTGAAAAATCATCTTTAGATTCATTTAAAGGAATTTTGATTTTTCCACAAGGACTACCTAAAGCTCGACTTAATAAGCCAGTCATTTTTCCTTTAATATTAAAATAACGAATTTCCTGGAAGTTAAAAATGGATTCATAAAATTGAGCCCATTTATCCATATTGCCTCGGAATACATTATGGGTTAGATGATCAATCATCACCAAGCCATTACCCGCTAATTGTTTATTCGCTTGATGTTCCCAGTGGCCAGAGAAGGGTTGGTGTTGATCATCAACAAAATAAATCACACTCCCGCCGATGGCTTGAATACCAAGTAAGCCATGATGTGCATGTGCGCAATCTTCAAAAGCTATCGCTCCATGTTGTAGAGCATATTCAAAAGCTGCTTTAGCATTTTTTACTTTAAATCCCATGGCGCATGCACCGGCTCCATGAGTATTGCTGTGTGTTTCAGCTTGGCAATTTGTGGCAGCATTCACTATAAATTGAATCTCACCTTGTTGAAATAATGTGATGTCTTGGTTTATATGGTGTGCAGTAGCTTGGAAACCCATATCAGTGAATTGTTGATGCAGGCGTTTTTTATCTGGACCTGAAAATTCTAGGAAGGCAAAACCATCTAATCCACAAGGGTTGCTGTTTGATTGCATTGTTATTACTCCTTTAAAAGTATTCGGTACTTAAAAAATCCTTTCCTATGAGACGGGAAAAACAAGACACGTTTGCCTAGGTGACACTGCGAACCCAGGAATTTTTGAAAACCTGGTTGCGGTGTACATCATAAGGGCTAACGTTATGTCTTAAGATGGCTGTACTAAAAATAATCCATCAGCTATAGGTAACAAACTAATAAAAACACGTTGATCATTTTTAAGTAATTCATTAAGTTTTCTGATTTCTCTGGTTTGTCCACCCGTTTCATTTTCATCGATTACCTTACCATCCCAGAATATATTATCAATAGCAATTATTCCCTGAGGCTGAATGAGTTTTAATGCCAGTTCATAATAATTCACGTAATTGGTTTTGTCGGCGTCTATAAAAATAAAATCGAATTTTTGCTCCCAACCTTCGGCAATTAAAGCATGTAATGTATCTAATGCTCGACCCAGTCGTAATTCAATTTTATGATCCTGTTTCGCTTCTTTCCAAAAAGGATGGGCCTTGCTTGTCCATTCTGCACTGATGTCACAGGTAATCAGTTTACCATCCTCAGGCAGCATTAAAGACATGGCCAAAGCACTATAACCAGTAAAGGTTCCTAACTCCAAAACATTTTTGGCGCGGACTAAACGCAAAAGAAATTGCATAAACTGTGCTTGTTCCGGTGCAACTTGCATGTTTGCAAGTTCCATGGTGGATGTCACTTTGCGTAGACCCGTTAAGGAAGGGTGCTCACGCAAAGATTTATCCAGCATGTATTCATAAAGTTCAGGAGTAAGGCTTAAGTGTTTCATATCATTCGTTCTTTTTAAGATAATTTCTCTTTTGCCAAATTATCTGCAATTTCGCTAGTGGGTAGATTTTCTTTAACCGACAGAGTGAAGATTTCAGTTAGATGGGTATAAATCGCATCAATCTGTTGGTTAATTTGTTCTTCGGGAGTATGAAGATATTTAGATGCAGCAAAAATTAACCCTCCCGCATTAATGACATAGTCTACTGCAAATAAAATGCCTTTATCATGTAATTTTTTACCATGATAGGTATGAGCGAGCTGGTTATTTGCTGCACCTGCAATAATTGTAGTTTGCAATTGAGAAATTGTGATGTCGTTGATAATCGCACCTAATGCACAAGGAGCAAAAACATCACAAGGAACTTTGTGAATTTGATCCGTACTTACAGCTTTAGCACCCAACTCAGTAACCGCGCGATCGACTGCGGCTGCAGAGACATCAGCCACAGTTAGGGTAGCTCCTAATTCATATAAATGTCGGGCCAATATAAATCCGACATGTCCCAAGCCTTGGATGGCTACATGAATTCCGTTTAGACTTTCCTTCCCTAGTTTGAAGGCAACTGCGGCTTGGATACCCCGTAGAATACCTTGAGCCGTAGAAGGAGATGGGTCGCCATCATACTTAGATAAGCTCGCTACATAAGGAGTATGTTCTGCAATAATGTCCATATCTGGTAATTCAGTTCCACTATCCAGAGCAGTAATGTAACGGCCATTTAATTCGTGAACAAATCGACCAAATTGATGCATGTACTGAGCTCGATCAAATGGACCTTGAGGTTTTATAATCACCGATTTACCACCACCTAATGGCAAGTTCACAGACGCTGCTTTAAAACTCATTCCTCGAGCAAGGCGCATTGCATCTTGAATCGCAGCATAAGTATTAGGATACTCGATAAAACGGCAACCTCCTAAAGCAGGCCCCAATTTTGTGTTATGAATGGCGATTATTGCTTTCATTCCAGTTATGGGATCTACTTTAAAATGTAAGTCACCAAAACCATGAGAGAGGGCGTAATCGAGGAAATCATCATCGGCTATCATTTGGTTAGTATTTGATATATCGTCCACAGAAATCATTGCTTTTGCTCCTCTTGCAAATATTTTGCAGAAGTTATATTCCTATTTTTTGATTAAATCAATGGTACAGTTAATAATTTGGTGTCTTTAGGTATGCTGGTATACACTTATTTATTAATTCATCAGACTGGAGAGTGTTATGCGCCAAGTGTTTGTGAAAATGCTGATTTTAATGCTAGTTACACCGTTTGCTTTCGCTGCAGAGATTATACCGCCACCTATTCCACGCCCTCAATTGGTTCTGGACAAAATTGATTTTCAACTTTCAGCAAAGCAGTGGGTTACAACTCAAACTGCATTATTAGGCGTCAATATTAATGTGACCCTAACCAATGCTGATTTGGTGAAAGCACGAACTGATATTATGGACCGCTTGAATAAAATTGCAAAAGGCGAGTGGCATTTGACTGAATTCGATCGATCCCAGGACAACTCTGGTCTTGAAAAGTTGTATGTTCAAGCACAAGCACGAGTTAATCAAAGCGTGTTAACTGATATTTATAAGAATGCCAAAGACGTGAGTTTACCTGGGGCAAAATATGAGATTGGCAGTGTCGATTTTAAACCAAGCTTTGATGAAACACAGGCTGTTTTAAGTCAGGTTCGAGAACGATTGTATCAACAGGTGAATGATGAGCTTGCGCGAATTAATAAAGCTTACCCAGGGCAAAATTATAGCCTTAGCAGTTTGGATTTTATTGAAGGAAACAATCCATCTCAACCACGGCCTTATCAAGCTAAGACGATGAATACGATGATGGTAGGCGAGTCAGCCGCTTCAGCACCTGCATTAACTGTCAGTAATGAGTTAATATTAACTGCAGTGGTTGAGGTTGCCTCAAATAGGAAGCAATAAACAACGACCAGAGTGGCTTGTCATACATTGAATCCCATGGGACAAGCCCTATTATGGCAAAATGTAGGATGTTAATAATAAGAATGTTTAATAACAGGGATGATGGTAACAAGGGGTAGGTAATTAATAGCTGGCTGCTTGTATAAAAACTCGTATTTACACAAGGGGAATTAATTGTTGGTTGTTGAAAAAATTATTGGGCATCGAGGAGCTTCGGCTTATGCTCCTGAAAATACTTTGGCTTCATTTGATAAAGCTTTGACTTTAGGATGTCGCTTCATTGAGTTTGATGTAATGTGTAGCGCCGATGGAGAGCCTTTTGTAATCCATGACGATAATTTGAAAAGAACCACGAACGGACGTGGGGAAGTGGGCTTGGTTGAAGCGAGTTATTTGCAATCTTTGGATGCAGGTTCATGGTTTTCGCGGCAATTTAAAGGCGAATCTATTCCTCATTTTAAAGAAGTTTTGAAATGGTTATCTTTTGCAGGTGTACAGGCAAATGTGGAAATCAAACCTTATCCGGGTGCAGAAGAACAAACAGCTGTAGCGGTGATGAGTCATATCCAACGGTATTGGCCCCAAGATAAAGAGTTACCTTTAGTTTCCAGTTTTTCTTGGGATGCCCTTGTATTATGCCGCAGTATTGCACCAGAAATGCCTTTAGGTTTGCTACTTCATGAATGGGATGAGCAATGGCAACAAAAAGCAAAGCAATTGGAATGTTTTTCCATTCATTTTAATCGAAGAGTGTTAACCGAGCAGCGGGTAAAAGCAATCAAAGCTGCGGGCTATATTCTTTGTGCTTATACGGTGAACCGCAGACGTTTGGCTAATAAATTATTTGGCTGGGGCGTCGATGCGGTCTTTAGTGATTATCCCGACTTACTCGCATGAAAAAAATACTTCTTTATTTATTCATTATCTTTTCTACCTTCTCAGTCCAGGCAAAACGGGTAGAGTTAATGTTTTGGCATGGAATGGCTGGGCATTTAGGGGAAGAAGTGAGACTTTTGGCTGATGAATTTAATCACAGTCAAAGTCAATACACTATTAAACCGGTTTATAAGGGCAATTATGTAGAAACATTAACGAGTTTTGCTGCTGCATTTAGAGCACATCACCCGCCTGCGATAGTACAAATTTTTGAAGTGGGTACTGCCATTATGGAGTCACCAGAAGGGGTAATCAAACCGGTAGATGAACTTATGCAGGAACAAGGAATAAGCTTACCCAAAGAGGACTTTATTCCGTCTATTCGTGAGTTTTATAGTAAAAATGGGCACTTGATGGCTTTGCCTTTTAACCTCTCCGTTGCAACTTTGTATTACAACCTGGATGTCCTTGCCAAAGTTGGTTATTCCCAGGCTAATTTTCCGCGCACCTGGGGTGAAATGGAAGTGCTGGCAAAAAAGTTAAAAAAAGCAGGTTATGATTGTACTTATACTACAGCCTATCCAGGCTGGGTGCTTTTTGAATCGTTTTTGGCGATTCATGGATTACCTTTGACTCAGGATAATCCCGTTCGCGCCGTGTATGTGACACCACAATTGGTCCGTCATTTTGAACGTTTGCAGCGTTGGTACTCACTGCATTATTTCAGATATGCAGGCAGAGTTGATGATGCCACCATTTTATTTACTAGTGGGGTTTGCCCCTTATTTAGCCAATCATCGGGTGCTTATAACAGTTTATCTGCCTTGGTACCGTTTCATATAGGCATCGCTAGTATGCCTTTGGATACCTCAGTAAGTCAGGTGAGGCACGCAAATGTTGCCGGAGGAGCTGCGTTATGGGCAGTAGCGGGTCAATCGGAGACTCATTATAAGGGAATAGCCCAATTTTTTGCGTTTATTGCAAAACCTGAAATACAGAAGCGATGGCATGAGCAAACTGGTTATCTTCCTATAGGTTTACAGGGAATTTATGCGGATATTTTGCAAAGCAGTACTCATCCTACCTTATTAATGGCACGTACTGATTTAACAGGGGAGGTTTCGGAAAAACCATTACCTCGCTTTGGGCCACAAAATCAGATTCGCGGTATAAACGATGAAGTCTTAGAGGCAATGTTTGCAGGGCTTCTGAGTCCGAAGGAAGCGTTGCACGAATCTGCGGTACGTACTGATCATGTGTTGTGGCGCTTTGCTAGGAATACTAAAGGACAATAATCAATTAATTCGTTCTGGTCATGAATATATTGGATGGAGTTATACGGATGTTTAATCTACAAATATAAAAAAACCTCCGCCGAGGCGGAGGTTTAATCTAGGTAAAAGAACACTTATCTCAATTTAGAGGGTTAGTTCTTGTTTTATTCCAAGTTGCTCTTCCAGTTTTGTTGCATTTTTTTGCATTTTTTCCAATGTTGCCGTTCCTAGTTGGATTGTTCTTTCAAGTTCAGTGGTCTCAACTTTTAACTGCTTGATGTCCTTTTCTATTACTGATATGTTTTGTGCTATTTCTTCGAGGGCTCCCTTCGTGTCACTTGCACCTATCCCCATTGCTGGTCGCAAAAGTGATTCCCTCACCCACTGAAGATAGTAGAAAGGATTTCTAGCAAATTCCGTTGGAAGAGTTTGTCCTAACTTTCTTCCTGGGAGAATCGATAGTTCTTCTACAGACTTAGCTAATTGCTGGAGTTTGTCGTTTACTTTTTCTTTTATGTCTAAGGTCTTTTTCAAATCATTTAATCGTCCTTCAGCCAACTCCAAGTTCTTCTTGTGTCTCTCAATCTCCTGGGGTAACGGTTGATATTGTTTAAACAGACTAGAAGTTTGATAGCTTCGTATGACACTTTGAAGGCTAATAATAGCTTTTTCTTCTAATTGTGCCTGTTTTTCTCGGTTCAACATTACTGTTCTTGTTTTTGCTGCCGATTCTTTAGGATCAATAATCTCTTCTACAGTAAGAATTAGACCTTTACCTTCATATCGTTTATCAATGTATTGTTGAGCACGAGCTGAAACATCTTTATTTCGTACACAACGACCAGTTGCCTGCGGACCTGAAAGTATTCCGTTAATCACATTAATATCTGATTCAATCACCGGCGAATTTGTGTTGAGAATTTGCACGTTTAAGATATCTCTGATACTAACTCCGGTTGCAATGACCTGATCCGCTACAATATGTGTTCTTAGGCCTACTTCAATTTGAGCAAGTTGATCATCAATTGTAGATTGCTTTGTCCCCATATCAATTGCACTGGCATAACTTTCAGTTGCTTTTAAAGCTTTTAAGTCAACTGGAACAGCTTTGCTGACAATCTCAGATATAGGTTTTGAGGCTTTGATGCTGCTAACCATTTCTTCTGCTCTATCCAAAATCAACTTGACAATGGCATCTTTTTGCTCTGCAGGCAATTTGGAAATGGGGGCTCCCAACTTCGTCAATGCTTCATTTAATTTTATTCTGCTTTTCCCTTCACAATCTTTCAGCTTAGACAAAAACATCTCATGAATCTCGCCATTTCTTATTTTATATTTTGCGATATGCTGATCCCAGTCTTTTATATATTCTTCCAGTTTATGAGTTCGGTCCTTTTCAGCTAGATCAGTAGGCTTTTCATTAAAGACAAGTGCAAGAGCGTAGCTGTTGATTGTTCTTTGAATATCTTTTTGCTGTTCTTTATCGATATCCTTTTTTAAATCTACTGCGCGTACTGGAACTTCTTGTTCTATTGTCGTCTTCTCAATCCCGGCATTGAATTTTTTAGTCAATTGTAATTTTGCTTCAATTTCAGAAGTTCGTCTGAGTTCAGCAACTTTAGCTTGGAATTGTTCAATAGTGGGGCCATCTCCCTTTGCAATATTTTGATAAATTTCAGCTAATTTCTCACGAGTTGCTTTGTCATCGGAGAAAGCCATATTGCGTTGACAACGGATACGATTCAATTCCAACGCTTGCTCAATGGCCATTTCTTGAGCTTTAGAATCTCCAATATCAGTATGTTCTTTCTTGATCTGTTCTTTTAATTCAACAGGATCCGTATAACCATTCATTCCTTCTTTGAGATAATAATCATCAAAGTAATGGAGTACAGCTTCATTAACTAAATCTTTCTCTGCGAGATAAGCTACTTCGGGTTTAATTGGACGAATTGTTCCTAATTCAATTGCAGCACCAAGACTTAAATCATCTAGAGGTTCACCCGCGAAAAGATCATACAGCTTGGAAGTGGGTGTAGCTGTTAATGCCAGAATTGAATTGCGATCCTTTAATCCTTTCAAAATTTGAGCGTCTTCATCATTAAATGTATGACGATGGCTTTCATCGATTAAAACCATGGAATCTTTTATTTCACCAGCAATAATTTTGAACAAAGGATGCTCAGCTTGTAAAACGATTTGATCAAAATGCTCATCAGAAGTATCTGCAATCACAGTGGCAAAATATTCTTTGATGGCTTGGATATCAAACTCAGTCAACGGCTGATCCCAGTCAACGTCAACATTTCGTTTTAGGGTATCAAAAGTAAACACGGTAGGAGTATGCTTATTACCATTGATAACACCAGCACCAAGCATTTTTTGAGTTTCAAGTGATTGTTGATCAACCAAGGTTTTATCAGGAACAATCATAACGGTGCGTCCAACAGCTTGAGCTATACCAGCCATAACAATACTTTTACCTGAACCGGTTCCCATTACTGCAAGTCGTTGTTCTTTTCCTGCTTTCAGACTGTTGTAAAATTTAGCTAAAATTTCTGTTTGATAAGCATGTGGAATAAAAGATTTGGTTTCTACAGATAACCCTTTCTTAGTGACTGCATGAAGATCACCTTCTTTGTCATAAATTAATTTAACCGTTGCAGTCTGAGTTGGATCAAAAAATAATTTTCCTCGGCTCACTTCTGCTTTCAATTGACTGGTGATATTAACAGTATATTCTTGTTTATCATCTTGGATCCCATCATAGGTCATATCAACAGTGTAAACAGCACCACCGATAGTAATTGCGGCTACAAGATGTAACTTACTGTCTTCTTTTTCGACCCAATGACTTTTTGACTCACCTGGTTTTCCTGCCTGTGCTAAAATCGCTTTCACGACATTACCAATTTTAGGCTCTTTCTTTGAGTTTTCTATATCAATAAGTTTTTCCGCCTGACCTACTGTAACTACTGCCCCATTAGTAACAACTTCTTTTAATAAGTGAACAGCTGCAACGGTATCGGTGTAATCTTTAAGATCTTCAATTTGTTTTTCAACAATTTTACTTTCTGCGCCCATATGATTCTCCCCTTAAGAATGCTTTTTAACTTTATTTAGGTTAGGTCATTGTGAGTTTTATTAGTGGATGTAGATCACAATTTACCTAATAGAGGGGATTATACAAAAAAAATATTAAGTGACTATTAAGTGATTTCATTGAAAACAAATTAATCATTTGGAGGTATAATTAATAATACAATCGTAGTGAAGAAAAGATGGATTGTATTTTTATTATTTACTGTATTTTAAATTTCTTTTCTTTGTTAATATTTGTGGCTAGATGGCTCATTTTTTAATGATACATAATTTAGTCTTTTGTTTGAGAAAAGATAAGATGACACACTACAGGATAGTAAGGGCGAGGGCGGAAAATGGCATATCTTAAGTTCAATCAAGGTGGGATAAAAAATAAAATTAATACTCGCCTTATTAGTTTAGGTCTAGAACCTGATGATCGAATGATGAAAACCCTTGAAGATAACCCCCAATATGTGAATCGTCTTACTACTTTATTCAATGTCTTAAAAAAATATAAAATTGTATTGGATGACTCGCTGCATAGGGCCATAGCAAGTAATGCCGCTCAGGCAGGAGCCCTGGTTAACTTATTAGAATTTATGCACGCAGAAGAGATTGATCTCGCATTTATATCAATAGAACGTTTATTGGCGAGTGCAAAATCTGAAACCACCCTAAAACAAGGGATGCAAATACTTAAAACTCATGATTCACTAGATTCTGAGAGTATGAATCTGATATTCCTTTATCCGGAGCAATCTTTATTAATTGCTGATTTAATCGTCAATTTTCAAAAACATGCTTATCCGACTGATAAAATAATTAAAAAGCTTTATCAATTTTCAGTAGAGAATATAAGTACGGTGATTGAACTCCTAACGATGCTGTTAAATAAAAATCTCTATTATTTTGAATGTTTCGATATTCTTTTAAGACAACAAGAATATGTACATAAAATTTATGAAGGTGCTAAAAAACTTGCTGCGGAAGATAAACTTGCACCAAGTTATTTCGAGGTTGTCGAGAAGTTCCCTAAAAACGCCAATATTTTTGCAAATATTATTTTGTTATTAAATCATGGGTCAATAATTGATTATCAAAAAACTGAAGATGTATTAATAGCAAGCAAATTAGGAATTGGGGAGTTTCATTTTTTGACTCATTTGCAGCAAGCAAATATGTTAGATGTGGAAAACTATAAAAAAATTTGCCAATATAATCATCCTATTTTAACCAATCCGGAAGTGATTGAACTATTTGGCAGTCTTCCCTTATTTGAAGAATTCGATAAAACTGAATTAGAAAAAATGCTGACTTTAATTACTAAAGAACCAAGTCTAGATATTCATTTAGCTGAATTCATTGAACTGATTCAAAAACACCAGTTCAGCAACAAGCCCCATTTATAAGCAGATGAAATTTTTTTGCTTAATACTGCTGTTATGTGATATATTTTGTCCTTAGAGAACAATTTAAGGACAGTTATGGCTGATACTACCAATTGCCAAGAGCCCGGACCAGTGGGAAATAAAAGCACTCAAACAATGCTCAGAGCTCTAAATGATGCTGCAAAAGCGGAGGAGCCGGTTAACGATTTTGTTAGCCGTTTAAGAAGGTTAAATTTGGAACCTGATGAGGGAATGCTCAGACTTCTTTCAGACCATCCTAACTATGGTAATCGTCTCATTTCTTTATTCAAGATGTTTAAACAAACTAACGTTTCGATGACTGATAAGCTTTCAGACATCATTTCCAAGAATATTAGCAGTGTCGGTGGAGCGGTCAATTTGTTAGGATTGATAAAGGAATTAGAGATTGATCCTCAAACGATTTCATTGGCCTGTTTATTTGATGCGGCGCGATTTGATTTAAATATAGCTCAAAGTGCACGAGAACTTCACCATCAAGGCCAACTTGATTCAGCTACTTTTAAATTGTTGCTTACTCACCCAGAGCAATCACTTGAAATTTCAAGATTACTCATTAATCTTCAAGAACATGCATACAATGTTGAAAGTCTTGTAGAAAGACTTGGTGCCAGTTCGATTTCCAGCAAACATATGAGTACCATACTCGATCTACTTAATTTAATGCTTGAGAATGAGAGCTATTACTCAAATGCAGTTGATATTTTTTTAAGACAAGAACAATATATCACTAAAATTTATGAAGGGGCTAAAAAACTTGTAGCTGAACATTATCCCTTGTGTGGCTATTTTGAGTTGGTTGAGAATAATCCACAAAATGCTAATGTTTTTGCGAAAAATATTTTGTTATTCCACAATGCATCACTCATCGAACCTGATTATGATTTATTAGGGATAAGCAAGTTAGGGGTCGGAGCATACCATTTCATGAAACATTTACAACAAGCAGATATGTTAAGGGCCGCGAACCTTCAAACAATGGGTCAGCCCAATAATATATTGAATCAAAAAGAAGTTATTGAACATTTAAGTAGTCTTCCTTTAATCACCAACTTCGAAAGGGAAGAATTAGCTATGATGTTAGAATTAGCGAACAAAGAGGAAGTTTCCCCGAAAGAGATTCAAATCTTCAATGCACTACTAGAGGATCATCTTATTTCATCCAGTATCTGCGCACCCTCTCTATGTTACTGAGCAAACAGCCCCGCTGTTTGCTTTCCTTTACAAATCAAATTTGAATTCAACACAGGTCAACTTACTTCCAATTTGAGGTTAATTGAAAGTCTGATGCCCCATTCAATCCTTTAATTTTCCTGGTATTGAAGTTTTGGAAGAGCATTCATTTGCAACTGAATTGCTTGCTGCCGTGCAGCTTCATCTTCTTTTTCTTTTATGGCAAGAGCATCATTAATGGCATTAAGTTCAGTTTCTTGTTGGATAATTTCAGGACTGTCCAGAGATGTATCAGCATCTACTGGCACGTCTGGGTAAGCTACTTGTGGCGGATTATACCCAGGAGCGTAAGTATAATGGATTGGTTGATATGTTGTTCCAACCACATAGGCTGTTGGAGCGCAACCCGTGAGAATAAAAGCTATCCCTAAGAGACTAACGATCCAGGGTTTCTTTATCATAAGACATTGCCTTTAAAGCCTATTGGATTAGCTTCTTTGCTTAATATTGTATAATTATAGATCAAAATGTTGAATAATAGTTCCGTTTCGGGGGCGAACGACACGTGATTTGAGATACTGAGCATCTGTTAGTTCTCCCGGTTCCTGTTTTATGGAGCCGGGCGTGGACAGTTATAAGGGTTCTAGGAAATTCTCAAGATTAGGTTTTTGGCCCAAGCGATACTGATAAACAATATAGAACGCCATGATATTCTTTAAATAATTTCGCGTTTCTTGCCAAGGTAAGGTCTCTATCCAAACATCAATCTCTTTAGGAGGATGGGTTTTTAACCAATAAACAACTTGTTTTGGTCCTGCATTATAGGCTGCAGCCATGAGGATGGGGTGATTACCGAATCGCTTTGCAAGCTGTTTTAAATAAGCTACACCAATATTGATATTCTTTTGAGATAGAAACAACTGCTTTTGATCATTATAAGGAATCTTGTCAGCTTTTGAGACCACTCTCGCCGTATAAGGCATGACTTGCATTAGACCTCGAGCACCTACCGAAGAAGTTGCATCATCCCTAAAACCACTTTCCTGCCGAATAATTGCGTAAATAAATTCCGGTGCAACCGCATATTTTTTAGAATAAAGCGAAACGCTGTTTTTATAAGCCAACGGAAACCTTAACGAAAGTTGGTTATTTAAGGTTTCGTTATTGCTCAAATAGACCGATTTACCATGCCATTCGAGTTTTTGATCGATCCAGTAGACCAAGGCACTCGCCTCATCTTTAGGTAATTCACTAATGAAATCATTGAGCAAACGTGATGCTTGAAGCGTTTGCTTGCTGGTATAGAGCATTTCGATTTGATCTATAAAGGCCTGATAGGGTTTCAAAACCTCCAAGTTTGTGGTCGGAGTTTCATTGGTAAAACTAGGTTTCTTATTAAGATGAAGACTGGCTAGAAAACCATAATACTGTCTGTTTTTGGCTAAAGGCTCATAGAGAGTTCGCGCCTCTACTTTTTTTCCTTGTTCTTCTAAGGAGCGTGCTAACCAGTACTGCCAACAGGGTTCACTTTTCCGTTTGGAATCATTAATTAATTCAGCGACTTGAGGCCAGTTTTTTCGTTTTAAAGCAAAACGTATTTGCCAATCCAATAATACATCATTGTAGTATTCTGGTTTCACTTTGGTAAACCATTGCAAGGCATCTTCATGATTTCTCATGGCCTTATAAAGTGCAATATGGGCTAAAAATGCTTGGTTCTGCGCAGAACTTAGCATTTTTTGAGTTTTACTTTGTTGCCATAATTTAAGCGCTTTATTCATATTAATTGAAACCATACGCTTAAGGCCATAAAGATAGATGCTGCTATTTAATCCACCTGGAGGTAACTTAATAATGTTCTCTGGATTTTGATAAACGGCATTTAAATTATTTAACTCAGCTAAATGAGGTGTTTTATATTGTTTTAATAGATATCGTGCTAATTGAATATTGCGTTGATCTAAAGCCAAATCAATTCGTTGGGTAATTAAATTTTGATCAAAGTTATTATCTTTAAGAAGAATATCAAACAAACTGTTGCAAGAAGGGGGTCTTGAATCACCGCTCAGCCATAAAGGGATAGATTCTTTCAGGGCTTCTTGTTCTTTACCCGTATTGTATTTTGCAATTTGTTCATAACAAACAAGATTCAAATCATTAGAGGGTTGATAATATTGGCTAAAGTGGATCCAATCTCTATTCTTAGCCAATTCATACAGCCACTTTTCACGCAATTTTGTGGATAAAGGAGTTGTACCACTAATAAAATCCAAAAAGGTTGCGCTGGGTGTGGCTGTGCTTGGAAGATTTTGGGTGAAGGATAAATAGGTATTGAAACGTTGCATATAGGCTTCCCCTGAGAGGGCAAGGCAAACCTGAGAGCTAAAAAATCCACATAGGAGTAAAATAATTTTTTTCATAACTGTCTTAATTAATTTCTTGAATATTTGCTAATTGTTTTCGCATGGCATCAATTGTTTCTTTATAATTTTTGCTCTTGAAAACTGCAGCACCGGCTACAAATTGGTTTGCACCCGCGCGCGCCAAAGTAGCAATATTATCAATGTTTACTCCCCCATCGACACACAGATCAAGTTGAGGATAGAGTTTCCGGATTTGTGGGATTTTATCAATAATTTCAGTTATCATTTTTTGTCCCCCAAAGCCTGGATTTACGGTCATGATCAGGACAAAGTCTAATTTATAGGCACACCAGGTCAAGATTTCAATGGGTGTAGCTGGATTTAATACAAGACCTGCTTCACATCCTAAATCTTTTATAAGGTTCAAACTGCGATCAAGGTGTATGGTGGCATCTGGATGAATACTAATTCTTTTTGCGCCTGCATTTGCAAACGATTCAATGAGAGCATCAACAGGTTCAACCATCAGATGAACATCAATGGGGAGTTGCGGAAAACGCTTGCGAAACGCCTCACAGAAGGCAGGTCCAAATGTTAGATTGGGTACATAATGATTATCCATGACATCAAAATGAATAAAATCTGCTCCCGCATTCATTACAGATTCTACTTCATTGCCCAAACACATGAGATCCGCAGATAAAATCGAGGGTAAGATATGATAAGTCATAGGAGTAGTTTTTTTAATTTGGGTAAGTATTATATCATATGCTGTCTTAAGAAAACATTCTACGATGTTGTATCAAGAGGGTTGGATTTTATTGTCTTTAGTGAATTAAACAACCCGATGCAAGGCTCGTTGCAGCTTGAAAATTTGGTCAAAATATGAGACAATATGTTTCTATTTCTGCTCTTGTAATTTTTGAAAATTATCTCAGATAATGCAAGATTACAGAGACCTAATCATGCTTTTTAGGGAGGATAATATGAATCAAAACTGGCCTACCAGAGACAGAGATTTACAAGCAGCCCGTGTGATTATGGAGGAATATGCGAGTGAACGTGAAAGTGACTCATTAGGTCTTTTTGAAATTGTGGTCGATCAAACGGAAAAAAAAATGAGTTTCCGTTTATCCGCCTGGGTCGTTACTTTAGCAAAGCATTTTAATTCAATGTATGGACTAAGTCAGGGCGATTTTGTAACGCGACAAGTGATTACACGTTGTCTTACTCAAGGACAAACGTTACATTAATAATATTTTCCAACAAGGCCTGGAAAAAGAGCACAGGATCTAATCCAGGCTTTCATAAGAACTAAACCTCTCAGATTATACCCATTCTCCGGTGCACTTAAAATTCAAAAAGGTATTTATCATAATTTAATTTAAAGTCCTTAGAATTTTGAAATTGGACGAGGGCTTGATTTATTTGGGTTAATAAATCTGGATCAGCAGGATTGATGGCTATTCCATAGCCATGACCGTACATGTAGGGTGGGCCTATTAATTTAAATGAATCTGCAGAATTCGATGCCCAATAAACAGCCGTTGCATTATCCAGCAAAATAATATCTACATCGCCCCTGCCTAATGCTGATAATTGGTCTTCAATGCCAGGATATTCCTTAATATTGGGATTTTTAACCCCCATCTCTAAAAGTTGGTCTAAAAATACGGTCCCCGATTCGAGCCCTATGGTTTTAGTATTTAACAAATCGAGATTAAAAGGTTCTTTGGAAATAGACTTTCTTTCTAAAAATCGCGAATAACTGAGTAAATAAGGTAAACTGAAATTGACTATTTTAGCGCGATCCTGAGTAATCGTTATCGAACTGACTGCGACATCTAATTTTTTGCTGGCAACTGCATCGATTAATTGAGCAAAACGCATCACATGAAAGGCACATTTCCGGTTCATGATTTGGCATAGACTATTCATCATATCAACGTCGAAACCATAGGCTTCATTATGAGATCCTTGCATCACAAATGGGGGATCAAAGCTCTCAATACCTACATTTAAAGGTTCACCCAGAGCAAAGAGCGAGGAAGTAGAACAAATAAATGCAATCAGTATTAATCGAATCATTTTGAATCTATGAATTGTTATTGATTTTTATAGGTTATATTATAACGAGAGTATTAATTTTGGGAATGAAATATAAGAAATTTATGCAAATAGAAATTCCTGAGTTATTGCAAGCAAAAGCATGGTTCATTGAAAAACATCTCTCAGATTTGCACCATCCTTTGCGTGAAATTGCCATTAAGTTACTTCTTATTAGTGATTATGCATCAAGGCAGATTCAATTATTAAAAATATTACTTATGGAAGATGAATGCTGTTCTTTGCTGTCACGTGAAGACTACTTTCATGCTTTAAAAAATATATCATTCCAACAGCCGCAATCCTCTTATTTACGAGCCTTGCGTCAATTTCGTAATACTCATTTTTTACGCTTACTTCTTCTAGAACTATCCGGTATTGCAAACACAGAGCAAATTCTCTGCGCCTGGTCTGATTGCGCCGATGCACTTATTTTGCACGCAATAGATTATTGCAAACACGAGTTGTCCGGACGTTATGGTATTCCGCGGGATAATGCCGGAGATGAAGTCGAGTTATACACGCTGGCAATGGGAAAGCTGGGAGGAAGAGAGTTAAATTATTCTTCTGATGTGGATCTTATTTTCGCATATACTATGGTCGGAGAAACCGATGGTGAGGAGCATATTGATAATCAGCATTATTTTAGCCGATTGGTTCAGCAACTGGTGCAAACATTACAAAATGTAACTGCAGATGGATTCGTGTTTCGGGTCGATTTAAGATTACGCCCCAATGGAGACAGTGGACCCCTGGTTTCAAGCTTGGCTGCAATGGAAACTTATTACCAAGAGCAAGGGCGTGATTGGGAACGATATGCTATGGTTAAGACTCGGGTAATTACTGAGAACGTAGATGAGGTCCCCTGGTTTCAGCGTTTAATTGTTCCTTTTGTATATCGCCGCTATGTGGATTTTAGCGTTATTGAATCGTTGCGTAGTATGAAGGCTATGATCGAGCGGGAAGTTCAATTAAATCCACGTTTGGATGATATAAAACGGGGTCGAGGTGGCATTAGGGAAGTAGAGTTTGTTATCCAGAATTTTCAGTTAATACGGGGTGGTCGTTTGCCGCAATTACAAGAGCAAAATGCTTTGACTGCACTTGCTGTTTTAAAGCACGAAAAATTATTACCCCATACTGACGCTTTAAAACAAGCGTATCTTTTTTTACGAAAACTCGAAAATACCCTCCAAAGTTTAAATGATCAGCAGACTCATTCATTGCCCGAAGATCGGGTGAAACAAAAGCAAATTACTCTCGCTATGGGATATCTTTCTTGGGACGATTTAATTAATAAATTACATAAATATCAGCGTATTATAAGTTACGCATTCCATTCAGTACTTGGTAAAGTTAAAGATTATGAAGATGAGAAAAGACTCTTAGCCAATCAATTATCCAGCCTTTGGCAAGGACATGTTGAAACCAGTATGGCAATTAACTTGTTAACCAGCTTAGGTTTTGAAGATGCGACGCATTGTTATCAAATGATCCATTCTTTTCGTCATAGTCCTCGTTGCCGTCGGTTAACCCAAGGCGCACGCATGCGTCTGGACCGATTCATGGTGATGTTACTTGCTGAACTCACTCAGGTTGAAAAAACGGATGAAGTTTTATTACAAGTTATGCACCTGTTGGAAAATATTGTTGGTCGTAGTGCGTATCTTGCTTTATTAACCGAGAATCCTCAGGTTTTAACTGAATTGTTGTTTTGGTTTGCCCAAAGTCCGTTTATCACTTCTTTATTAGTGAACCAACCCTTTTTGTTGGAAGTATTGTTGGATCAAGGACAAGAATGGCGTCCTCAATCCTTGCATCAATTGCAAAGGCTATTGATAGAAAAACTAGCTCATCATCCTGATGTGGAAGTGCAAGAGGAATTATTGCGCCAATTTAAACTTACCAATTGGTTAATGGCTGCACGTGCTGAACTATATGGTTTTTGTAATGCAGTACGTATTGGTCAATTTTTGTCTGATGTAGCACAAGTTATTGTAAATCAGGTTTTAGTGATCGCAAGCGAACAATTGGATTTACGATATCCGGAGATGGAACAAGCCAAATCACATTTTGTAATTATTGCGTATGGTAAGCTGGGAAGTCGTGAAATGAATTATGCTTCAGATTTGGATTTGGTTTTTTTACATTCAGCGAAACCCGCAGAAGAGGGATTGATTACTCGTTTAACTCAAAAAATTTTGCATATGCTAACAACACGTTCTCAGTCTGGAGTACTTTATACAGTAGATACACGTCTTAGACCTTCTGGTGCAGCGGGGTTGTTAGTAAGTCACGTTGATGCTTTTGTGGCATATCAAAAAAATCAGGCTTGGACATGGGAACATCAGGCGTTACTAAAAGCGCGTGTTCTGACAGGAAATACCCGGATCAGGAATACATTTCTGCAATTGAAAAAATCGGTATTATTGTTAGCACGCGATAGGCCTACTTTGCTGCATGATGTATTGGCGATGAGATCCAAAATGGAACAGCATCAAGATAGGAATGCTATTTCGGGTGGTTTGTTGGACCTGGAATTTTTAGTTCAGTTTTTAATACTCCATCTAGGAGAGCCTTCTTCAGCTCGATACACTAATACATTAAGTCAATTACATCATTTGTTTTTAATAGGTGCGTTAAGTAAAGAGCAGTACACTTTCTTTAAAAAAGCATATAAGAAACACCATCAATTACTGCACCAAAATTTGCTGCGTCCCGGCAGTGTAAAGGACCAAAGCCTGCAGGATGAAATATTAGCAATGTGTAAAGAAATTTATAATCGCACTCTGTAGCCTGTTGGCGCGCTGCGAACCCCGGTGATTAAAGGAGAGATTCGCATTAGTAATCTAGGTTATAGCTGCGCCTTCACTCTGGTTACTTCAAGCTAGTGGTTGAATTCGGCATAAAGGTCGTAATCATCACTATCTGTGATAACTACCTCGGCAAAAGAGCCCGCTTTAATACCCGGAGTAGGTGGTAGGATAACAAGACCGTCAATTTCCGGAGCATCACTTTGGCTGCGTGCGATAATTTGTTCCTGACCTACCTCATCAATTAAGACGGTTTGGATGCTACCTATTTTATTTTCCAGTTTATTGCGACTAATTTCTGCTTGTAATTGCATAAAACGATGATAACGTTCCTCTTTAATTTCTTCGGGTACTGGATCGCTTAATTCATTGGCCTTGGCTCCTTCCACCGGAGAGTATTTGAAACAACCTACTCTATCCAACTGTGCTTCCTCAAGAAAGTCGAGTAGTTCTTCAAACTCCTCTTCTGTTTCCCCAGGAAAACCCACGATAAAGGTCGAGCGGAGAGTGATATCTGGACAAATTTCTCGCCAAGAAGCAATGCGTAATAAAGTGTTTTCACTGCTTGCAGGACGTTTCATTGCTTTGAGTATCCGTGAATTAGCATGTTGTAATGGAATATCCAAATAGGGGAGAATCAATCCATCACGCATTAAAGGGATAATCTCATCTACATGCGGATAAGGATAAACATAATGCAGGCGAACCCAAATACCCAGCTCGCCTAATTGTTCGCATAAATCATAAAAACGTGTGTTAACTGTTTTGTTTTTCCAGCTGACAGGTTGATAGCGTGTATCTACCCCATAGGCGCTAGTATCCTGAGAAATCACCAAAATTTCGTTAACCCCTGCATCTTTTAATTTTTGGGCTTCAGTTAAAACCTGGGCCATGGGGTAACTTTGTAACTTTCCACGCATTGTAGGGATAATGCAAAAGGTACATTTTTGATTGCATCCCTCAGATATTTTCAAGTAAGCATAATGGCGGGGGGTTAATTTAATCCCTTGTGGCGGAATAAGTTGTGTAAATGGATCCACCGGCGGAGGTAAATGCTGGTGAACTGCATTAATTACTTCTTCATAGGCATGCGCACCGCTAATGTGCAAAACATCAGGGCAAGCTTCTTTAATAATTTCCGCTTTAGCGCCTAAGCAACCGGTGACAATAACACGTCCATTTTCTGCCATTGCTTCTTTTATGGTATCCAATGATTCTTTGACCGCACTATCAATAAACCCACAGGTATTAATTACTACCACTCCTGCATCTTGATAACTGGATACTAATTCATATCCTTGTGCACGCAGTTGGGTAATGATACGTTCTGAATCGACTAATGCTTTGGGACAACCCAGGCTAACAAAACCTACTTTATGATTCATAAAACTCTAACTGTAAAAAAAGTGAACGAATTATACCTCTTAATGCATCTTATTGTCGACAGGATTCTTTGATTTAAATCATTTTTTGATGGAACTTACTTGATTTTTATTTTGATTTAAAAAGGCATACACATTAGCCATGGTTTCATTCCATGAAGGAAAGTTCTCGTAGGTGGAAAGAGAAGAAATACTCATTTCCATTAACATGTCTCGATCTTTAATTAATTTGATAATGTAATCTCGAAGCATAGTGCTATCTCCGGGTTCGATCAAGAATCCATTAATCCTATCATGGACAATTTCCGGAACCCCTCCAGTGTTACTTGCGATAACGGGGATACCTGCTCCCATTGCTTCGGTATAAACAATTCCATAACTCTCAAAATAGGAAGGAACAATCAATACATGCTGTGAGAGCAGTTCCTTTTTCAAGTGTTCAATATCCAGTAAGCCATGAATTTTGATATTTGCTTCTAGTTTTAAGGTGCGAATCATCGTGAAGATTTTTTGGGTATACTTAAAATCAAAATTAAAATCACCAACGATGGATAATTGCCATAAGTCGTGATCTATTTCGGATAAGGCCTGAAGGAGTAGATGCAGCCCCTTGTTATATAATAAATTGCCAACAAAAATAATCATGAATTTGTTATTTTGACACTTAAATTTAATGTTATTTTTTTTAATATCCAATTGCAGTCGATCTTTACCAGGGTAAGCAATCAATGAATTTTGATGGGCTCCAATAATTTTGTAGATGGATTGTTCTGTAGAAATACTATTGAAAATAAAACCATCGACTGACTTAAGGTATAGACGCTCGATTTTTTTGGTTATCCATTTTGTCCAAAAATGGTGTAATGCATTCGCTTGTAACAAATGCACAATACTTATAATCGGAAAATCCCTTATTTGTTTTAGCTTGTTATTCAAAATAAATAATGAACTAAAATTCATTTCATCTTCTAGAAGAACATCAGGAGAAAACTCAATCACTTCGTTGAGGAGTTTTTTTGAAAAATTATTGCTAAGTAATCCCCAAAAACCTTTTGGCTGTTGGGAGAAAACCTTAACGATTACTCCTTGTGCACGTAGATATTCAACTAACTTATGGTCATAAATATAGCCACCCGTAGTGGTATTTAGGGACCCATATACAATTAATCCTACGCGCATTTTGCTTCTCGATAGCTGGCTTGAGCAATCTCATCTTCCCATAATCGCACCGTAATTTGGCTGCTCGTTGGGAGTTCAAAATGATGATTAAATTTTTGCCAGAGAATTTTAGAAAACAATTCAAGACTCGGATTTTGATTCTTAAACTCAGGGAGCTCATTTAATGTTTTATCCTGGAAATAGGATATTAATTGGTCAATACGTGCTTTTACTTCAACAATATCAATCAGGAAATTGTATTGATCCAGTTTTGTATCCTCAATTTCGAGTTCGAAACTATAATGGTGAGAATGTCTCTCATTTTCTGCCCCAAAATCTTTCCCGATTAAAAAATGTTGGGCAATGAAATTTTTTCGTAACATTAGACAATGCATTTTTACACCTCATAAGTTAAAGTGATAAATAAAGTATCCTTTGGATTAGAAGCCAATAATTGATACGCTGCATCTGCCTCCGTAATATGAATGTTATGCGAAATAAAACGAGACGGTTTTATTTTTTCCAACATGTTAAATGCAACTTCGATGCGTCGCTCTTTAGTCCATCTGCCTTGAAGTTCAGAAGCAATGGTACTGACTTGACTGGCGATGACTTTAATTCGATTTCGATGAAATTTACCTCCTAAATCAATAGAACATGATTTTCTGCCATACCACGACCCTAGAACGATGCGTCCCTCAAAAGCTGCAAACTCAATGGCAGTATTGAGCGCATCCGGATTACCGGTCAATTCATAAATAAGATCTATCGTGTTCTGTTTTGACTGTTCCAGGTATTGATTAAATTGCAACTTAAGATCTGGATGTGTGGCATCAAAAACATATTCTGCCCCTAACTCCTTACATAAGGTTCTTCTTTTTTCATATAAATCAATTCCTATAAGGGTAGTTAAGGGGAATTGTTGCAGTAAGGCAGTAGTAAGAATGCCTACCACACCCAGCCCTAAAATGAGAACATTTTCTCCAATCAAAGGAGAGCCATCTAATACTAAGTTGATTGCTGTTTCCATATTGGGTAGGAATAAAGCATCATAGGGCGATATATGCTCGGGTAAAAGGATTAGATGTTGTTCCTTTGCGCAAAAATAACTTTCATGCGGATTGAAGACGAAAACCCATTTATTTAATAAGTGGTTTAATTTTTTATTGCCTGTCTCAATGACTTTCCCCACAGAACAATAACCATATTTAAATGGATAATTCAGTTTGTGCCTAAGCGAGGGAATGCTTGCATCAATGCAGAGGTCGGTGGGCATTAAACCGCGATAAAAAAGCATTTCCGTCCCTGCACTGATGCCTGACAAGACATTTTGCACTAACACTTCATCTGTTTTTGGCCTGGGAATGGATTCTTCCAGGACAGAAACTTGGTTAGGTTTATTAAAATACAATACATGGTTTTTCAATGTAGATTCCTTTCTATATCAGCCATGATAATAATATCCTTGCCGAGTTTATATTGAAGTACGTTTTTTAGTTGAGGAAAGCCTACGTGTTCCTTTATTTCTTTCGATAACACCGAAACTCCGCCAACGAAAATGGGAGCTACCGTTATAATTACTTTGTCGACATGGTTTTCATTAAGAAAATTGGTGATAATGCCTCTTCCGCCTTCCACCATTACTGTCTTAATACCCAAAGTAAATAACTTTTCTAAAGTTTGGTTTAAATCTGTTCGACCTTCACTTGTTGCACCAACTTGCACGACCGTCGCATTCATTTCAGTGAGTAATTTTTGTTTTTCCGGATCCGCTTGATCGGTAGTGAAAATTATAGGAGGTTTTGAGTTTTTCAAAACCCGTGCAGTTAAAGGAATGCGCAGTTTACTGTCTAATATAACAACTTGTGGATTATTCCCTTTATAATGTCGTACGGTTAGAAGAGGATCATCTGCAATAATGGTTCCCACTCCAACCAAAATGGCATCATTTTCAGAGCGCAATTTGTGCGTCATTACTAGAGATTCTTGAGAGCTCAACATGAGTCTTTTTTTGCGGTGAAATGAAATGGAGCCATCCAAGCTTTGTGCATAAGCCAAGGTGACTAAAGGTTTTTTCTTTTTAAAGAAAGAAGAACATTTTTCATATAACTCTTTAAGATCTTCCTCTTCAAAAACATGGTTCATTTTTTGGGTTTTAGTCAACAGATAAAATGCATTATGATGGTGTATAGAACCTTTGATAGGGACTCTTGAGGTGACATTTAATTGATACTGATTGAGCGCTTCAATTTTTTTAGGATTATTAGTAAGCAAACGAAGCGATTTGATTTGTAATTCTTTTAAAATTTGAGCGGCCACTTCATAAGAACGCTCATCTCCTCCATGACCTAATGCTAAATTCGCATCCACTGTATCCTTACCTTGATCTTGTAAGTTATAAGTGCGTAATTTATCGATTAATCCAATTCCCCGTCCTTCTTGGCGAAGGTAAATAATAATTCCCCGACCTTCAATAGCAATTTGACTCATACTCAATTGTAATTGCTCACCACAATCACAGCGTAAGGAGCCTAAAATATCGCCTGTCATACATTCGGAATGAATTCGAACTAAAATATTATCTTCGTTATGTACTGCACCATAGGTGAGTAATAGATGCTCTTTATCATCTTGATTTGTAGTAAAGAGTGAAAGCTCAAAATCCCCATATTTTGAAGGAATTGCTGCAGAAACTTCTTTTTTTACAATCAGTTGATTATCCATAATCTGTTCCTTAGACGGAATTCCGCCCCTCAGGTTTCTTATTGCCTATATAACTATAGTCCATAAAAAAAGACGGTCAACTTAAAATCACTTAAGTAAAACAATAATCACAGTATCCATTTATATTTGTAAATGTGTTATTTATGAGCATCGTTAATTTTGGGAAGATTTGCGGAATTACTAGCGTCTGTTGAGCAGCTGTGACAGGAATAATCCACTTTAAAGCTGAATAATTATGAAAAAATGCATTGTTATCTTCAAAGAGATTAAGGTAATCCTTAGGATTATTCTATTTGATTTAAGATGTTTAAAAACTTATTTGCTGAAACTTCACCCACCACTGTAAGACTATTAAGCTCTTTACCTTTGGCATCTAAAAAAATAAAAGTTGGAGGTGCTACCACATGAAAGTGGTTGAGTAGAGCTTTATTTTCGGCATTGTTTGCGGTGACATCTATTTTTATTACCGTAAAGCGAGTTAATTCTTTTTGCACCTGAGGATCTTTGAATGTAGTTGTTTCCATTACTTTACATGAAGTGCACCAATCCGCATAAAAATCCAGCATCACGGGTTTGCCATAGGCATCCGCTATTGCTTGTTTTATCGTGGTCAAGCTCTGATCCTGCTGTAGTTTAATGGGGGCAGCGATCGCGGATTGTATGGTTAAAGGTTGTAATGGATTTGTGGCACCCATACTGGCACCCACTAAAATCAAGAACCCATAGACGAGGAGAATGAGCCCTATACCCTGATTAAATTTTTCGCGATGAGTCACAGAATAGGTGAGGGCACCACTGTAAATCCCTGAAAAAATGAGTAAGCTTGCCCAAAGGAGCATGCTGATCAATGGGGGAGCTATTCGAGCGATGAGGGTAATGGCAACGGCAATAAAAATAATGCCAAATAGGGATTTGATGGTATTCATCCAGTCGCCAGTTTCAGGTAACCATCTGCCAGCAGAAGTCCCAATGAGAAGAAGTGGAGTGCCCATTCCCAAACTTAAGACAAATAAAGTCAGACATCCTAGAAGAACATTCCCGGTTTGAGCAATATAGGTTAATACTCCAATCAGTGGCGCAGTTACACAAGGCGAGAGAATCAGAGTGGATAAACACCCCATAATTGCGGCCCCAATATAGTGCCCGCCCCTTTGATTACTGGAGCCGTGTATTTTCGCTTGCCAAGAATGGGGTAGCTTAAATTCATAAAATCCAAACATGGATAAAGCCAGCAGAACAAAAATCAGGCTAAATACTCCCAAAGCCCAAGGTGATTGCATGCTAATTTGCAAGTTGGCTCCTAGCAAAGCCACTACAGCCCCAATGATTGAATAGGTAATCGACATGCTAAGTACGTAGCTTAGCGAAAGAAAAAATGCTTTTCTTGTGGTAATTTCTTTACCATGACCTACAATAATTCCTGATAAAACCGGAACCATAGGTAGAATGCATGGTGTGAATGATAAAAGTAAACCAAATCCATAAAAAGAGAAGAGAATTAGGAACCAATTGTGGCTCAAAAAGATTTTGGTCACCCCATCATTTTGTGATTCTTCAGTAACTTCGGGCACAATATCTGGGAGTGGCTCCAAATTCACGTGTGCTAAAGCCAAATCATTATCTATGGACAATTGAATTTTCTTAGTTTCCGGAGCATAACAAAAACCATCATCAGAACATCCCTGATAATGTAAATCAATTAAGGCATCTCCTGGCTTATTCCCTAAAATTCCAACGGGAATAGTGACTTGATTCCGATAGACAGAAAACTCATGTCCTAATTTATCTATTTTTTTCTCCGGGGGGGGGAAACGCAGGGTTCCTAAATGAACTGTGCCATTTTTTTCCGTTGTTAATTTAATGCGATCGCTATAAAGAAAATAATGGGGTTTGATCTGGAAATTTATTGCAAATGTATTAGGATCAATCTTGTTTGCATTCACATGAAATACTTCAGCAGCCGGAAGTGGGTTTGCATGGAGAGCAAATGTAGTTATGCAGCAAAATAACAATAAAAACCATTTTCTCATCTGAAAACCTTTATAATTCGGAGCTTAAAATAGATATATAGGTTACTATATCAGAACATCCCGTAGTGTGAATAAAAATAAATACTAAAATTTTTTTATTTTAACCCTTGAAACTTATTTACTTGTCCCCATATGACTGTCAGTGACATTACAAATTGACTTTTAAGTTTAATTAATCAGGAGATAGAAGCATGAAAATTCGTCCTTTACACGATCGAGTTGTTGTTCGTCGTCTGGAAGAAGAACGTACTACAGCTGGTGGTATTGTTATTCCAGATAGCGCCACTGAAAAACCAATGCGTGGTGAAATCATTGCTGTTGGTGCTGGTAAAATCCTGGACAACGGTGATGTCCGTGCGTTGGCAGTAAAAGTGGGTGATGTTGTCCTGTTCGGCAAATACTCAGGGACCGAAGTGAAAATCGACGGTAAAGAACTGGTTGTGATGCGTGAAGACGACATCATGGGTGTAATTGAGAAGTAATCGATTCATTAGGAGAGAGAGATAATGGCTAAAGAATTACGTTTTGGTGACGATGCGCGTTTACAAATGCTCGCTGGTGTTAATGCATTAGCTGATGCAGTGCAAGTAACAATGGGCCCACGTGGTCGTAATGTGGTATTAGAAAAAGCTTATGGTGCTCCAACTGTTACTAAAGACGGTGTATCTGTTGCTAAAGAAATCGAATTCGACCAACGCTTCATGAACATGGGCGCGCAAATGGTTAAAGAAGTTGCTTCTAAAACTTCTGATACTGCTGGAGACGGTACTACTACCGCTACTGTATTGGCTCGTTCGATTGTGGTTGAAGGTTATAAAGCAATTGCTGCTGGCATGAATCCTATGGATTTGAAGCGCGGAATTGACAAAGCAGTTACAGCAATTACTAAAAAATTGCAAGCAATGTCTAAACCTTGCAAAGACAACAAAGCAATTGCCCAAGTAGGTACCATTTCTGCTAACTCTGATGAAGCAATTGGCGCTATCATCGCGAGTGCAATGGATAAAGTTGGTAAAGAGGGTGTTATTACTGTTGAAGACGGTAACAGCCTTGAAAATGAATTATCTGTTGTTGAAGGAATGCAGTTTGATCGTGGTTATATTTCTCCATACTTCATCAACAATCAACAAAACATGACTTGTGAACTTGAGCATCCATTCATTCTGTTGGTTGACAAGAAAATCTCCAGTATTCGTGACATGTTGTCTGTATTGGAAGGCGTTGCTAAATCAGGTCGTCCATTGTTGATCATTGCTGAAGATGTTGAAGGCGAAGCCTTAGCTACTCTAGTAGTTAACAACATGCGTGGTATTGTTAAAGTATGTGCTGTTAAAGCTCCTGGTTTTGGTGATCGTCGCAAAGCAATGTTGCAAGACATCGCAATTCTGACTCATGGTGAAGTAATTTCTGAAGAAATTGGTAAGAGCTTAGAAGCTGCTACTTTGGAAGATTTAGGTACTGCAAAACGTGTCGTAGTAACCAAAGAAAATACTACGATTATTGATGGCGAAGGTAAAGCGGCTGAAATCAATGCGCGTATCGCTCAAATTCGTGCTCAAATCGAAGAAACTACTTCTGATTACGATCGTGAGAAATTACAAGAGCGTGTTGCTAAACTTTCTGGCGGTGTTGCGGTTATCAAAGTTGGTGCTGCTACTGAAGTAGAAATGAAAGAGAAGAAAGCTCGTGTTGAAGATGCATTACACGCTACTCGTGCTGCTGTAGAAGAAGGTATCGTAGCGGGTGGTGGTGTTGCTTTAATCCGTGCACAAAAAGCTCTGGATTCTTTAAAAGGCGACAATGACGATCAAAACATGGGTATCAACATCCTACGTCGTGCTATTGAAGCACCTATGCGCCAGATCGTATCAAACGCTGGTTATGAAGCTTCAGTAGTTGTAAACAAAGTAGCTGAAAACAAAGACAACTATGGTTTCAATGCTGCGACTGGTGATTTTGGTGACATGGTTGACATGGGTATTTTAGATCCAACTAAAGTAACTCGTATGGCACTACAAAATGCTGCTTCTGTAGCAAGTTTGATGTTGACTACTGAGTGTATGGTTGCTGATTTACCGAAGAAAGATGAAGGTGCTGCTGATATGGGCGGCATGGGTGGAATGGGTGGTATGGGAGGCATGGGCGGCATGATGTAAGCCTCTCTCCATTTCTATCCTTTGAAAACCCGCCTTTATGGCGGGTTTTTTTTATTTGAAAATAATGGAATTTTTACCGTGTATCATCCAAAATGAGGAAGAAATAATAAAGTCAGGAGCCATGATGGGAGCAATGATTAAAAAGTTGGAAGTGGTTTTAGCAGATACCTATGCTTTGTATCTTAAAACTCAAAATTATCACTGGCATGTTAAGGGAGCGCAGTTTAAAAGTTTGCATGAATTATTTGAAATGCAATATAAGGCATTGGCAGAGGCGGTGGATGAAATTGCAGAGCGAATTTTAATTCTAGGACATAAAGCCCCAGCTACTTTTACAGCATTGAATCAATTAAAAACAATTAAAGACGGTGACTCGAATATTGATGCGAATCACATGGTAAGTGAGCTGGCTCAAGATCATGGAAGTTTGGTCAAAGATTTAAACGCCGCAGTGAAACTCGCACAGGAACATGATGATGAAGGGACCGTTGCGTTGCTCAGTGAGCGTATTGGGGCCCATGAAAAAGCACGCTGGATGTTGAACGCGTCTGTTGGCTAAATCTATTCATGACCCGGGTTCAGCAAAGCGGAGCCCGGATCTTCGGTTTCACTTCTTTTATCTGGCGCCAAGGGTTTACTTATTCTTTATCACTTTCTTTTCGGCACTTTTTTTCATGACAATAATGCTAATGCGTCTGTTTTCAGGACTGTAGGGATCTTTTAAATTAAGAGGCACAGTGGATGAAAATCCTGACACACGTAAAACTCTATCAGGATTGAAACCTGCTTTAACCAACGCGCGTCGGGCGGCATTGGCTCTTTGGGCTGACAATTCCCAGTTAGTGTATTCTAATTCATCAGGATTGTGGTAGGGATGGGCATCGGTGTGCCCTTCAATGGTAATTTTATTGGGGACGTTATTCAGTAGTTTTGCGATTTGAATAAAGACATGCTCCATGCCTGGATTTAGTTTATCTGAACCCACATCAAACATAGGTTTATTTTGATTATCGATTAATTGAATGCGCAAGCCATTTTTTACGACTTCCATAATTAATTGATTTTTTAAACCAGCAAGAGAAGGATCTTCTTTGATGCTTAAATTAATTTTTGACTTTAACTCTTCAAGTTTTTGGGTTTCAGATTCGGTGGATTGAATTATTTGAATATCTTGGGCTTTTTTATTCGGAGCAGAGGGGTGATCTGTGGTTGAAACCTGACCATTAGTATCTTTTACTTTAGGTCCGCCCCCTTTAAGATTAAGTTGCTGATTACCCACGTTCTCTCCACCAAAAAAAGTGATTTTCAGTGGTTGTTTAAAGTACTCGGAAATACCGTCTTTTTGCGCTTTATTTAGAGAAGCAATCAACCACATTAACAAGAAGAAGGCCATCATTGCGGTTACAAAATCAGCAAAAGCAATTTTCCACGATCCTCCGTGATGCTTATGTTGATTTTTTTTTACCTTTCGAATTATAGGGGCTGTGCTAGATTTTCCTTTATTGCTGTCATTCATGTTCTAACCTCATTAGCCCGGAGTGGGTTCTGCAGAAGAACTTTCCTCTGAATTGGATGAGGATGCTGCCGGCTTAAAATTTTTGATTTCTTCATTGAGTTGGGTAAAGGAGGGGCGTTGTGCGGAAAACAATACTTTACGTCCAAATTCAACGGCAATAATAGGTGGATTGTTGTGTAAACTCGCCAAAATTGTAGCTTTGATACACTGCAGCATCAATTGCTCCTGATTGGCCTGATGCTCCATTGCTGAGGCTACGGGACCAACAAATCCATAGCCGATTAAAATACCTAAAAAAGTACCTACAAGCGCATGGGCAATGAGAACTCCTAATTCTGGAGGAGGCAAGTTTATAGATTCCATGGTATGTACTACACCCAGAACAGCCGCAACGATACCAAAAGCGGGCATAGCATCAGCAAGTTTGGATAGGGCATTAGCAGGAATCATTTCTTCTTCATGATGCGATTCAATTTCCATATCAATTAAAGCCTCCAGCTGAAAAGGTTGGAGGTTTGAAGTGATGATTAATCTTAAATAATCACAAATGAATTCAATAATATGGTGGTTTTTCATTATTGAAGGGTAGGCATTGAAAATCGCGCTTTCTTTGGGGGCTTCAATATCAGTTTCTAAAGACATTAATCCTTGTTGGCGTGCCTTATTCAGTAGAGTGTATAATAGGCTTAGTAAATTACTGGAAGTATCCTTAATAGATTTTTCTCCCCGAAAAACCTTAGGTAGCGCTTTCAACAATGATTTTAATATTGCAGCACTATTCCCAACAATCAGTGAGCCTATGGCTGCACCACCTATAATAAGCAACTCAATAGGTTGAAACACTGCAGCCAGGTGGCCTCCACCCAAAGCAAATCCCCCAAAAACACAAAGTAATATGACAACATAGCCAATTAGAATTAACATTTTTAAACGATCTCCAAATCCTTTTGAATCTTCCGTATTCTTTATTTAAGGTAATCGTGCACTACACGACCATAAGGTAAAGTGAGATCCGTTAATAAATGTACTCCATTTACTATGCGTTTTACTGGCAAGTTTGCTACTGGTGCCAAGGCGTGATGTTTCATTTCCAATTGAGCTGGTCCTTTCCATGCACCTTTGATGACGACATTTTCCAGGTAGTATTCAACGAGCTCACAAACTCGAACAGTCCCATCCACATGAGGAATGATTTTAAGCAAGTAATTGGGCGTGGCGAGTGATTCAGCCACTTTTTTTACGTCCAGTGCTTCGTATTTATAACCCATAGTTGCTGTAGCAATTCGACAAGGTCCATATTCTAAAGTACCCAACAACGTTTCATGAACTACTTCCAATTTAGGTTGGGCCAGCTTTTTGGGAAATCCCCAAATTTCTCGACCGCCAGCAATAGGAGGAAGATCGTCTAAAAACATAGCATGCGTATAATTTCCTTTTTTCCCTTTATAGCTGACTGGGATAACTTGGCCTGATTCGGTATAGTCCCCAAATCCTGTTGAGTCAGGCATGCGAATAAATTCGAACTTAACTAAAGGTTCTACTACTTCTAATGGTTCTGGAACCACTTCACGGAGCAGCTCTATATCCGTTTCATAGGTAATAATTAAAAATTCCCTATTGATAAAACGGTAAGGACCACGAGGATAACATGGACTGATGAGTGGCATGGCAAATGCTTGTTTGATTACCTCTGCTTCATTCATTTTTCAGACTCCTCTTTTAAATGTTTATTTGGCGACATGTCATATACAGCAATGCCGTTTGTATCGGGTATTTTTTGGTCCCAGGGAGATTTTTTGACAGCTTTTCTTCCATCCTTGTACCCATTTTGTATGCGTTCCAGGATACTCTTTTTTGAAAATTCATAATCTTTCGAAGAAAACTCAGTCTCATCATGTTCATATAAAAAGCGAACCAAAGAAATGGTAGATTGATGTCCACGGGCCATGCACAGTTTAAGTTCTGGATTCCCTTTTTCCGATTCAGGAATATAACGTGAAAGCACGTGAATGGTATTTTTTAATGCATGTATTTGTTGGTACATTTCTACGGCTTGTGCAAAACGGCTGGAATACTCTATATCCTTTCGACGCTTCATTACGGCATCCAAGGACGTTGGGTATAAGCCATAGGAGTCAAATAAATGAATTGCAAAACACAGTAAATGACGAGGGCATTGATTGACAGATAAGATGTACGTTGCTGGAGAGTTACTGGATATTCCACCATCCCAGTAGTATTTCCCTTCAATTTCAACCGCTGGAAAACCAGGAGGCAATGCCCCACTGGCCATAATATGCTCAGGACCAATTTTTGTATTTTGTGAATCAAAATAAACCATTTCGCCTGAGCAAATTTCAACGGCACCAAGGCTTATGCGGGTCTCATTGGAGTTATTGAGTCGATCAAAATCAATAAATTGTTCCAGAGTCGATCTTAAACTCTTGGTGTCGTAAAAACTTATGGTATCGGGTGTATCGTAATATCCCATAAGCAGGGGGGGAAAACGGGGGGAAAAAAATCCGGGTTGTCCCATAATTAATGCAGTTTGGGCGGATAGAAAATGTTCGATTTTTCGACTTGCAACATCATCGGGAAGCAGCCTACTCTCGAGAAAAGAGGGGGTAGCTATGGTCTCCCAAAATTGATACATTTTTTCAACCCGTATTTTGGGTGGATTGCCTGCGGCAATTGCCGCATTAATCGCGCCGATTGAGGTGCCTGCGAACCAGCTTGGATAGTAGCCTGCTTCATCCAAAGCACGCAAAACCCCTACTTGATAGGCCCCTAAAGCGCCTCCACCCTGAAAACAACAAGCAACATGATGGTGCGTTGTAACTTTTTTTGTTTGCGCCATAGGCCTTACTCCATGAACCATCCATGACTAACAATCAGCGACTGACCGGTCAAGGCATTTGATTCAAAAGAAGCAAAAAATAACGCGGTTTGTGCTACGTCATCCGTGGTAGTGAATTCTCCATCCACTGTATATTTAAGCATTACGTTCTTAATAACTTGTTCTTCGGTAATTCCTAATTCTTTAGCTTGTTCAGGAATTTGTTTATCGACGAGTGGTGTACGTACAAATCCTGGGCAAATCACATTCGCTCTAACATTATGGGCGGCCCCTTCTTTGGCTACCACTTTACACAAACCTAGCAAACCATGTTTTGCAGTCACATAAGGTGCTTTTAATTTAGAGGCTTCTTTGGAATGGACTGAACCCATATAAATAATGCTTCCCCCTTTTCCAGAGTCATACATGTGTCTTAGGGCTGCTCGTGTTGTTAAAAAGGCTCCATCCAATTGGATTGATATTAACTTTTTCCAATCAGAAAACGAGAGTTGTTCCACAGGACTGATGATTTGAATTCCTGCGTTGCTGACCATAACGTCAACCCCACCAAAGTATTTAGCAACTTCATCTACGCCTTTATCCACTTGGTTTTCATCCGTGACATTCATGGCAACAGCCATGGCTTCTCCACCTTTAGATTTTATTTCTTCTGCTGCAAGATTGGCTTGTTCCAGATTTAGATCTGCAATGGCAACTTTAGCACCTTCTTTTGCATAGACTAGAGCGATTTCTTTACCTATGCCGCTGGCGGCCCCTGTAATTATTGCTACTTTATTTTTTAAGCGCATGAGTACAATCCTTGTATTTTGAGTTAATGATCAGATATTTAGGCTTATTTAAAATTCTTTAAGAAGTATAGCAATGGAAATTTGATATTGCCTTATATTCCTAAGATTTTTGTTAGATATAGAAAAATAGGTTATCAAGGACTGTTATCCTAAAGGTTAAAGAGAGAACAAAAACGGCAAATTACCCGAGTATAATTATGATGGTTCACTTTTGGTTCTTCCTGGATTCTAATAATTCTTGTTAAGTGTTAGGAGAGGGGATTTCAAATACGAAAATCAACCCCCTTAACCCTTGGAGGTTAAGGGGGAAGTTCAGTTGTATTAGTAGTAATAATAAGGGCGATAGTATCGGCCGTAATAGTATGCACGGCGGTCTTGATTTTGACCGATTGCATTTCCGACTAGTGCTCCAGCGCCTGCACCAATTACAGTTCCGAGTGCACTACCTCCAGATACAGCATAACCGATACCTGCACCGGCAGCACCACCTGCAGCAGTACCTACTTGAGTATTGGTGCATCCCCCAAGCATAAAAGCTGATACCCCAACAAAAACTAAGGGAGCGATAATTTTTTTCATAGTGTAACTCCTTTTTATAGTTTTCAGGATTTCTGCATTAATAGAGCACGATTCAATACAATAAATCCTAGTTGCTTCATCTTCACTATGATTCTAGTACAAAAAAAACATTTTATGTAAAATAATTGACCATATTATGGATTGCACGTTTTTTTTTAATATCAAATTTTACTCTTACCCATATTTTCCAGTAGTATTAGTACTATGAAGAATAATAAAAACAGAGGACTTTATGTTTAAAGGAAGCATAGTAGCTTTATTAACACCCATGAAGAATGATCAGATTGATGTCCCTCGTTTGCGAGAGTTAGTCGAATTTCATATTGAAATGGGGAGTCATGGTATTGTTGCTGCGGGGTCTACCGGTGAATCAGGTACCTTATCCCATGAAGAAAAATTACTGGTTATAAAAACAGTAGTGGATCAAGCTAAAGAACGAATCCCTGTTATTGCCGGTACTGGTATGAATGCAACCCGAGATTGTATTCAATTAACCAAAGAAGCAATGGAATGTGGTGCACATGCCGCACTCATTATGACTCCTGCTTATATCAGACCGACACAAGAGGGGCTATATTTGCATTATAGTCAAATCGCTGAAGCGGTTGCTATACCTATTATTCTATATAATGTGCCAACGAGAACGGCATGTGATATGTTACCTGAAACGGTCGGAAGACTTGCGAAGATTTCCAATATTGTGGGAATAAAAGATGCGACGGGACAGATGACACGATTACAACAAATTTTGCGACTTTCAGAAGGCAGTATCGATGTGTATAGTGGAGATGATTTTACTGCCGCCTCCTGGATGTTGGCAGGTGCGAAGGGGAATATTTCAGCAGCAGCTAATGTGGTTGCCAAACTAATGGCTAAATTATGCGACTCGGCCTTAGATGGCGATCATGCGGCATGCTTACGTTTAAACGAACAATTAATGCCTTTATATGAATTATTGTTTGTTGAAACCAATCCAATTGCAATAAAATGGGCAGCGAACAGAATGGGGTTAATGGATAATGAATTAAGATTGCCATTAACTCGTTTATCAAAAGAGCATCATGAACCATTGGAAAAGATGATGAAGAGTTTGGAGTTGATTTAAGTGAAAAAGTTGGGTTTTATTTTTTTTGTAACACTTGTGCTCTGTGGCTGTAGTCGTTATGCCAGTAATGGTGAACATCTTTATTTGAGTAGTCGAAATGGTCCCTCATTGGAAGTTCCACCACCATTAACGAAAGCAAATATTAGTAATTTTTATGATTTGCCTGAACAGAACCAGGATGCACGTGTAAGTATCGCGCCACCTGTATCATAAGGGGTTTATTATGACGCCATCAGAATCAGCTGAGTTACTTATTGTACAGGAGTTGTCGCAGCGTATTGTGGAAGCGCAGCGTAAAATCAGGATTCTTGATAGTATTAAATGGGATGAATCAATAAGAAAGGATTTTTTTAAACATAAAGGCAAAAAGCTTCCAGCTGTCGATAAAGAGTATTATGACAAAAAGCCTTTACCTTTTGATGTCCATGATAAACAAGAAGAATTCCGGATTATTTTACGAGATACCCAGAACCAACTTGGACAATATTCTACTTTAACTCGTTTAATACGTCGGCAGTGCGAGGAATACAGTCGGGCTACGCAGATGCTTGCCAAACGAGGTACTCCCGCGTTTTCAGAATTGGCCACAGAATTGTATGGCAGTCCAAACGATGTATTCTATGCGGGCGGGCCCCGTATGTCTGAGATGGGTACTTTACTCTTTGATGTCTTAACAGGGCTTAGTGTTCAGTTACAGTCTGAAGCCGACGTAAAGCGTTATACACCCCAACAAGCTCAAGAAATTCTACAAACACGATTAGGCCAATTTTTCGACAAACATCCTGGTAAGGTCACCGTAATGGTCAGTGACGATATGATTGCCGATGCTTCTGCAGGTGCAGACAGTATTAAATTGAGTCAGCAAGCCATGTTTAGTGATCGAGATATTCGTTATCTTGAAGTACATGAAGGCTGGGTGCATGTAGGGACCACCCTCAATGGTTCCATGCAGCCTAATTGTTTTTTTCTTTCTAAAGGGTCTCCTTCCAGCAGTGTTATTCAGGAAGGTTTGGCGGTGATTACGGAGATTGTTACTTTTTCTTCATATCCTAGTCGCATGTTAAAGATTACTAATCGGGTGATTGCTTTGGACATGGTGACTCAAGGAGCAGATTTTCTCGATATTTATAATTATTTCATGGAATGTGGGTTAAGCGAAGAAGACAGTTACAATCAATCTGTACGTGTCTTTAGAGGAAGTACGCCTACAGGTGGCCCGTTTACTAAAGATTTATCTTATGCCAAGGGATTTGTATTGATTTACAATTACATCCGTTTTGCGATCAGCCGCAAGCATGTTGATTCCATTCCTTTATTGTTTACGGGAAAATTAGTTCTCGATGATTTGCCTTTACTTACTGAACTTAAAGAGCGGGGAATTTTATCCAATCCTGTGTACCTTCCACCTCCATTCCAGGATCTAGCTGCGTTAAGTGCATGGATGAGTTTTTCCTTGTATTTGAATCAATTTGATCTCAATGAAATCCAAAAGAATTTTCGCTTTTTGATTGTTTAGAACATCGGCGTAGCTTAGGCAAAGCGCAGAGAAAGCCGGAAGGGACCATTGGCTCATTCCGGGGTTCTCTCAATCTAACCAGCGTGGTGGCCGTAAATTGAGGGCATTTCAGTATAGAGAGCCTGGGTTACGGACTTTGCTTTCACCCAGGGCTAAGACATTTATGATTAAGCTTTACACGCAACAGCCTGGGCAAGCTCAACTGGTTCTTCTTGTTTCCGTTGTTGAGGAAAGAAGCGAGACAAACTGTAATTTACGTTAGGTTTCTCTTGCTCTTGTATGGTTTTTAAAAGCCCAGGATATTCATCCAAAAGCAATTGAGCTTGTTCTTTAATGTAGGAATCATTCGATTTATTAATCATATTGAAATAATAAGTCGCGGTTTGTAGATCCTTAGCATCATTTGAGTTCCCTAAAATTTGTACCATAACAAGCATGGCGTTAGTACATTTCAAATTAGCCGCCTGCCGCATGGTTTGTTTGTATTCAGAGGACGTGGGTGGATATATATGGGCTAAGTGATATAAAGCCATAGGATTATCCCGAGCTAACGCGATCATTTTTGGTAAATGTTGGATCACTGCTTGTTGTAAAACATGATCGTTAGGTGATCTATGTAGTTGATTTACCAATGCCGCAAATTCATTACTTGAAGTGGCCATATCCTACCCCCTAACGTGACTACATACCCTTGTAGGATAAAAGATCAAGGTTAAGGTAAGATTAAGGGGGGGATGCTTTACGATTTTTTTACGCTTTCAAATGCTGCCCATCCTAAATGGAACAACATATGGGCCAATATCGCGGCAATAAGTCCCCATTGCCAAAATAAATAGCCAAAAAGTAATGATTGATAAAGGCTTAGTATAATTAGCGAGTAAATAAAACGTCTGGTAGACGTACAACCGGAAGCGATGTACACAGGGAGCTGGCTTACTACCAATACCAAACCGCTAATAAAAATTGAAATCCAGATGATTAAGCTAGGGTATTTGTTTGTAAAGAGTAACGCAAAAAAGGTTGCAAGGTTCATTAAACCCCAGCGGCCAATAATTTCTTCTACTACACCACCATAAAGAACACAGCCATCTACCCCCAGGGCGGTGCGTAAACGAGTCATGGTTTCCATATTGTTCTTATCGACGATGCGTGCGATGAGGCCATAATAGAGAATTAAAAAAATTATTACTCCCACCACGGCATACAAAACAGTAGGTAATAAAATAGGAAGTAATACACTTACTCCTGCTGTACCTTGCAGCAGAGCCTCAAGCCTTGCGTCATGTAAACCGGTCGTGGGAGATAACACGGCGCCTGCAAAGCTGAGAATAAAGATCATAAATAAGGTTTGCAAAATGGCGAAGCGACTCATTCTGTTCTTTAGTTCTTCGGAATTATTCGGCAATAAAAAATAAATTAAACGTTTGATAGCAATGACGACGCCAGGGATGGATAAGCAGAATAGAACGATGATCAAAGGCCAATTGATTGTCATTTTTTATCCTTAAATAGAACTGCATAGAAAAAGCCATCCATACCTTGTTCTCCGGGTAAAATTTGTTGACCATGCCCTGTTGCCCGTCCCCATGGCCTAGGTTCTCTTATTATCGTACAGTCAGAATGGGTTGCAACAAAATTTGCGATTTGTTGCTCATTTTCAACAGCCATTACTGAACAGGTAGCATAAACAAGTAAACCACCTTTTGCGAGCAAGGGCCATAAGCAATTCAGCATGTTGTGCTGAATTTTGGTTATGGCAGCAATTTCTTCATTATTACGTAATAACTTAATATCGGAGTGGCGTCGAATAACTCCTGTTGCAGAGCAGGGGGCATCCAATAAAATACGATCAAATAGTTGGCCATCCCACCACTTGGCGGGAGTTAAGGCATCCCCTTCGACTAAATCGGCATGCAAGTTGAGCCGATCTAAGTTTTCTTGAACTCGCTTCAATCGTTTAGCATCAACATCTAAGCCAATGCACGCGGACAGATGGGGTTCCTTTTCTAGAATATGACACGTTTTTCCTCCGGGAGCGCAGCAGGCATCGAGGAGGCGTAATCCAGATTCTAAAGACAGTAAAGAGGCTGCTAATTGTGCTGCAGCGTCTTGAACAGAAACTCGTCCCTCTGCAAATCCTGGAAGTTTGTGCACATCACACGGTTTGCTTAAAGTAATTCCTTCAGCTGCTGTAGGGTGAGGTTCAGCTGCAATGCCTTCTTGATTTAAAATTTGAAGGTATTCAGTAACTGAATTTTTTTGCCCATTTACCCGTAAGGTCATGGGTGGATGCATATCATTTGCTTTGGCAATTTCTTGCCAGTTATCCGGCCAATCTGCTTGCAAACGTTCCAACAACCATTGGGGTTGGCCATGAATAAATCGAGTATCTTTTTTTAAGCGTTCCAGAATTTCTTTTTGCTGGCGGCAGAAATTGCGTAAAACAGCATTGACTAAACCCTTTGCCCAGCTTTTTTTGATTTTTTCAAGTAAGGAAACTGTTTCTTTGACTACAGCATAATCAGGTGCTTGCATGTAGTGCAATTGATAAAGCCCTATGAGTAATGCAACCCAAATTTCCAGTTCTTTCGGTTTTTTTTGCAGTAAGCATTCCGCGATAGCTTGTAAACGAAAATAATGACGACAAAAACCGAAGCAAATCTCTTTGGTCATCGGGGTGACTTCGGCTGTTGCAGGCATAAGTTGCGATAAAGAGGATTTCTCAGTTAATAACTGTGTTAAAATTTTTAAAGCGTGCAGACGTTCGTTCTTGTTCATCAAAACACAAACCCTGCATGTACTTGTGCTTTTTTGGAGTTTAGCCAATCGGCAATTGAGATTACTTTAGCACCTGGAAGTTGGATTCGTTCTACCAGCAGACTTTGGTTTCCAGTTGCAATCAACATGCCTTTTTTGTCGATGCGAATGACGGTACCGGGTGTTTGTGAGAATGATTGGTTTACGACAGTTGCTTGATGAATGCGCAACGCTTCCTCCCCAAGGGTTGTATAGGCGATGGGCCAAGGATTAAACGCACGAATTTTTCGGTCGATTTCTACAGCTGAGTCCTGCCAATTGATGCATGCATCTTCTTTGTTAATTTTGCTGGCATAAGTAGCCAAATCATTATTTTGAATTTCAGGTTTTTCAGTGTGGGTTGCTAATTCATCGAGGGTTTGTAATAAAGGTCTAGCCGAAATCTGTGCCAGTTTGTCATGTAAGGTTTGTGCAGTCTCGGATGCTGTGATCGGGCAGGCAACCTTGTGAAGCATAGCACCGGTATCCATGCCTGCATCCATTTGCATAATCGTAACCCCGGATTCGGTATCCCCATGAAGGAGTACAGATTGAATAGGGGAGGCACCACGCCAACGAGGCAACAAGGAGGCATGCACATTAATACAACCTAAGCGTGGAATTTCCAACACTGCTTTAGGTAAAATCAATCCATAAGCAATCACCACTAAGACATCAGGTTTTAAAGCTGAAAGCTCTGCAATTGCTTCGGGATTTTTAAAATTCACAGGTTGAAATACTGGAATATTATGATTTAAAGCCCACTCTTTTACCGCGGAAGCTTGTAGTTTTCTACCCCGACCAGCAGGACGGTCTGGTTGAGTATAAATGGCTTTAATATGATGTTTTGAATGCAGCAATGCCTCAAGACAAGGCAAACCAAATTCTGGAGTTCCAGCAAAAACTATATTCAATGTACTCATGGTAACTACCTGTCGATCAAGGATCGTCTTTAAGGGACGCATCTTTATGAAAAATCTTGTGGAACCTACAAGACCTTATCTACGTGCATGTTGGCGCTTGAATTTATCTAGTTTTTTTCGTGCCATAGCTTTTTTTAACGGAGATAGTAGATCAATAAACAGTTTGCCATTCATATGATCAATTTCATGCTGCAAACATTCGGCAAGTAAGCCTTCTGCTTCAATCTCAAAAGGTTTTCCGTTTCGATCTAAAGCTTTGACGGTAACTTTTTCGGCACGAATAACTGTATCATAAGCCCCAGGAACAGAAAGGCAGCCTTCTTCAAATTTTTTTTCACCTTCTGACGCAATAATTTCAGGATTAATGATAACCAATTGGTTCTGCTTGTCTCCCATAATATCAATAACGGATAGACGCAAGCTCACACCAATTTGAGGTGCTGCAAGTCCGACGCCCCGTGCGTCATACATTGTTTCAAACATATCGTCGATTAAAGTTTGCAATTTATCATCAAAATGCACAACTGGTTTTGCCACATCTCTTAATCGAGAGTCAGGTAAATATAGAATCGTATGAATAGCCATTGTTTATCTGGTTCTCTGTACAAAAATCATGTTAATATTATCCTTCATATATTGTAAGGCTGCAAGATATTCCAACAAAGGATTGACTCTAATGAGATTTATTCTCTTTATATTCTTTTTTTTCCTATCTAACTTAAACTATGCATTAAGTTTAAAAGCAGATGCTCCAGGACGTTATGTTGTGCAACCCGGGGATACTTTATGGACAATAGCCAATCGCTATCTCAATAATCCATGGGAATGGAAGCAGCTTTTGCAGGCCAACCCTCAGCTAAAGAACCCTAATCGTTTATACCCAGGAGCTGTGCTTGTTTTACGTTATTCCAAAAACCAACCTTACCTTAAAGTATTATCCAATGGGACAATAAAGTTATCTCCTAATGTCCGTCCTTTGCCTTTAGATGAACCCATTCCTGCAATCCATTTAAGCGATATAAAGCCATTTCTAAATGAATCGCTGATATTAGATCAGGATGTAGTCAGTAGGGCCCCTTATATTGTTGCGTTGATAGGGGAACACATGTTAGGTGGTCAAGGAGATGAGGTCTATGTTCGAGGATTACATCCAGCACGAGAAATTCCCCCTGGCGGGATTCCTGCCTATTCTATTTTTAGAGGGGGGAAAGATTATGTGGATCCAAAAACTAAGGAACTCTTAGGATATCGAGCCGATTTGATTGGTTATGCCGAGTTGATAGCGGGGGGTGAGCCAGCAACTATTTTATTAACCAGCATTAATGAGGGAGTTAGAATACATGATAGTGTTCTAATTAATAATAGTCCTGAATTTAACTTGTACTTTGAACCTAAAGCACCTCTCTTTATTGTACGAGGCTATATTATTGACATGCCTAATGGGATGCCTAGTGGGAATGTTGAAGAGGCAGCAGGGGGTGTGGTGGTTATTAGTTTGGGTGCTCGTGATGGATTGGAAGCTGGGGATGTTCTCGGTATTTATAGGGAGTCAGGCACTGTTAATGACCCCAAAAATCCTTTGATCCCTATTCGATTACCGCCTGAACGTATTGGTGAGCTTATGGTGTTTCGGGTGTTTAGTAAAACAAGTTTTGCCTTGGTTGTTCGGTCAACACGCGCTGTTAATTTATTAAATTATGTGGCTAATCCATGAATAATTTACCCTATTATCTTGCATTAAACCGAATGGAACGAGTGGGTCCCCGCACCGTTATCAAACTACAAAATCGTTGGCCTGAGTTGCAGCAAATGTTTCAACTCTCCGTCACTGAACTCGAACAAGCGGGCTTACCGGGGGCTTTGGCGCAGGCTATAGCTCAATTCGATATGAATGTGATTGAAGAAGATTTGCGTTGGTTGCATGCAGCAGACGATCATCATCTTCTTACCTGGGAGTCTCCTGAATATCCTTCTTTACTAAAGGAAATTACGGATCCTCCCATTGTTTTATATGCTAAAGGCCAGCTTGCCTGTTTAAAGCAGCTAAAACTTGCAATAGTAGGAAGTCGTAATCCGACAGTAACTGGAAGTGAAAACGCACGACACTTTGCAAAGGCAATCGCTTCGCATGGAGTGGCTATTGTGAGTGGTTTGGCTCTAGGTATTGATGCGCAGGCTCATCAAGGGTGTTTAGAGGCCGAAGGGCAAACAATAGCCGTATTAGGGACAGGAATTGATCGAATTTATCCCCATCGGCATCAGGCATTATCACAAAAAATTACTCAAAATGGCCTATTAATAAGCGAATTTCCTTTGAAAAGTCCTCCTATCGCTGGACATTTCCCCCGAAGAAATCGTATAATAAGTGGTTTATCATTGTGCATTTTGGTTGTTGAGTCGGCAATCAAGAGTGGATCACTAATCACGGCACGAATGGCCTTAGAACAAAATCGAGATGTTTTAGCGATCCCGGGCTCCATTCACAATCCTCTGGCTCGAGGGTGTCATTACCTGTTGCAGCAAGGAGCCAAATTAGTTACTTCAGTTGTGGATGTTCTTGAGGAGTTAGGAATTGTTTCGGAACCGCAAACAGCTGATAAAGCTATTTTACCTCTTGCCAGCGGGAATAAAAACCTAGTAAAGTTCATTGGCTTTGAAATGACTACAGTGGATCAGATCATTTTACGTAGCGGATGCACCGTTGAGCAAGTCACAAGTGAACTTGCAGAATTAGAATTAAATGGGGCTGTTGTATCTGTGCCCGGTGGCTATATGAGGTGTTAGTATATGAAAGATAACTTATTTGAGATGTTATTGAGTTTATTTGAACAAAGTCTTACTCAACTACAAGAAAGCCATAAAACCGCTGATTCGGATGCAACGGAACTAAATGAAGATGAAGACGTAGCTTCTGAAGAAGTTTTACATTTGAAATTACAACAACACACATCAACTCGTATTTTCACTTACGATGAGCAAATGAAACTGACTAAGGCCAGTTATCAATTTCTCATGCGTATGAAATTATGGAAAGTTCTTAATACCGAATCATTTGAAATGATTATGAATCAATTATTATTTTCTGAGTCTCGCATCGTTACTCTTCAAGAAACTAAATGGACAATAAGAAATGCTTTGGCGACTTCTTTGAATGAAGAACAATTGGCTTTTCTTGATTTAGTTCTCTATCAAACAGAAGATGAATTGACATTACATTAAAAGATCGTCTATTACCTATATTACTATAAGTTGGTGATATTTCATTTTCAGCCTCTCTATCCCATGTTGTTCTCAAACGTGGGTATTGGGATGCTTAGGGATGAAGTGAAAAGGATAAGGTTAACGTTATATGAGTAAACATTTGGTGATTGTTGAATCACCCGCAAAAGCGAAGACAATTCAAAAATATTTAGGCGGTGATTATGAGGTTGTAGCCTCTTATGGACATGTGCGCGATTTGCCAGCACGTAAGGGGTCCGTTAATCCCGAAAAACAATTTGCAATGACTTATGTTCCTATTGAAAAGAACTCACGTCATATCGAAACCATTGCCAAAATGCTCAAAAAGTCAGATTCCTTATTCCTCGCAACGGACCCTGATCGCGAAGGTGAAGCTATTTCTTGGCATATTTTTGAATTAATGAAAGAAAAAAATCTTACCAAAGATAAACCTATTCATCGAATTTTTTTCAATGAAATTACTAAATCAGCAATCCAGGACGCCATAAATAACCCACGTTCAATTTCGATGGATTTAGTGAATGCGCAACAAGCGCGACGCGCGTTGGATTATTTGGTGGGATTTAATTTATCTCCCTTGTTATGGAAGAAAGTTAGAAGAGGGCTTTCTGCGGGCCGTGTACAAAGTCCAGCACTGCGACTTATTGTCGAGCGAGAAGAGGAAATTGAACGTTTTGTTGCTCAAGAATATTGGAAGATTTTAGCGGAGTGCCTTCATACAAAAGTATCTTTTGAGGCGCGTTTGACGCATTACAAAAATGAAAAATTACAGCAATTTACGGTATCCAAAGAAGAACAGGCTCAACTCATCAAAGAGGACTTGATTCGTCAAGCCCAAGGTTCTTTACTTGTAACTCAAATTGAGAAAAAGCAACGCAAACGTAAACCTTCCCCTCCGTTTATCACCTCAACCCTCCAACAAGAAGCCGCACGAAAATTGGGTTTTACTGCCCGAAAGTCGATGATGGTTGCGCAACAATTGTATGAAGGTATAGATATTGGAACGGGGACTGTGGGTCTTATCTCCTACATGCGTACCGACTCAGTGAATTTATCGTCAGAAGCAATAGAGGAGACACGACAATTTATTTCGGAACGTTATGGTGCCGATAATTGTCCTGCAACCCCCAGAGTTTATAAAACGAAATCTAAAAATGCTCAAGAAGCGCATGAGGCAATTCGGCCCACATCTATTAAACGAACACCAGAAATGGTGCAATCGGCTTTAACTACCGATCAATACAAACTCTACAGTTTAATTTGGAAGCGTACCGTAGCCTGCCAAATGGCTGATGCAATTTTGGATACGGTTGCTGTTGATTTAAGTTGTGGTGAAGGCAATATGTTCCGTGCGAATGGTTCGACAATTACGTTTCCTGGTTTTCTCTCTGTGTATGAAGAAGGCCGTGATGATACCAAAGACGATGAAAATGAAGGGTCATTATTACCTGCTTTGACCGTTGGTGAAAAAGTAAAAGTACAAGATATATTAGCCAACCAACATTTCACTGAGCCGCCGCCAAGATATTCTGAAGCAACTTTGGTTAAGGCACTGGAAGAATATGATATTGGACGACCGTCCACTTATGCATCGATCATTCACACATTGCAACAGCGTGAATACGTTATTGTTGATAAGAAAAGATTCTTTCCAACGGACGTTGGTCGCATAGTAAATCGCTTTTTGACCGGTTATTTTACCCGGTACGTAGACTATAAATTCACTGCTGAACTTGAAGATACCCTGGATGCCATCGCCCGGGGTGAAAAAGAATGGATTCCGGTTTTAGAGGACTTCTGGCAGCCATTTGTCCAGCAAATTCAAACTACGGATGAACAGGTACAACGTAAAGATGTAACCACTGAAGTTTTAGACGAAGAGTGTCCAAAATGTGGAAAACCCTTATCCATAAGATTAGGTAAACGTGGACGCTTCATTGGCTGTACGGGCTATCCAGAGTGTGATTACACGCAAGATATCGCAGGTCAGGATCATGAAAAAAATGAACCTGAAGTGGTTGAGGGAAGAGTATGCCCGTCCTGTTCCAGTTCCCTGCATATAAAAACAGGACGTTATGGTCGTTTTATTGGTTGCAGTAATTATCCTCAATGCAAGCATATGGAACCTATAGAAAAACCAGCTGACACAGGGGTGGAATGTCCTAAATGCCATGAAGCAAAAATCTTGCAACGCAAATCAAGAAAAGGAAAGATTTTCTATTCTTGTGGAAATTATCCTAAATGTAATTATGCTCTCTGGAATGAACCGATAAATCATAAATGCCCAAACTGTAATTGGCCGATTTTGACGGTAAAAGAAAGCAAAAAGTTTGGTCGACAAATTCTTTGTCCACAAGAGGGATGTGGTTATTCTTCAAAGGAAGAACTTGAGGAATCTAAATAGACCTTTTAATCCTGGGTACGGTGTGTACCGCGCCCAGGGTATAAATGGTTTATCAATAAAAATCAATATTAGTCGTAGTCACATCTAATGGACCTACTGGATAAGAATAAACCGATACGGGTTCAACAACGGGTGCAACAGCAGGAGTTACAACGCGTGTGACAGCAACAGGTCTGTAGGAAACTACCGGTCGATATCTAACTACAGGTTTGTATGTAACTGCTGAGGTATATGAAATTGCCGGTGTGTATACCGGTGTATAAGCGGTGGTGCAACAACATCCTGCCAAAGCAATACTTCCTAAAAGAATAATCCATTTCATTATGTAGCCCCCTTTAATGGATGCCTACAAAAAGTGTAGATTATTTAAACACTAAACTCAAGATTTGAACTATTAAGACCTTTGTAACTGTGGAGCAGTTCCCTTTCTCTATGAAAATAAACTCATTCTTCCTGTTCATTTTGAATCAGTATATACTCATCATTTTCTTCTTAGAAATAACTCAAACAGGATGTAATGATGTTAGACAGGACCATTGTAGTTGATGAGCAATTTTTAAATCGAGTACAACAAGCAGATTTTCCCAAACCCCATAGTACAATGTGTCCGGAAACGGCGGAATTGGATAAGAAAACTGCTATCGAGCTCTTTGATTCGCAAATCAAATCACGCCTTCTTGATTTGATTGCCAGACAGCTCAAGGAAAAAGGTTTATCATTTTATACTATTGGCAGTAGCGGACATGAGGGTAACGCGGTTTGGGGGCAAGTTTTTCGTCCCGATGACATGGCCTTTTTGCACTATCGAAGCGGCGCTTTTTATTTACAGCGTGCTAAAAAAGTACCAGGTACGGACGGAGTTAGAGACATTTTACTTTCTTTAGTTGCCGCCTCTACTGATCCGATTTCAGGAGGACGACACAAAGTTTTTGGTAGTGTCCCTCTAAATATACCGCCACAAACTTCAACCATTGCTTCGCATTTACCCAAAGCTTTGGGTGCTGCATTATCGATTACGCGAGCCAAAGAATTAAATATTCAAAGTAACCTAAATCCAGACTCAATCATTATTTGTTCCTTTGGAGATGCATCTACAAACCATGCTTCCACGCAAACCACTCTAAATGCTTGCTCATGGATTGCCCAACAAAATTATCCTGTTCCCATCGTGTTTATTTGTGAAGACAATGGAATAGGAATTTCAGTACCCACACCACCTCAGTGGATAGAGCGCTCCATCAGTTCTCGACCTGGTTTGCATTATATTGCTTGTGATGGCTTGAATATTGCTGATGCCTATGCGAGCGCACAAGAGGCAGAGTACTTGGCGCGGGTCAAAAAACAGCCTGTTTTCTTACACATGCGTTGTGTCCGTTTATTAGGGCATGCAGGATCAGATATTGAATCACAATATTGTACGCAAGCGGAAATCGAAGCTCGAGAAGCGCAAGATCCTTTATTGCATACGGCGGGTCTTTTGTATCGCGAAGGTTGGATGAGTATTGAAGACTTATTGAGTCTATATCAAAGTAATAAAGATTTAATTGCAGCCAAAGCGGTGGAGGTCATAAGACAGCCTAAACTCTCTAGTGCCGAAGCCGTAATGTCTTCATTGATTCCCAGCGGACCTAAGAAACAACCATTTCCTTTGCCAAGCGAAGAACAGCGCGCAAAAGTTTTTGCCAATGCCTTTTCACAATTAGCTCAAAAACGAAATTTATGCCAGCAGATCAATTTTGCTTTGACTGATTTAATGCTGCAATATCCTAATATGCTGATTTTCGGTGAAGATGTTGGCAAGAAGGGTGGGGTTTATAGAGTGACCGCCGATTTACAGGCTCGTTTTGGACAACGCCGAGTATTTGATACGATATTAGATGAAACCACAATTCTCGGGACTGCAATTGGCATGGCGCACAATGGATTTATTCCCGTCCCAGAAATCCAGTTTTTGGCTTATTTGCATAATGCTGAGGACCAGCTTCGTGGCGAAGCCTCCACGTTATCCTTCTTTTCCAGTGGCCAATATCAAAACCCTATGGTTTTGCGTATAGCCTCATTGGCTTATCAGAAGGGATTTGGGGGGCATTTCCATAATGATAATTCTATTGCTGTGTTACGTGATTTGCCGGGTGTGATTGTCGCCTCTCCTTCAAATGGACCTGACGCAGCAAAAATGTTGCGTACATGCATGCGTCTGGCGCATGAAGAGGGAAGGGTAGTCGTCTTTTTAGAGCCAATTGCTTTGTATATGACCAAAGATTTGCATGAAGCGGGTGATAATGGATGGTTATTTAATTATCCAGCACCTGATGCCCAGATCGAGCCGGGAGAAGTAGGTGTTTTTGGAGAGGGCCCCACAGTCATATTAACCTATGCCAATGGATATTATTTATCACGGCAAGCTGCAAAGGTACTGCAAGAAGAACACAAGATTGCTGTGAAAATAGTCGATTTACGTTGGCTTAGTCCCTTACCGGTCGAAGCAATTTTGAAAGAAATAGCCAAAGCGAAACAAGTATTAATTGTCGATGAAGGCCGACAAAGTGGCTCAGTAAGCGAAGGATTAATGACCATGTTGTTGGAAGAAGCCTCATCCAAATTGAAAATCAAACGAATTACCGGCAAAGATTGCTTCATTCCTTTGGGTAATGCTTGGCAATATTTGTTACCCAGTAAAGAAAGTATTATTGAAGCGGTAATTGCGTTACAGTCAGATAAAAGGGAGAAAGAAAGTGGACGACTTGTTGTTTCTTGATGATCAATTAAACGGTGATGAACGCATGATACGTGATAGTGTCGCGCGGTTTGTTACTAATGATGTAATACCTTTGATGGTAGAGTCTTTTGAACATGCTCAATTTCCACGCGAGCTTATTAGAAAATCTGCAGAAATGGGGTTGTTGGGTTTGACCTTACCGGCGGAATATGGTGGGGCAGAGGCTTCTTACGTGGCTTATGGCCTAGTGTGTCAGGAGTTAGAACGCGGAGATAGTGGCTTACGTAGCTTTGTTTCGGTACAAAGTTCTTTATGTATGTTTCCCATCTTTCGTTTTGGTTCTGAAGAACAACGATTGCGCTTTTTACCTGGAATGGCTACAGGTGAGATCATTGGCTGTTTCGGCTTGACTGAGCCTGATTTCGGTTCCGATCCTTCGGGTATGAGAACTACTGCCAAAAAAGTTAAAGGCGGATGGACTCTGAATGGTGCAAAAATGTGGATCACCAATGCACCCATTGCTGATATTGCTATTGTGTGGGCAAAAACCGAGGAAGGAGTTCGTGGATTTATTGTAGATACTAAATCTGAAGGATTAAGATGTCCTGAAATCAAATTAAAGATGTCATTGCGTGCTTCAATCACTGGCGAATTAGTATTTGATAATGTTTTTGTTCCTGATGAAAACTATCTTCCTGGCAGTGAAAAAGGTTTAGGGGCTCCTCTGAGTTGCTTAAGCCAGGCACGATATGGAATTGCTTGGGGGGCGATGGGCGCGGCAATGGCTTGTTTTGATATCACTCGCGACTACCTGTTAGAGCGTAAACAATTTGACAAACCTTTGGCATCATTTCAGCTTATTCAAAAAGATCTGGCAGATATGTATACTGAAATTCTTAAGGCACAATGTCTTAATTTACAAATAGGCCGAATAAAAGATAATCATCGTGAAAATCCAGTGATGATTTCTCTGGCTAAAGGTAATGCATGTCGGGAAGCATTAAATATTGCACGAAAGTGTAGGAACCTATTAGGTGCTAATGGAATCAGCCTTGAATATCATGTGATTCGTCACATGCTTAACTTAGAATCAGTCTTTACGTACGAGGGTACAGATAACGTTCACACTCTTGTACTAGGAAAACATATTACAGGAATTAATGCTTTTGCTTAAACCAAGCACAAAAACGGTTAAGCACCAAGCTCAATGACTTAAACGTAACCCGTGCATTCTAACGGGTTACATTCTCTTTCACCCACGACAAGTCATTGGCATCGGTAGAGTTTAACAGGAGTTCCTTTCTCAAAAATGGAACTTATCTTCATGCAATGGGATTGTGTGAAGTAAAGCAGGTTTATTGGGCAACTTACAGGAGTATCTATGTATAAAATGATTTTAAAAAGAGCGTTAATATTAAGTTTACCTGTATTAAGCATGAATGTGCAGTCCGGGCCAAGCAAAGAGTTTTTAGCCAATCAATGCTATGAGCTTTCTCGAGTTATAATATCCTTGGCGGATAATCAGGAAAAAAAGAGCTGCATCAATAAGCTTCATAGAGCTTCCGTACAAATGAGCACTGCAGCCCTTTTAATAATGGAAGACTCTTCTGATGTAGCAAAAGAGATATTGAATAATGCAGTAGCAGACCTGCAATATGCAGAATTACTCAGCTGCAAACAATACATTCAAATTGCACACTCTAAATTTGAAGCTCAGAAGATTAAAACATTATTGTAATAATGATACTCTTCAAGTGCTTATAGAAGCCTTGAAGAGTTTGAGGAGCTTTTAGTGTATTCCTATTTAAAAATTCTATTTTTAGTTCTTATTATTTTTGTTGTTGGCGTTGCAATTGGCGTGCAGTTCCATCCATCAATTCATGAATTCATGGAAAAAATCTGGAATAAGCTCACTCGAGAACAAATAATGGAAGAAGTGCATTTTTGTCCTCCAGCTCATATCGTCCAACAACATCAATATAACCCTGAAGCATTTCAAGTCGATAAATTATATTGGCAGATGGAGTATCAAGGCTGGAAAGCACCTGAGAAGATAAGCTTTATGCAAGCACTCATTAATTCTAATAATAATTTAGTGTGCTATTACCACTGGCCAAATCCAAAAGATAAAGGCACTTATTTATGGCTGACCATTCACCTATCCCCCTCTGTTAATCAAATAGTGACCCCTTATGGACCCTACTGGACCATTCAAAAGGAAGAGATGCAATCACTATGCAGTGCAGGAATAACTGCCTGTGGCATTTTGCTTTCAGAAAGTACTAAAAGAATTATTCCTCAAAAAAAAATGCTTTAGCAGTACCCGGGTAGGGTCTAAAACTCGGGTACTGAGCTCAAAGTCCCCGAGTGTCGCTGGACTCCACCCGATTAAAAATACTCGTTATTCGATAACCCCTTGTTATTTCCCCCAGACTTAGTTATCATTTGCCACCAGATCGGGGCGTAGCGCAGCCTGGTAGCGTACTAGCATGGGGTGCTAGTGGTCGAAGGTTCAAATCCTTCCGTCCCGACCAATCCCAGTAAGGTTTTTATAAGTTTTTCTCCCTCCTCGAAAGATTTTAATGGGTACTTTAGTGGGTACTTAGAATAAAATGTTGATTCCCATAACGGCCACAATCATGGCAGTAGAGCTTATATGCTTTAGATCTTAATATACTGCGACGATGACCTATTAATTCATGATGCACCTGACGCACCTAAGAAGATTTCTTGCGAACGTGCTTACTGTGACAGTGGCTACAACGGGCTTAGCGGTTATACGATATATCTAACTAACCACTTCATCTTTCCAGGAACATTGAATCAGATTTAAAGTTTGACTATCATGCACCATCTCTAATTAGAGGTGTAAAAATGCTGGAACTACTCGAAAAAAAGAACTTTTTTTTGCTTTGTGACATGCTTGACCATAAAGATTTAAATACCCTGAAACTAGTCAGCCGTTTCTTAAATAAATCAGTTACAGAGTATAACCATTTATCAGGATTTCTAAAATTAATTGAGCAATACCAGCAGGAAAATCCGACAGTTTTAATCGATTTATTACAAAAAAAGCTAATTCATCCTGAACTGATTAGCAGCCTTATGGTACGTTTAGTCGATACTTATCCTGAAACTAATACACCGCGTTTAACCTACCATGGATTAACCTTAGTTGATTCATTAAGTCCTCAATCTTTACTTGGTCTTCATCGCTCATCGGTTATGATTTATCCTTTTCCAGCACCTAAAGTTGCAGCAATGATGATCTACTATGCAAAGGTGCAGGACGAAGAATATATTGTATTTATCAAAAGCAAACGCCGTAGTGATGGGATTTCCAAAGAGTTAGCCTTGCCAGGCGGGAATTTAAATGTCATCGGGCCCTTTGGAGCGGAGCAAGGAGTAAGTCGTGTAGAGGATAAAATACGCGATGAAGCAGAAGAACAAATTATGAAAGGGAATTCTTCCGCTTATCAAACCCTGCAAACCAGTCCATCGAGAAATTCTTTACCCTTACAGCCAGAACGATATCATCAGAGTTTGAAAGACTGTGCCAAAACCGAAGGAGTTGAGGAAACTGGAATAAATATCACAGTGAGCATAAAGGAGAGTGCGCTGTTTGTTTGTCAAAAGGAATATCTTAGCCGAAGTCGACGCATGCATTTAATTTTACATTATTTTGTTACCGATTGTGGTTCTTTTGATCATGAAGAGGATTTGCCGAATCTTCTGCCACAAGATGAATATGAAGTTGAGTCAGCACAATGGATCAAGGTTCGTGATATTACAGTGTCCACTTGTTCTAAGGATTTTTCTGGTGTCGCATTTCAACTGAGCTATCAAGATAACTCCATTGCAAAACCACATCTTGATGGCTTAAACCAATCATTACGATTTATCAGAGATAAGGAAATACAGCGGCGCTCTAGGGGTTGTTATTCTGGAATGGAATCCTTGTATCACACAAGTAAACAAGCCGATTTTAAATTTTTAGAGCCCTATGTTCATAATGGGGCTTGTGAGTTTGATGAAATTCAGACAGCAAATCATATCAAACTCTGCAATCAAATAGAGAACCGGGTGAAAATCAAAAAAGATTGTTCAGACAGTATGATAAAAAAAGGCTTAATAGGATTTGGACTTTTTGCCCTCGGTGCTGCAAGCGTTTTGATAACACAACATATACAAAACAATGGCCTCAATCTAGGAAGTCGATCCTAATTAAATACTCTCTGAGTAATTTTACAGTAACTGGGTTTTCTTTTCTCTGGTGTAGACCTAATGTATTCAAAAACTGAAATATCAACCTCACCGTTTAAAAAACAAGAAATAGTTTATGTTATTGGTGGCTGATTTATCAGAAATTAATTTTACGCAATTCCAGAAATTCAGTGAGATAAAAAATCACCACCTATTCCCAAAAAGGAATGCGCTAAATGCCAATTTAGAACACTTCATGAAGATGAAACAGGTGTTTTTTTAATTGGCGCCTTATATTTCCATGCTATATTGCTTCAAAATTTCCTCTTCTTGTGACAGGTCCTTTGCCAAATAACCAACTGTGCTGAGAAATCCGGGTGAAAGAGGTATGTAAGAACTTACAGCAGCGGGATTTTCTGACTCTTGAACTGTAGCTGTATCCGCTTGATTTTGCTCTTCTTCCACAGGTTTTTTCTTAGTTAGTGAATATTGAGAAAAAAAACCAAACTTAGATGATGTTGTTTGTGCCAAACTTTCTTGACTTACCTTTTGAGGGTTATGAGCGAGTATTTGCTCTAGATTGAATCTAGGAATAACCAGCTCTCCATCTATCACAGTAATAGCCCCACTTTTTATAACAGCTTGCTTATCTTCTATACTCACTACATTACCTTTATAATTATAATTGTGCATAGTAAAATCGCTTAGACGTATGTAATCGCTAGAAGAACATTGTGGGTCAGTCTCACTTCTGTTATTGAATCCTTCGTTGGTCGGCATTGTAGAATCGGTTTCCCCAGAAGTTTGGCCTATTTTTCTTCTCTTTGCTGAGGGATTTTGAGTGTCACTGTCCATTTTTTGAAAGGTAGATCTTCTTTGCCAAAAAATTTCTTTTCCAAACACCGTAACGGTTCCATCAGCGTAAATTGTAGCATTACGCAAGTCATTTTTAGGCACTACTTCTTTATTGCTTTTAAAAAGATATTGACGTTTCAAAAAGGACTCTTTTCTAATCGGATTTTCGGTGCCGATTCTAAAGTACTGAAATACTTTTAATTCCCTAAGTTGTAAAACCGTTGGATTATCAGCATAATCCAATGGCCTCTTATGGGAGGCTCTATCGGAGTGTTGAATAATGGGTTTACCTCCAACTGTAATAGTCCCATCTGGGAATAAGAAGGCATTGCGCAAAGAATGTCTATTAATAAAAGATTTATTATCGCTGCCTTCAAAAACATAGTTACGTTTTAGAAACGCATTAACAGTAATTTTATAGTCTCGAATTTTAATTGTATCGTACAATGATAAATCATTAATTTTTATGTACGCTCCGTCAGCAGTCAGATGTTGCGGGTGTAAGGTTGAGTCATATCTAGGTGTATTGGACAGAAATAATTTTGTTTGCATAGAAATACTTAAATTGAGTTTTAAATTTGGACTCTTGTGTCATTCAACACACTCTGTCCCCAAAAGTTTTTGCGGTAACCCTCTTCGGGTAAAGTGAGTGGCAGTACGCAATGCTTGTTTCCGGTCGTTTATACCATATTTCTCCTGCATATTGTTTATTGTAAATTTCTAATTTGGAAACATTTGCTTTCTTAAATACGGCATACGTCCCATTTATAATTTAATCAGTGCTTAATGAAATACATTTGATCCACCTTAAATGGCACGATGAGCTTCATGTTATCTATGAAAAAAATGGGGTCAGGGCTTGAATTTTGAATTTGAGGTTTTTATTAGTCTCATAGTTGCAATTCAAAATTCAAGGCCTGCCCCCGAAGTTTGAATACTACGAATTTTGGTTGCTTCATTGCCAGTTTAGGCTGGATATGCGGGAAAACTCATAAGACTGAAGGAAACGATAGCACTAAAATTTCATTAATTGCAGATGGCAGTGTCGAGAGTTAATTTACTTCTAAAATAGTTATAAGCTTACTTTGATAACTTAACCACATTTCTTAATACTATTTGCCTTGTTTTTCACCTGTCGAAAAGTAGGACAGCGAGGGCACGAAAACCCCCCTTTTTATTCGAAGGATGATGACGAAGGAATGTCGCAAAAAAATGTTTTTGAGTCATTATGAATTTGACGATAAATAATTAAGAATGAACCTACATTGCCTTTGCGCTGGAGCCACCTTAACTTAAAGGTTACAGATGGAAAATGTTCGTAGATTTAAATTTTCAGTAAGTTCGCAGCATTTAAGTAACTTATTTTCATTTTATCTTCATCGTTCAATTGTACTGAATCCAACCATTGACTTGCTTTCAAATTATCTTCATAAGGATAGTCAACTGAAAACATTATTCTATCTGTACTCACGGTAGAAATTGCATGCATCAAAGAAGGAGTATCAAAAAAACCGCTTGTTGTTAGGAAGATATTAGTATTGAGATACTCTGTAATTGTTTTTTTACATTCAATTTTTTCACGCCAACCTTCTTCCTTTAGTCGATGATCAAGTCGCCAAGCCCAAAATGCAAGCATTTCCCCCATGTGACCAATGATAATTTTAAGGTTAGGGTATCTATCGAAAAGTCCTGATAGCATTAAGCGCAAAACATGTTCCGCTGTTTCAATGTGAAATCCCCACGCTGAGCCATGTAATGCTGCGTAAGGTGAATATGTAGCTATTCTTTCTTCAGGGATTCCTCTAGGGTGTATATAAACTGGAATGTTATTGCTATGAATGTATCCCCAAAACTCATCAAAAGCTTTTTCATCAAGATATTTTGCCGGTGTATAGTTACTACTATCATAACCATTTATTAGGCAACCAACGATTTCTTTAGCACCTTGAATGCGTTCAAGTTCTTTGATTGCAAGTTCTGGTGCATAAGTAGGTAGGCATGCAAAGGCCCGAAATCTATTAGGAGATTTATTAACGCAGTCTATTAAATAATCATTCCACTTTTGGGCGCAAGATTCTAATTGCGCTGCTATCGCTAATGATTGTAATCCTGGAGTGGTTACAGAGAGCACTGAGAGGGCAATTCCAGCTTCATCCATACTCTCAATTCGTAGTTCATGAATATCTTTTAAACGAGCTAAGTTTTGACTAAATTCGAAATGGCTTTTGTGTTCTAAAATTAAATCTCGGCCAGGAACAACAATCGCTTCCTCTAAAGCAATCTTTTTCATTTTTAATCTCTTCCCTTGAGGATATAAAAATAAGTTTAGCCTAATTTAGGAGTACAATTAACAATTTTTATAGCGCTTTGTGTGTTCCCAGCAAATGCTCTGATGAATTTGCTGATATTTGCGTTATTATTTATGCTTTTAAATTAATAATTAATTTCCGGGTAAACATCAGGATCGGACGCTGGGCTTACTGCCTAGCTATGCTTACGAAAACAAAAAAACATTAATTGCTAAACCAGTATAGGAACAAATATTCATCAGATATCGTGGCTAAAATTATCTACCTTATGATTCTCCGGTAATTTTTCAAGTATTTGATTAAATAGCTCCAGGTGTTTCTTAATCACATTTTCATAAAGCCTGGAAGTAGTCAATGCGCCAATATCAGTCTCAGTTAATTTCATTTCTTTAGGTCTTTCTTCAAGCTTATCTTGCATATCTAAAGCATAAATCAGTTTATTTACTGCTGCTATTTTTTGTTCAGCACTATAGCCAAATTTAAGTGTAATTATCTTTGTACGATGATGAGCGGCAAAATCGTGACTCCCTGCTTCGGACATGCGCTTAAAAACATAATCTTGCAAATCTTCTTTAAATTTTTCCTTTGCCTGGCTAGAAATAGAGGGTCGATCGGTTTGGGGTATGGATGTCTGAGGTGGGCCTTCTTTCTGAGATGCGTTTACTCTCGCTTCTACAGCATGCTCTTGAGAATCGTTTAGGAGGACATTAGTAGCTTCCTGTTCTTTTTTCTGTTTCTTTCCAGTGGTTGAATCCTGCTCAACTCGTTCTTCTTTAGGAGAACGCACTTTATCTAGTAATCTTTTTGCAGCGTAAGCAAGATAGATGTTATAACTGGTCTCATCGTTATCAATAAACAACATTGCGTCCCGTTTTTCACAAGCCTCGTCACAACCTCGCAACCATTTCTCACTAAAAGTATCAAATTTATCAATTAGATTCTGATTGAGTTCAGCGGTCTTATGATCACCTAACAAACGCGCTCTTATTCTTGATTCCAGCAATAATTGTTGCAGATCATGAGGGGTTGGTTGATCTGAAGAAATCTCCACTTTTCTTCCCATAAGCATTTGGTAAAATTTTATAAATTTATCATTTTGTGAGTATTGCATAATATTGGGTGGCGGAATAAAAACATAATTTAGCTTATTATTTTCATCATAAAGCGGAATTCTTAAACTGTCTTCAAAGAGTGCTTTACCATTACCCTGCAATAATTTTTTGAGATATAAAACACAAAGCGCACCGGAATGGCTTTGATCCACCTGCTGTTGAGGGGGGCGGCCCTCATCAGAGAGCAAGTCTGCTCTAGGAGAGAAAAAGGCAGCCGAGTTTAATCCCTTATCGGTATGATCTAATATTTCCTTTGGAAGTTTGTCGAACCCCCATTCTACTGGTTTAATAATTTCATGTTTGGTAATTATAACGGCTTCAAAATGTACATTGCTCCTTTGGCTACGCACATTGTTTGTAAATACATATCCAACCATCTCATCTTCACCAAGAGACTTTTGGATATCGAGCATTTCATCAATTGCTTGCTCTTTTGTTAAGCAACAAGTGTGCATTTTAGAGGCAAAGTCTGAGCTTAAACGTTTTCTTCTTCCTTCTAATTTGGCTTTAGCTTGAGCAGATAAATTTGTTTGGCAAAAATTCTCAATCTCAAGTATTTGTTCTGATTTTAGATCTTCCTTTAATCTGTTATTTTCCAGAAATCCTTTAGATTTCAGAAAACTATAAAGCTCATTTAGCTCTTTAGTTAAAAGGTGTGCATGTGACTTTGACTTATCAGAATCACTGAATTCGCATATTTTTAAAAAATTATAGTATGGGAACGTTTTAGCGGTAACTGCATCAAGTTGAGCAGCAAAACCCTTGATATTAGCTTGTAGGACAGGCGTATTAAAATCTCCATTTCTTATCAAACGGATCCCAAGTTTGTTTCTATAATAAGCAAAAATCTCCCCCAGCTTTACATAATCAAGTGAGGTTTCATGTTCATCAAAACTCGGGATTGCTCCAATTGGCGAAGCCTGGAATTGTGCCTTTCGTTTAGATTTTTCTCTCATGATAACTCCGTCGAAAGAAATACTTTGGAATAAGATGATTTTTTGGATCATCCGAATTTGGATTTATGTTAATTAGTATAGTATTTCTAATCAAAGTGCGAGCAACACGTATGCACTATGAGCAAATATTGATGTTCCAAAATTTAAATGATGGCTGTGAATAAAATCAGCTTCAATAAATGGAATACCTGAGGACGACACTATATGAGTTGGGGAAAAACTTGTTCTCCCATAAATTTCTCTTAAAATTAGAGCAAGCGTGGGCTGAGCTGAAGATTTGTTGATAAAACGAACCCACTAAGATTGTTAGGCATAGGATCCAAATTAGAAAAGATTTATGAGGGCATTCAATTGCCTTTATTTTTAAGTTGATCCGCAAAAAAGGTGCTTTGTGTAAAGGTAAAATAAAGAGAGCTCAAGCCTTTGTTACTTTTGAGCTCATTTTTGTACTAAAGCAGTTTTTGATTATTTAACCAGCGATGTTGTCATTCTGACCCACATTGATTATTCACGATTAAAAAATATGCCAGGGAAAACTATATACTATTATTCAAAATGAGAAATAAGGCGCATTGTCATTTTACTAGTGCTCTAGTATAAATTGTTGGGTCAAAAATGACCCAACTTATTGCAAATTAGGGTTTCGCAAAACTGTTTGCTGCCATTTCAACATCTGACTCATTTTCTTGGATGACATTCTCATCATTTCCTTTTAAAGATGCGATTGAAATCAAAAGCTCTTTAGGCAAACTGCTAAAAATTGAAGTTCCAGTACGAAACGCTTGAGCGAGAGTTCGTGAATTTTTTCTTATTTCTGCGATCCTATCAAACTCATTTTTTAATGTCTCAGAGGTGGGTTCTAGCTCTTCACTTGATAAGGCAATTCTTATTCGTTGCGCTCCAAAGCTGTTATCATCACGTACCGATTTTTCTATAACTTCTCGAGTTACTAAAGCACCCGCTTGAATAAGAGTTTTAACAGTCATCGCTTGTAGTTTATAAATACTATTAGAAGGATCAACCGCACTGTCACGCATCCATGCATCAGAAATGGCTTTCTTTGTCACTTTTGCACGATCTTCGATCATTATATTCAGGCATTCTGTGGTTGGTTTTAAGCCAATTGTAATTGCATATGCCAGAACATTTCTAATAATCATAAAATCATACGTAGCCAATGCTTTTTCTAATAATTGAGGGGTTAAATCCACTCCTTGCTCGATAAGAGCACGCACTATTTTTCTTCGTTCAAAAAAATCGGTATTTTCTAACGCTTGTTCTAAATTTATATCTAGATGTATTTCTTGTTTCATTTGCATATAAAAACCCTTTATATCCAGTTTAATAAAGTCAACGAATCATATTTCGTCAGTATTTAAAAAATTACTTTATTGAGAGGGCAGAGGTTAATCTAAAAGAAGAAGTCTTCAATTTTCCAAGTAACCGAATTGCTCTCGACAAATCAATTTCCTAGTCGTCTGAATTTAAACAAATGGTTCATTTTAAATCCAACAGTTTGTACTGATATGTCATATTAGAATTTTTAATATCAATATGTTTTTCAATGGGTTAGATTTATCGGGTATGAAGTTTTTGATTAAAAAAACTTAAAGACAATATTTTGGAAATTCTAGGTTTGTGCATTTAATTTGAATTAGAGGCATTGTTCTTTAATGATTTTCATAAGCCATAGGAGTGGTTTGTAATTGCATAAACGCTGGTGATACAACATCTGTACGGCAAATTTTTTTTTAGGAAAAGGCAGAGGTTTTATTACAAAATGCTTCTTTTCATTTAAGGATGTTGCCAGACATCGCGGTACAATTGCTAGGTAATCTGTATCACGAATAACTTCAAGAGCACTAATTAAATTGGGTACTGTTATTTTAATATTCCTTTTGATGTGAGATGGATCCAATTGATTATTTAGTGCTTTTTCAATGAATAGTATGTTCACATGGTCTGCTTCAATAAGCATTTTTTGAGTTAACTCTTTATCAGCAAGCGGATGTGATGTGCGCATTGCACAAGCCATTTCATCTTCAAGTAAAAATTCTTTGCTAATCATTTTACCGTGCGGTAGAAAACTTGCCAGAATAGCTAAATCAGTTGTGGTTGCTAACAATTCATCTAGATTTGAATTCTCTGATATCCAAACTATTTTTAATGTAATATTAGGAGCATATCGCGCCAGATAACTCGATAATTTAGATAAAAGCAAAAGTTCTCCATGACTTCCTAAGACCACATTAAATGTGGCTATTTCAGTACTAGGATTAAATTCATCTTTTGAAAAAATGTCATCCGCGTAAGTTAAAAAAGTTTTAATCTTGGGCATTAAATCTAAGGCTTTAGGGGTGGGTTTAAGGCCATGTGCTTCCCGAATAAATAAAGGATCCTCGAAGACATCCCTTAACTGTCTCAAAATGCCACTCATAGCCGACTGACATAGGTTAGATTTATCTGCAGCTTTTGAAACAGAAAGCTCGTTTAATAAGGTGTTAAGATATACCAGTAAATTTAAATTCACTTTTTTCAAGTCCATAAAATTAACCTGTTACCAGATAAATTTGGAATGCCGTAATCTGAGTATAGTTAATTTTAAATCATATCCCTCTTGATTAAGCTTCGTGAGCTGGGTGAAAAGCCCAGCGAATGCCCTAAAGAATAAACTGATATTTACATTATTATATTTTTCAATGAATCATCAATTTTCCAGGTAACGTCACGCTCTGACGGTGGTTAAGTGAGGTTGCAGCAGCTATGATTTTATACAATGCAAGCATGATATGTTTTTGATCAGTTCTAGTCTGCTAAACTATCCCAAAGAAGATCTGGATTCAACCAGGGGAGCATCCAGAATTTTTTTAAATTCGGGAACTAAAGAGAGTAATTCACGAATTTTTTTGAAGTTATCATTTGTAGCGTTTTCAAATGTATCCAGAATGTTCAAAACAAAAAAATTATCCTCTCTATCTCTATTATGAGCTTTAATTAATCCTTTAATTTCTCTAATTTTTTCAGAAATATGCTCTATGTCGTGAGAATCAATCTGCTCTACAATCGCTTTGATACTTTGCACTACATCAGGAGTTGTGTTGTCCTTATTGTTAAGTATAGGGCTATTCAGTACATTGAGGACAGCGAGAATATTCTGGTCCCGTTCGTTAGCGGGTATTTTTATAATATTCATGTGGCATTTTAGCTCTAATTGCTTTTTATGTTCAGTAGGAGCAGACATTCGTTTAATATGTTCTTCCATACATTGTTCTAAAATTTCATTTCCTTCATATCTTGCTTTTTCAAGGGCACTTTTATCTCCCACTATGAGATGGGGATCTGCGCCATTTCTTAATAAACTATTTAATGCATTTGTATTATTAGTAGTTTCTATTAATATATTCAAAGGGGATATATACTCCAAATCTCCTTCAATAATTTGATTGACTGAATTTTTTTTAAAAACAGTTTTTCCATATAAATTGGCTAATTCGGTTTTATTTAAAACAGAATCAAAGTAATTGCTCAAACGTGCAAATTCAAAAGGATCAATTTCATTGAAATTATTTTCTTCAACTGTTTTATAAAATGCATGTGCTTGCACTTCTTTTGCATTATTTTTAATATCAATGTCACTGGGGTAATGAGTATATTGAGGATGGGTTTTTAAATCGAGAATGCTCACCCTGTCAAACTCAAAAAAAGTATTTATTTCTGGAGGCGCTCTAAAAAAAAGTTGTTTATAAATTTCTTTTGCTGCTTCAATTTGTCCGCTTTGACTTCTTAAATTAAATTCTCTGGGAATGGTTTTTTTCCCCGTTTGCTTGTCATAATTTGAATCAAATAGATATAAAGTCCCATTCTTGATTCCAGCTGAAACTACATGATTATGAGAGTAAAAGGCCATTCCTTTTTCCAGGCTCTCCAATTGACCCAATAAAAAAGCAAGAGAATTGATGGTAAATTGGTCTTTATAAAATTTTTCCTCGCTTAATGTGTCTACATAAGTATGCCACATCTTTTGATGTCGACTAAAAAAGTCAGGCACTGTTATTAATTGTTTTGGTAATTCGATATCGTCAATAGATAATGGCTCATCAGATAAGATCTGTTTTTCTCGAAGTATCTGCTCTCTTACGGCCAGTTTTGAATTAGCTACTTGTCGTTTTTCATGATTCAATTTTTCTCGATCCATTTGATACATTCTGGTTAGTGAAATGGCAACTTCAAATTTTGATTTTAACCCTTCACTTAATTGTTCAACGGAACAATCCCAATAAACAATGTCTGAGAATAATTCATAATATTTATTCTCTTTATTTTTTAGCCATAACTCTAACCAAATTGCAGACAGTCCATTACAATGGCCTTCGTTTAGGGCGTCAATAATAGCTGTAATATCCTCTTCCTTGTAGTCATCGGGTTTAAGCTGATTTTGTATTTTTAAATATACAATAAATTGATTTAAAATATGCGCTTGCCTCCAGGACGGCCCAAAAACTCGAGCGGCAGCTTCTCTGAATTGGAGCTTTCAACATCAGCAGCGCATTGATAGGGTATTTTACCCTCTTTATTTCTTATAGCATAACTGGCGGCGAAACCTCTTTCATAAGCTTGGCTTGCTCTCATGAGCGATAGATTTCCTGACTTTATCAGATGATGGAATAGTGTATTCCCCTCATCATCAACTAACTTGGGTAATTCTTTTATATGTTTATTTTTTGCTAGAATATCTTGAAGCTTATCAGCATCTTGTTTTTTAATTAATTCAACAATTTCTTTATAAAGTTCCTCATGCGCCATAACTCGTACCAACCAGGAAATATATTTTTTAAATCGATGAGCATTTTTTAAACAAAAATTAATTTAAATATAGATAGACAACGCTCTATGTGCAAGTAACTAGTACCATCCCCTTAATGTCCATGAAGAATTAATGGCATATGTTTATTGATGCTAAATGCTGTTATTTCCATTTTAGACTAAATTAATTTCTAAAATTACTCTTTCTCAGATTAGATTATTTAAATACAATCTGCCCGCTAATATTTATTCTTCGAAAACTTAGTCATTGAAAAGCTGTCACAGCTCAAGAATTATAGCGCAAGAAATGCCCTAACAACCTCACATCATCGAGAGTTTATCAATTCCATATATAGATGAATTTAATAGATGCATTTGGAGAAAAAACATGTTTTTTAAAAAAGAGACTAACGCATTATCAACTAAAATTGAAATTCAGGGTAAATGGACTCCCTTTCCAACATACTATAATCTCCCCAACAAAAAAGTGTTACACGTCTTTAAGGATTATGAGAAAAAGAAAGTAATCCTTAAAATCTTTTTAGCTACAAATCTGGCGACAGCAATTTGTGAAAAGGATTTTGATGACTGTTTTTATCGCTTTAACTTATTGGGGATCTTTCAAGATGGCTCTATCTTAATCAAATTAAACCAACAACTCATAAAAATTTCTGCTGAGGACTTGAGTATTATTTCATCCCAAGAATGCCCCTTTAGTCGAAATTTGGTAGGATTGATAGATAATAATAATTTTTTTGTGATTGATTTCGTCGAGCATAGGCGCCCCTATTTTTTATTCATTTATGGCTGGCATGAAGATAAGTTTATCCCAGTACATCAAGAAGAACTGAAAACGCAACCTAAGAAGAATCTTGGATATTATGATACGGGAGAATTTACCAATGTAACCTCTTTGGGACAAAATCGTTATTGCTGTCATATTCATAATTCGAATCCATTTGAATTTACACTATTAATTCTAGAAATTAATTCCCAAAATAATAAAGTAAAAGAAATAAATCAAATTCAATTGGGAGCACCTGATACTCAGGGAGAAATATATCTTTTAGGAGGAAAGTATCTTGTCTTTCCTAATGGGTACCTGCTTACCTATTATCCACACCACGATGGTCTCCAAATATGGGATCCTGTAGCTGGATCGTGCATAAAACAATGGAATTGGGGTGACCTTGATCTACCAAATAATTTTAATCTTCGAAATATAAAGATGGCGGTTTTTCCGGATTCAATACACTTATTAATCCATATAAATAATAACTTATTTTTATTTAATACTCATAATTTAACAATGCAAATCATTAAGGACGCCGGTGAAGTAGAGAAATTTCTTGAACTTCATATATTGACAGGTGGTGACGCTATGGTGGCTTTTAGAAAAGGTGATGAACTTAACGTCTCATCCTTCGTTTTGCCGCAAATAAAACACGAGCGAGATGCTTTTGTCGACAGTCAACTTTTTTTTAGATGGGCAGCTCGTGAAGCAAATATCCCCAGAGAATTAGTTGATTTGATTCTTTTACAAACCATCACTCCCGATGCGAAACATCTATTAGCGACAAAGTTAACTGATATGACAGAAATTGAAAAAGAACAATGTTCACTAACAGAAATCTACAAATATTAAAAGGATAATGACGTTTGGTATCTAGCAAGTTGTTTGATACTCTGGCAGGACCATAGCATGAGCCGCATTGTGTAATTCAGTCATTGCTTTAGCTGCTCTTTCTTCTACTGCTTCTTTAGAGACCTCATCAGGCAAAAGAAAGGTATTACTAACCCAGACGCCAAAATCTTGATTCATCTGCACATAAGGACGTAGTAGCTGGTTATATTTATCAAAGGCATGAGCATAGTTATCTCTAGCTACTTGTAATTCTCCTGCTAAAATATAAGCGCCCACTAAGGCTAAACTTGTTCCTTGGCCGGACAAAGGTGAGGCGCAATAACCAGAATCACCAAGGAGGGCAACTCTTCCTTTAGTCCACGACTTCATTTTTACTTGCATTATCGCATCAAAATAAAAATCATTACTTTGTTCCATAAGGTCAAGTATTTTATTTGATTCCCAGCCTAGATCCCTAAAGGTAGTGCGAAGAAATTCTTTCTGTTCCTGTTCATCGCGAATATCATTTAATTGATGATTAGAACGAAACATAAAACCAACATGCGCCATAGTTGGGGTTCGATCGTTACTTATATGGATAAGTTTTTGATCCAATTCAAAAAGAAGCTCACTCTTATTTAAATTAAGATAATTAGGTATGCTACATACACTAATATATGAACCAAGAGGAACCAAGTTATATTCTTCTTTAGAGAAAATCATTCGTCGGGTGGATGAATGTAAGCCATCAGCTCCAATTACTAAGTCGTAGTGTTCAGTAAGGCCGCCATTGAAGATAACTTTTAAACCATCTTTTTGCTGTTCTATTTGCTCTACAGTTCGATCATAATAACAAGGAATGTCTTTAATTAACTGCATTAAGATCTCAATTAAGTCGCCGCGAACAAGCTCAACCTCATCTTCTTTTCTAAAACCAAACTTTGCCCCTTCTTCTTGATGCAGGATATCGCCCTGGGCATTTACATAACAGCCATTTTGTAACTGAGTCCGTTTAGCATAAATCTCTTCATATATGCCCATCTTTTTAACTAAACTCGTGGCAATTCCACGAATGTCGATCGCGTAACCACCTTTTCTCATAGAAGAATTTTTTTCAATTAGTGTAGGTGAGAAGCCAAATTTTTTTAGCCAGTAGCATACAGCAGGGCCGGCGACACCGGCGCCAATTACTAGGATTTTTTGTATTTTGGACATGAGTTTTTCGTTAAACTATAATTTTGTATGATAATTGATCGTAGTGATAAAGACAATTCAAGGAATTTGTGCTTTCCGATATCTTCCTCGGCATTATCTTGTGCAGGAAGTTGTAAGCATAGGTCGGGCTCTCGACCTATTCTTAGTACATTAGCAATGTTTTCACCATAATCTTATCTATTTAAATAGCTATAAACATTTGCTAAGTCTGGCGGTAATTCATATTGTACTGGGTCTGATTTTAGCCATTTATTACTGAAAAAACTTAAATTGGATTTTACAAATTCATGAGCATTAGATACTGCCTTCTTACCGATCTCATAAATTCCCAAGGGGTTGGTGAGTTGTATCATACTATCAATAAAAATCGCATGAAAAATCGACTGCGCATCCGGCTTCTTATTTTTTCTTAATAAACGCTCCAGGCTGTTTTGAGCGGAATTAATAAACAGAATATTAAATACTCCTAAACCAATAGAGGAGAAACTTTCATCGAGTAAATTAACAATTAGAGACATAGTATTAGTAGTTACTAAGAGCCCAGCTATATATCTAGTTAATTGTACGTACACCGCATTTTGGAATGCAATCTTAATTCTGCTACTCTCAATTTCAGATATAAGTCTGTAGGTATTTAATAGAAATAATAAGTCATGCTCTTCTTTTAACGAATTATTGATTATTTCATTAAGTGTTTGATAATAGGTTGCCATATTACCAGGCCTAAAAAAGAAATCCAAAGTTCTTTGTCGTGGAGGAGGGTGCCTCAAAAAATTTGTCTTGTATTCACTTATAAATTGACGATCAGGCAAAAGTCTAAGAGCTGGAACAGTTTGCTCTCGCTCTTGGATCCGAGTTCCTAGTGGATTATTAGTTATGTCCCCTTTGAAACTTCTTAATTGCCAATTGAATTTGTTTTCTGTATCAATCTTGGCAAGAACCTCATTATCATCAATAAGAGTATTAATGTCATTACTTGTCAGCAACTTGCTTACTAAATCTTCCCTAGTAACATTTTCGTGAGAGAGTTGGATTTTACTTGATAATTTAAGTGCATAATAATAGCCTTTTCGCCTTGATAAAGGGCAAGAAGAAAGCTTTCTCAGAGTTTCCTCATCCCTAATATAGAAGTAAATGTCTTTTTCCTCCTTATTCTGCTTAGGAACTTTTATTAAAAGAGTATTTTCTTCGGTTAGTGGTTCGAAAGAGATTGGGCATTTATTAGTGTATGGCATGGATTATTTCTTCTTATTTAAATTCCGAATTCTTAGTTAAACTCTTACTCGAAGTTTCTCTATCTCTAGATATCGGGTGAGGCAGTCATTAGAGGGAATTTTAAATCCTTCCTTATTACAAAGATTAATTGTAGTAACACTGCTGCTGTTGTGCAATAGTATATTCCTCTTCCTCATCGCTGTAATACGATTGGATTTCTGTAGGCTGGTTATGTCTATCCTTTTCTTTGTAATAAGCTCTTTCCAACAAACGAAATTGCTCACGTTCTATTTCTAATCTTGTTTGATCGCTCTGAGATTCTCTATGACGTTCATTATTTGTGTCGTTTTTTGTAGAAACATATAAATTCATCTGACCCAACATAGTTTGAGTGCTATCTGGATACATCCCTGCTTCTTGTTGCAATGCAAATTTGGCTTCTAGAAACAATTCTTTCCATGCTATCAGAGCTTCTTTCATAAGAGGTAAGCGATCGTCTAATTTTGATAGGCTACTGATAATTTCAGTGGCTTTTAGATGTGACCGAGAGCCTAACTTCCAAACTCCAGCACGCAAAGCTGTATCATGGCTTAAGGCTAAAAGATACAAGAGATCAACTCCATTATACTTGTCTAACGAAGTTAACTTATGATGTGCTATGAAATCTATAAAATCTTGCCCTAAGAGTATGTCTTTTCTTGTCGTTAAAAGAGAATGCTTGTATTGCGAAGAAAAAATAATAGGGGCAACAGCCTGATAATGAGCACTTTTTTCCGCTGATTTTTCATCTAGGGGAAATGAATGAGATATCAATTCATCCATGGAATTTGTCACATGGATCTGGGCATTTTTTTTATAGAAAAAAGGCATTTGTTTTCCTTTTAAAGAGTGAGAGTGAAATCTAGCATAAATACTCATTTACATAAAAATAGAATATTTGTATTTAGGTTATATAATATTTTTATAATCTTATTGCATGATCTATGAAGGCATGCGATTTCAAAAAGTTTTCAGCCCCAGTTTCTATTTTTCTCAGCAAGCGTAGGTCTTGCTTATCCTGGAGCGGTTCGCATCTTATAAAGTTTTTTGGCCCAAAAGAAAGGGCCATTTATTAGAGCAACGCTTTTTTAGGGAAATCGTTGCCAGGAAACTCTTGCTGCTGGATTATATTTGAAATATGTTGTTGCTCAAGAAACAACGTTTTTTTAATGTAATTAGGATGTAAATCATTTCGTGAAAACTGAACCAATTGCAGCTCATATAAATTTAAAAGAAATTTAGGAGTGCAGTCATACCCCGATTCCACTTTTAAAATTATGTTTTGAAGAACTTGTTTTATTTCATTGCGATAATCCTCAGAGCAATTTGGAAAATATCCTATGGTTGTTGTGAGTACCTGTGAACCGTGCTTAGCAATTGCACCTATTTGAATAAGAGATTCTCGCAAATCCAAAATCTGCTCATTTAATTTCCATTTTATTCCTAAGCTTCCGTTTGCATTTAATGAAATGGATTCCATTTCCAACTCAATGCTAGGATTGTTAAGAATTTGGTTAACTATTGATTGCTCTGCTGTGGTATTAATTAAAGAGCTATGGCTTTGGGATTTAATAAAATGAAGAACATCAGTATCTTCGTCTTCTATTCTTAAGATTTTCCTTAAAAGAGCTGGAGGTAGTTCATTAAGGACGTTGTCTAAATTCCTGTTATCCAAAATCAGAAGTTTGCATCGTTCAATAATTTCAATTTCTTCATTTTTGGGAGGATATTGCATTAGTTTGGTATACAAATAGGATTGCACAAGGCAATTATTCCAGCTGTTTTCATCGTATGAATCAATCACTCTTAATGCAGCGATAGTAGTATGTGGGTTAGTAATCGGAGCAAAAAAAGTGGGCTGCGCGGATTCTTCCTTCTCACTTACGAATTGTTTGGACTCTAGATTTTGGACTGCTTTGGTGAAATAGTTAAGTAATTCATTTTGGAAGTTAACAATAAATTGTCCTAATGCAGTACCTGGCTCATGGAAAATAACCAGTGTTTCACCAAAACTACCAAATAGTTTATTTGTTCGATTTAACCTCACTTTTACTTCATCGATTGCAGAAGTTTTCAAATCGATTTTTTGCAGTTTCGAACGGAATCCAAAAAAGGTGTTACTGCTTGTTTCTAACTGTGATTTCATAATTACTCAAATAAACTAAAAAATTCCATGTTTTCTCTTAATCTTCACTTAATGTAAAAGATTTATACTATTGGTAAATTAATTTTCATTCCAGCTTTTTTATGGTCACCATATCTTTTGGGCAAGCATTACTGTTATTAATGGATAAATTTAAAGACGACTCGCTCCGTTGCAACACTTTGAAACAATACTATATTCAAGGCGTGGTTTCTTCAAGTGATTTAACATACATCCAAAAATTGTTTCAAATGAGTCAATTAACAAGCAATTATACGATCTCATACAGTGATAAAGACATCGATGAAGATGCTTCTCGCCGTTATTTTGAAACCCATTTGGCTTTTGAAACGTTAGTAAATTCACTAGACCAAATGAACAAGAAAGATATTTTACAATATAATAATGTACTTTATGATGCGTTACCTCAAGAAAGTCGAGATAAATTCAACGATTTTATCGATGGGAAGATTTCTCCCAAAACAGACGGTTTTGCTACGGAATACATGGACGCATTCCATAAAGTTCAGCATCATGAAAATTATCAGGGATTATCCGCAGAACAGAAAGAAAAAGTCTTATTAATTCTCCGGGTATCTTGGATAGGGGTGTTGCATGCTAGAAATCCTGAAGTTCCTGTGAATCTATATGGAACTGGGTTTTTCTCAGAAGAGAATAGAGGCCGAGTGGTTAAGGATAAACCGATCATATCCAGTTCAGCTTCAACGTCTCCTTCTGGAAAATCACCGTTCTTTTCAAATCATTTTGGCTTGATGAAAACCACCATGCCAGTACCACGTAATGATATTGCTTACGCAGAATCGGGATTTACTTTTATTAAACCATCGGACCAAAATACCTATAATCCAAAAGCTGCATGGCCTGAATTGAATTTTTCTAAGTTGGTTCATCCGTTTTCCTGCTCTATATCAGGAACAATATTATGCCAATTACGTCTAATGATAAAATTTCAGGACGAACAGAAGCAGGTCTTTGATACCCAAGAAAAATTTACTAATTTTTTAAAGTGTTTTATGTCAAGTCTTTTATTCAATAGTGGGGGTCACGTTTTTAATGAATTTTTAGGTGTATTAGAATTACCGCAAGTGCGGGAAAAATTCACATTTATTGATGGGTTTGATCAAATTAATGCAACAAGTTTATTATTGAAGGGAAATGAAAAGGCTTTTGATAAAGCCTTAGTCGATACGCTCGAATATACCAAAGTATTGTTAGCCAAAAAAGCTATGCAGGAGGAACTGACATCTCCCTTGGTAAAGCTCAATTAGAGATGACTCGTTATAGTATTTATTCAGTTGACTGATTTCAAATTAATGTTAACAACTTTTTGTTGGATGATTAATGCAGGAAATTGGAAACATCTCCGTGGTCATGGAGATTAAGGTTAAACCAAAAATTATATGAAGTTATTGGTCAAGCTCGTCATAGTGAAACAAGGGAAGAGATGATAGTGTACAACGCACTTTATCATTCGGATCGGGGATTACCATCTTTGGGTACGATCTAGAAAATGTTTTTTGAGAATGTCATTTATAAAGTAAAATTGGTCCAACGATAGATTTCGCTCGTTCTTCGTTTCATGTTACACACTCTTCGACCACATACCTAGTATATATAAAGAAGCGAAGTAATATACAGGGTCATTGATTTCAAGAAAGTCCAATGTGTTGCAATCAAGGTCAAATTGAGGTAAGGTTGGGCAAAACTCATCATGACGACATAATTATGTTTTTAAAACGATTTCCTGAAAATTCACTTATTAAGAAAATCAAAATTAGCGGCCCTTTTATTAGCGTTTATGTCCCTGAAGCTGAATTAGAAAATTTTCAAAAAAAATATAAAAAGCTATTAAGCCAATACTCAGTTTTATCGATTGGCGAAGGATTAATGCACGATTTTGCTCATTATACTCATAACAAACACTTCTCATTTCTTTTTGGCAAAAAATCAAAGAAAGAGAAGAATGAACATTTTCATTTCATTTTACCTGCAACAGCTACTGAAGCTAACATAACAACATTCTTAAACTTTTTTGAAGATGAAGACTTAAGTAAAGGACAAAAAAAACAACTATTAAAAGAGTTTAAGGATCATTCCAAAACAGTGACCCTAGAAACATTATCAGAGCAAATTAAATCTTATAAGTATATCCTATCTGCGTTGTTACAAGAGGATCCTTACCTTTCAAAAATGATGCCATTATTTACTGAAATGGTTCATGACGTAGAACCTTATTTGAGTGCTAATCCAGATAAACCGGTGGATATATCTCCATCGATTATGATCAAGGTCGGTGATCACCAAGTGTCTGCTCGTGATGCAGCCAATAATGTTACTGCATTATTCACCCACTTAGGGCTTTTATCTTCCATTGAAGAGATTATTGACCGAATAAACAAAGGTGGGAAAGAGGCAGTTACACCTGAGACAATAAATACACTGAATGAACTCTTCCATTCTGCATCTAAAACTCCATTCCCTAATTTTAGTACATCACCTTATCTATTCAACGAATTGGTAGCACATTTCCCCTTCATTGATGGGCATTTAAATAATCTATACGAAATGCTCAAACAACAATTCGCAAGTCGGTTAGAAACAGGAAAACTTATTTTTGTCCCACAAATAACTAATCTTCCTCCTGAGGATATTTCCTATAATGAAGCAATACTTTTCTTAAGTAAGCAGGGAAATATGGGATTAAAAATCATGGAAGTTATGGCTCGCTTGCAAGAAGGAAAAAAGAGTTTGAACCCCTACTGGATTAACAGTGGTACAAAACTTCAGGGTATAGTTGATGCCGTATTAAATCTTAAAAATAGAGAAGAGGATCTAGGAAAAATAGTTCCAAATCCCGAGTCCGAGCTTTACTTAGCGCTTAATAAACCACGTCTTTTACCTTTAACTTTCTTAGGAAGTTTTTCTGTAAACAAATCAAAATCAATGATGGAAGTTGAGGCTGAAATTTCAAGTTCACTTACATGCTGATAAGCATGTAAGCGGACATAGTAGCTTATTAGATTTTGGATAGTTGAATAATCATGCGAGGATTATTTCGCTCCTCATACTATGCTCATTTGAAATCTCGGAGGTTTTGAAGAAATTTTAATGAGTTTTTGAAATAAAAGTGATAGGGGAACAGGGAACTGCAATTCGCTATGATTAACGACGAAAGCTACTCAATGATTTTGAATGTATAATGAACAATCAAACCTAGCTATTGGTTATTTGTAAAAATAAGAGCGAAGTCCCGATTCGCCTTTCAAAATTTCTTTTACCTCATTCCAGGTGTTAGTTGAGGTAAATAAATTATAAAACCTATTTTCAAGAGGATAAATTAAAAATGGCTTTTGATTTTCCCATTTTTGCATGGAATTAAATAATTGAGTTTTATCATCCTGATTCCAGTTGTTGGTAAAAAATTTAATAAGCTCGATAAATTCAACCTTTAATTCTCCAATTTCTAAAAATTTTTGTTTTTTATCCTTCATTGATAGCTGAACAGCAGTAAATTTTGATACATAATCATCATAAATATGCTTAATGCGTTCGATCGCTTCATGATTATCCGCTCCTTGAGACGAATAAAACGCTTCATGCGTTTTGTTATAGTCAGGTGCGTTTAATAAAGGTGGAATGGACTCAGGAAATTTGGTTTCTCTTATCGAAGAACCGCGCAAGTCCTCACCTTCTAAATATTTTTCTAATAAAAAAGGAAAAATTTTCGGTGCAGCTTGAGCGGGAGCTTCTTTATATTCATTCACCTCATCTTCCAATTTGAGCATAATATCCTCAAATAAATGATAAACATCATCATTTTTTTTTAGAAAATCTAACTTCTCTAATTTTTTTTGGTACCAGGCTAGCCTAGGTTCAGTCGAGAATTGTTTTATCTCTCGTTTTAGTTCGGTTAAATAGATTAGTTTAAAACAATCTAGATAATTTTGTGGCGCCGCTGAGATGGGTTCAAAAGGTTTGATTGGTTTACCCATTAAAACTCGATGAAGGTTATAAATTAAACTGGCTCGAATAAAGGGATCCTCTTTAATATCCATCACCGTTATGTCCCTTAAATCCAGGTTGGGAATTGAAAGCAGCGCCGAAACGCCAGGAGCTCTCAATTCTTTCATGCTAACATTATGATTGGCTCCCACAACTGCGATATATTTTTCACGACTTTGGGAAATAATTTCAGCGGCGGTAGGATTCATTGACAAGGCACGTTTTTTTGAAAATTTAGTTTCATTTTTTTTGGCATAGCCAGTAATGCCATCATAAGCCTCAGTGCTATCGATAGGGATAACGTGTATACCAAGCATTTGCGCCATGACAATAATACCTAAACTGGAGTATGGGTTAGTTCTATAGCTATATAAAAAATCATCGGAATTTTTTCCTGCAATAATGCGATTGCTGAGATCCTGATTAATTAATTCGACTAATAATGCTTTGGGTAATAAGCCTGTTTGGAAAAATTGTTCATATAAAGCCGTTTGAGTATCGTAAAATCCTAACTCAACAAATAATTGTTTGATTCCAGAGGCTACAAGGTTAGGCATAGAAGTAACTAAAAATTTTTTATGTGAAACCTCAGAATGGGTCTCGCCAATGCAGACACCTTGATGTTCCGAAATTTTTTTTAGTAAATGTTCTTTTGCAGAGGAAGCCGAGTTACCGCTAATTTCAGTAATTTTATTATCAGACAAACTGTCAAAATCCATATTTTGTAGATCATGCTTTGCTTTGCGAATTTTATTTCTTAGCTTAACTGTTACGGGTTCTTCGCATCGCTCAAAAACGATACCCGCTTTTTCATGGATAAATTTTTTTTCAAAAACAGTTTCTTCATCTAATGCAATGGGTCCATCTGCCTTTTTAAAATCTAATATAAGCGGTAAAAATTCAGAAATAAAAGCACTAATTTCATTTAAATTATGGCGAAAATAAATTGCATTGTGTTTGAAAACAATCGATTTTTCAGAATTATTTAAAAATCCAGCTTTTTGTAAATGAATCACTAAGGCACCAAAAATGCTAGAAGAAGGTTCAGAACCCGCTTTAATCACATAAAGATACCCTGTATTGTTTTCTGCGCGAGCTTTCAAATTATTACTCTTTTACCATGAATTGTATAATTATAATACATTTTGGTTTTAAGAAAGCCGAAATAAACTAAACTGATTCAAAAATTGATTTTAGGAAACACTCCTTGTATAAAGATTAATTGGTAGCGAGATCATCCCCCAAAGGCTTATTTGCTTAGGAGAATTACATTCTATGCGGCAACAATTTTAGAGAAAAATTTAACTCTATCTTCCCCCCTGATTCTCCAGAGAGCCGAAATATTCTATAATATTAGAACGTATTCCTTAAAAAGGATTTAACAATTAAACGGAATTTGAAGAACTGCTATACAATTAAAGAAAATTGTCTCAATAAAGTGGGGAATATAAGCATATTTGCACCCATCCTGACTGCCTTTAAACAAAGCATTAACACAAGTTTATCCTATTCATTTGTTATATTTAAAGTTAGAGTATTAATTCAGGTTATATCCAGGATCGAGGTCTTATAATGAATCTAAGTACGAAAATGTTTTTAATCGCATTTTCAACTATTTTGATTATTATAGGTTCAATCACCTGGTTGTCTTATGAAATTGTGCTGAATGATTATGAAGCTATGGAGAAAAAAGATATTCAACAAGAGGTATTACGCACAAAAGAAGCATTAAAACGTATAGAGGAAAGCCTGGCGCTGATCACGATCGATTGGGCACATTGGGATGATGCATATGAATTTTTAGCAGGAAAAAATACATCATTTAAAAAAATTAATTTAATGAACAAAGTATCTTTTTTGGATACGCACAGTGATTTTATCTTATTTTTCGATAATAAAGGCCGTTATTTTGAAGGAAACGCTTTAGACAAAAAGCAGAAACAATTTGTCCCAGTTTCAAAAAATTTAATAGATTATATTTATAAAAATAGAATAATTCTCCAACATCAAAGCCCTCAAGATACCGTGACTGGCTTTATTCGCATCCCAGAAGGGTTGTTACTTTTGACTTCATATGCCGTAAGTGATAGTGGGACTACCCAAAAACCAAACGGGAATGTTATTTTAGCTTATTTTTTTGAAAAAACAGATTTAGAGCGTTTAGCAAAAACATTACAAGTCCAGCTTAGGTTATATTATTTAGAAGATATAGCTGAGAACACAGAACTGCAAGAAATTTTCAACAAATTAAAGACTGTAGATGATTACTACATCGTTCCGCATGATGATAAAATTCTTTATTATTATTCTTTATTGAACGACATTAACAGTAAACCAATCGCCATTTTGAGAACCACCTTTCCTCGTCAAACTTACTTAGAAGGGCTTAGCACTGTTCATTTGTATATATTCATAGTTGCTCTTATTGGCCTGATAATTATGGGGCTTGTTTTTTTCTTATTAAAATTTTCTATCGTAAGAAGAATCAACTCGTTCAAAGATCAATTAAGCATAATTACTTCCAAACAAGATTTTTCAAAAACTATTGAGATGTCAGGTAGGGATGAAATTTATGAGATGGGCAAGGATTGCAATAAAATGCTTCAAGTTATCAATACGACCCAAGCCCAACTTAATCAATCCATTCATGAACTAACACGGCGCAATAATCTTATAAAACATAACAATGAAGAGTTAAAAGAACGTGAACATGCAATGATGCTTATTAATAAAATCAATGAAAAATTACAGATGTGTCAAAATATATCCGAAGCTTATTCTTTAATCAATGAAACTGTCGATGAATTATTTACAGGTTGGAGAGGGGGGATTGTGATTGCAGATCCTACCTCTGGTGAGTTGAAAACCGTTACGGAGTGGGGCGATAAAAAAACATTAAAGCTATCTTTTCATTCTGATGAATGTTGGGCCATAAGGAGTGGAACAATCTATATTGTAGATAAATTCCGCCCCCACCTTGATTGCCGTCATTATATCTCTAATGAGATTAGCAAATCTTTATGTATTCCCTTAATTGCTGCAGGTAAATTTATTGGTATATTAAATCTCAATTCGGAAAAAAATACTGCCGTATCGAATTATTATCATCAACAATTAGTCATTACGTTATCAGAAGTCATTGCTTTGTCTTTCGCAAATATAAATTTACGTGATTCATTACGCGATCAATCCATCCATGATCCGCTAACTGGTTTATTCAATCGTCGATATTTAGAAGAGCGGTTTCCTACAGAGATAGAGAGGGCCATTAGGAACAAAAGTATTTTTTCAGTGGGAATGATTGATATAGACTTCTTTAAAAACTTTAATGACCGATACGGTCATGCCGCAGGCGACGAGGTCTTAAAAAAACTTGCCGTATCATTAATGGAAAATTTTCGAGGTTATGATGTAATTTTTCGTTTCGGTGGAGAGGAATTTTTAGTCATTTTAATAGATAACTCTGTGAGTAAGGCCAGTGAACGAATGAATTTTTTCCGCGAACAAGTAAAAAAGACCTCAATTACATTTAAACATATCAACTTACCGCCTATAACCATTTCAATTGGTTTAGTCGAAGCGCCTACAGAAGGTACTTCTTTAGAAGAGATTGCGCGTAAAGCTGATATCGCCCTATATCATGCCAAAGAAAATGGACGAGATCGGGTCGAAATTTTTACTGAAAATAAATCAAAACCAATTGGTCCGAATTAAACACAGAATAGGTAAATTAAAGAAGAATTAAGTATCAAAGAGTAGAGGAATTTTATAGGAGTTCTTATATTAAGTGAAATTTCAGATTTTTATGAGCTCTCTTGTTTAAAACATTCTTTAAATTTAATATTATTGGTGCATCCAAACATTTCCAAGAAAAGTTTTTAAGGATTATAATGATTAGAGGGTTTGATGGACCTCCTAAAAAAAATAATTCCCTCCAAAAAGTTGATGTATTTCTTATTGAAGATGATTTAGGGATAAAAGACGCTCTTTCTTGGTTTATTAATTTAGTAGGATACAGTATCGCTATTGTTAGTAATGGTGAGCATGCCCTAGAAGAATTAAAATATAATATCTCGCCCTCTGTAATTATTTTAGATTTAATGATGCCTGGAATGGATGGGTTTGCCTTTCGTGAAGAACAAGCACAATCAGTTATTTTAAAAAATATCCCCACTATAATAATGTCAGCAAGTACAAAAACTGATGCGTTAGTAATGCAGGAAAATGAAGTTTTAATAAAAAAACCACTAAATACTCAAATTCTATTAACATACTTAAAAAAATATATAAATAATCATCAGAATTAAGTGAATAATATGAATCAAAATGCAACAGAAGAAGCTGTTTGTACTCCGACTTTTCTAAAGTCTAAAATAGTTACAGATTCAGGCATACCTGCGATTGGTCTGCTAAAATGGGGGACGCATTTTTGTAATTTTTATACAACACCTCAAGATTTGATGGAAGTGCTTATTCCATACTTTCAAAAGGGTCTTAATAACAATGAACTTTGCATCTGGATAAATTCCGAAGATACGAATCTTGTTTATAACCGATTGATTCAGGATATCCCTGACATAAAGACAAAAATAGATAAAGGGCAAATGCTTTTGTTTGAAAGAGAAGTTTGGTTTAGGAATGCTTGTGCTGAAACAGCCGAACCACTTCTCGCTAATATACTGGCATTAGAAAAAAATGCACTAAAACAAGGATATACTGGCTTACGCGTTGCCGGAGGACCTACTAATTTTTCCACCCCACAAGCAAAAAATGATTTTTTATGCTTCGAAAATAAAGTGTGTGCTACCTTGTATAATCACAAAATCATTGCCCTATGTTGTTATCGTACTTGTGAAAGTGATTCAAAAGTAATTTTTGATGTAATAAAAAGTCACCAATTCGCTTTGATTCTTCAAGATGGACAATGGGAAATGGTGGAGAATGCTTCATTAAAAGTGCTAAAAGAGGAATTACAGAAGCAAAATAATGAATTAGAAAATCAAGTTAAATTAAGAACCATGGAGTTGGAAAATGCTTTAAAGAGCCGCGATCATTTTCTTTCAATTGCTTCTCATGAACTTAAAACCCCTATTACTGCTTTAAGCCTCTATGTAGATGGAATTCTTTCAATGGATAAAAAATATGTTATGGGGCATGTTGAGGAATTCATGAATCTCATAAGAAAGATTAAAGATCAGAGTCTATGTTTAGAGATTCTTATTAATAAGCTTTTAGATTTTACCTGGGTGTTAAACAAAAAAAATATACCTTTAGAGTTTCAGTATTTCGATTTATCGAACATGATTCAAAGGGTGGTTGAGAAATTTGCAGGAAAATGTCGTAGTGCAAAATGTGAGATAAAAACTAATGTTCCTTCTTCTCTAACTGTTTTTTTGGATCCTACTCGTATTGAGCAAGTTTTAACAAATCTCCTTGATAATGCAATTAAATATGCTCCTGAACATCCCATTTCGATTAATTTGAGGCAAGATTTTAAAGGGATAATTTTAGAAATTAAGGACCAAGGAAAAGGTATCGCTAGATCGTATCAAGAGCTAGTATTTAAGCCTTATATGCAACTGCTTTCAAATAAAACTCAATATGGCATGGGGCTGGGCTTATGGCTTGTTCAACAAATTGTTACTGCTCATAAGGGAAACATTTCTCTTGTAAGTGATATCGGCAGAGGATGTCATTTTATAATTAAATTACCTACAGAAGTGAGTTAGGTAGTACTACTGAGAAAAGTCTGCTTTAATGCAAGGTAATTTCAAAATCACCACGTTTTCTCGGTATAGGTCCTTGCTATGAGCTTTTTAAAAACAAAATTTAAAATCTGATTGAATTGATTTGAAAACACTAAAGGATTTTATTAGTCTACTCTCTTCATGAAATTTGTTTGCAGAAAGGAAGCCTATTATGAGCAATCACTTAAAGTTCTACATCAATGGTCAATGGGTTCCCCCTGTTGTTCCAGCTACTCTTGACGTCATTAATCCCGCCACGGAAAAGGCTTACACTCAAATTTCTATAGGCTCTAAGGCGGATGTAGATAAGGCAGTTATTGCAGCTAAGACTGCATTCGAAACGTTCTCCAAAACGTCGCACACTTCTCGTATGGCACTTCTAATGAATATTCTTGAACTCTACAACGAACGCTTTGAGGATATAGCACAGGCGGTTTCCGCCGAAATGGGGGCACCCATTGCATTTGCTCGCGATGCACAAGCCTTAGTGGGTCGTGTCCATCTGGAAGCCACTATTACTGCATTTAAGAATTATACCTTTAGTGAAAACCGTGGTAGAACCACCATTGTTAAGGAACCCATAGGTGTTTGTGCATTAATTACGCCATGGAATTGGCCGCTCAATCAAATAGTTTGTAAAGTTGCCCCAGCCCTTGCTGCTGGCTGTACTGTAATTCTAAAACCATCCGAAATTGCACCCATAAGCGGCATCATTTTTGCGGAGATTATGGATGCTGCCGGCGTGCCTAAAGGGGTTTTTAACATGATTAATGGAACTGGGCAGGAGGTTGGTCAAGAGATGGCATCCCATCCTGATGTGGATATGGTCTCCTTCACCGGTTCAACCCGCGCCGGTATCATCGTCGCCAAAGTTGCAGCGGATACAGTCAAGCGTGTGACTCAAGAACTTGGCGGTAAATCGGCTAACATTATTTTGCCAGACGCTGATTTTGTAACTGCCGTCACTAAGGGGGTGCAAAATTGCTTCGGAAATAGCGGACAATCCTGCGATGCACCAACTCGTATGCTAGTACCCAAAGAGAGGCACGAAGAAGCATTGAATATCGCAAAAGTAGCAGCTGAAGCTTTTAGAACCGGTGATCCTAAAGACCCTGAATCTGATCTAGGTCCAGTGGTCAGTCAACTGCAATACGATAAAATCCAGGCTCTGATTCAATCTGGACTGGAGGAGGGTGCTACCCTTGTGACTGGTGGTTTAGGTCGTCCAGAATCTCTGAATCAGGGTTATTATATCCGTCCCACTGTATTTGGACACGTAACACCCGAAATGAAAATTGCTCGCGAGGAGATATTTGGACCGGTCTTGTCGATCATTTCTTATACGGATGAGGAGGATGCGATCCGTATTGCCAATGACACCATCTATGGACTTGCTGCCTATATCCAGTCAGAAAATATAGATCATGCCCGGGCTGTAGCCAGAGAATTACGGGTCGGTACAGTATCAATAAACTATCCGGACTGGGACGCCTTCTCATCATTTGGGGGCTATAAGCAGTCTGGTAATGGCCGGGAATACGCTGATTTCGGCATCCATGAATTTCTCGAGATTAAGAGTATAGTTGTTTAAAAACGATTGAACTTTTTGATTAAGCCTGTTTTCAGTAAAGGCAGTAGAGATAAAGCCAGCTAGTAAAGCAAAGTTTCAAGTTAGAATGTTTCCAAAGCAGAAGAATATGAGAAGTTGATTATGGAAAAGTTTTACCAAAGAATAAATCTTCGGTAAAACTTATTTTCTAACTTTTCCTTAATATCAATAATATCAATGCAGGTGAATTTTACATGAGTACACATGCACATGGATCCTCTTTATTTTCTTGACCTGCTAATGCTATACCAGGATAGTCAGAAACTTGACCGGAAAGAAATTTAAGATTACTCACATCCACTGGTACATATTCAGTTGCTTTGGTTTTGGGTCCTTGTCTGAAGAGGGTATAAAAAGCGGGCGTGATCTCATTTTTAGTAATAGCACTCACTACGGGTTCTTTCAATTTCACATGAAAAACAGCTGCTATCCGGTCAATCCTAGAGTGGTTTTCTTCTGAAGTTTCTAGAGCATAGCTTTGTGCTTCTTTTAGCGTGCGGAACAATTTCATCGTACCTTGTTTTGGTATAGCATTTTTTATTTCATTTTCTGGAATTGCCTTTCGATCTTTTCTATAAGGAAAACCTCTATCCCATGGATTTGTAGATTGTGAAATGTCTACTTTTGCTCCAACAGCATAGTAATCGGATGTAGGGCTTAAAGTTCGTTCTCTTGGGTAACCTGCATGGAGCTCATTTAAAAGTTCTGTACTTTGTTTGTGTAGGGATGTGGAAACCTTAGCTGTTTTTATTAGCTCGGGTGCATCAAGATTAGATAGAATCATTTTTTGCAATTCGACGGGTAATTTTTCAAAAGACATTACATTCTCCAATTTGTATAATTTAAGCAAATACGATATAAAAAATACATCGATAGGGCATATTTTAACCAGTCCAATATCACAGGAGAATGTATTCATTTTGAAACCATTTTTTTCCAAAATGGAAAGAGATAAGTAGATAGGGGTTCTTGAATTTGTCTTTTTGATCCCACCTTTTGACTGTGAGCCCGGGCAAATCTTTGAAGATGAGGATGCATGGAAATGGGTTTCAGGGATAGGAGAGTATTGAGTGACAAAATAAGCCTAGGCTTATTTATATTTTCTTGTATAAGGCCATGTTGCTGATAGGTCTCTACTATACTAAATAATAATGAATAGGACGGGGAGTTTTTATCCATGGCAAAAGCAAAAGTTCAACACGGTAAAAACCCTTCCTTTCAAATAATGGTCTGTGGGACCACAAATTCGGGTAAAACAAAACTTTGTAATGCGTTGCGAGGCGAAAATTCACCGGGGAACATACACACATCGTCAATTGATACGTACAATATATCTATTGATGATGGATCTCAACTTAGATTACTGGATTTCGCAGGCTCATACGATACTATCGCTCCATACATAACAAAACATTATATTGAACAATCACAAATTTGTGTGGTTTGCATCGATAGACAAAATTCGCATTCATTTGAGGTTGCTAAAAAAGCGGTGCAAGAAATTCGTGAACTGGATCCTAACAACAGAATTCCTATTGTTATCGCACTTACTAAAGAAGATCAAAACTTGGGATTAGCTGACTACGAGATACTAATAAGAGATAGAGAACTTAAAGAATTTGAAGAACAATATGGCCTCGAAGGTTCTGTCAAAACCAGTGCCCTAGATGATAAGATGGGGGCAATCGAATTGCGAAAAAAACTTCTTGATCTTCGAGAGAACATTATGGCTAGGGAAGAAATGGGCATACCCGATATCTCCTCTATCGAGGAGTATTTCGCCGAGGAAGATTCTTTAGAAGAAGTAAAAAATAGAATAGACAATATAAGCTCGCTCTTAAATAATGCTCATTTGGAGCTTACGGCCCAGCTTGCTTCTACGCAAAATAAATCTGATATTGCTGCTATTGAGAAATCAATTACGAGTGTACTTGAATTTTCACAGAAACTATCTGAAATAAAAAAAATTCCCAATCAAATGAATACAGCCTCAGATGTAGAGAAGAGAGATGCTATGCTCAAAGCCTATGAAAGAGAATTTAAGGATTTTGCTCGCGAAGTTACTCTCGATTTCGCAGTCCAACCGAAAAATGTGAAGAATTTGTTTATAAGGGTGGTTCGTCTACTATTTGTCAGAAAATGGTATACGGATGAAGAAAAAACCGAGATACAACGCTTTAAACACCAAAATGACTTCAAAAACAGACTCCAGAGAGCAGAAGGAGTAGATAAGGAAAAAAATAGCCGCAAGGATGAGCAAAAAAAAGAAAATAATGACGATTCTGCATTAGATTCGAATGTACATCCTGAACAATAAGGTAAGCAAGAACAACACTTTTTTACCTGAATTTAGTACCGTCACAAAGGGTGAACAAGACGATTAATTTTTGCGGTAAAGGATGTGTTCTAAAGGTTCATCTGCCTTTGTAGAAACTAAGTCAGGAGTGTTATATTTTAGAGTAAATTCGCTCACCTTAAGCATATAACCTGTGCCGGACTCATTTTTTACCATCTCGATTTTTGCTTTTATATTGGCAATAGGGACTATATTGTCCTGGGTTTCACCTCTAACTTCTTTAGCACATTGTTCCATAGATTTTTCGAGCTCATTGTCATTTAGCTCTATCAAAGAAATACCATCACTACCCATTGCAAAAATTTGTTGAGGACTATACTCGTCAGCAGGATTTGCATAAGAGCACGTGAGGATTTTCAAATTAATCGTCGCATAAATTTTACCATTACCATCTTTTGACCAATTGATGTGGCCAGTCGTTCGACCACGTTCTATGCCTTGAATATCACCTTCAACCAACTTGGTTGTATTAGTAAATTCCCGCAAGAGGCTGCCATGTAAAAATTGACCACCAAAATTATAAAGTTTATTTGCTCGTGAATGGGGGACACTAATTTTATCACCTGCAAAATTTTCTATAGCTTCCATCAGAATAGCATCTTTATGATCATCGATATTCCTCGGAATAATTGCAGCGCCATATATTGTTACTCCTCTTCGTACAAGATCTTTAATCACTGTAGAATTATCGCTCGTTACTTCGTCCTGGGTCGTTGTTTCTATATCATAAATAGCTTGTGACTCTTTAAGATCACTTTGGCTATAGGTGAATTTGCTGCAAGGAATTTCCCCTTGGGCATGAAAATAGGCCAATTCATAATGACTAATTAAGGTATCATGTGTTTTGACAAGCAGACGAAAGAGAGAAGAATTTTCCTGTATTGGAAATTGAACATCTTTTTTCTCTGCGACACTTCTATCATCTCTCTTTTCAATACCAATGTCTGGAGAAGTCCGGTAGCGATTACGGTCCAACCAGTTAGCAAAAGAAACTTTTTTAAGGTCTGCAGTAACGATAGTTAAATGTTCTAAAACCTGCAACGCCTCAGCCAATTCGCTGATATTCATTGGCTGACGATCCAGTGCTATCCTATTAAAAAAGTCATCAATTGCTGTTAAGCTACTGCCAGTTTTAAAAAAACTCTTTTCTTGACTGCTATTGATCATCCCTTTTAAAATGCTCCATTCCTTTGCAATATGGGCAAGTGCAGTTTGCTCTGTTTTCATATCATTGTTTCTCGTAAAAATTGATCATTATGCTTATTTTATGATATAAAAATTAAGTCTATATTAAGTTGAAGAGGTTCACCGCGGGGACAGAACATGAAAAAAACTTCTAACCTTATCTAATTTAAGGATATTTTCGACTTAAAGCATAATTATTCGAAGATTAAATAAAATTATATGGAAGTTTGAGGATTCGTTTGTTTATGCTGCGCTGAATTGCTATTTAAAGGGAGATAATATGTTTTTTAATCCAGCACCTAAAAAAAACCTTGAAGATGAAAAACTACGTTGCTTTTTCATTCCGATCGTCGAACAAATAAAATCCAGTGATTACCACAAAATATATATCTGGAATTTAGCGAAAGAAAGTAATATAACCCGCAAATTTTATTCCTCGCCCGAGGCACTTGCTCGTATGGAGTCAGGACGGCTAGGTTCAAACAATATCTTATCGTGCTATAAAGTATCACTGACCGAAACGCAATACCAACAATTAAGAACAATCAGCGGTAGAGACAATGTCTTTCTCGGTTCCTTTAATTTTAACTACTCTGATGTTGAAAGCCTGATCCGTTTTGTCCAAGGCCAGCAGCAAGAGCATGCGAATCCTTTCTATAAGCAAGAGACAACGTTAAATCAACCGGTTTGTGCTGCTTAACCCCTAGCAAGGATTTAAAAGAAAAATGAAGGAATAACTGAGGTTGGATTATCCACAATAGGTTCTAGTTGGTTTGTCACTGCATGAATTCGTGTAACCCAGTCAGCCACAGTCTGAACGAGTAATTCTTCTAAGGTGCTGGTTGGTGGGGTATCCATTTTAAAAATAAGGTGGTTGTTAATCAGAATATAACAAAGTAAACGGCAAGCCATGATGCGAATATCAGGGTTTTCGTTTTTAAGTAAGTTTTTTATTGGATCAATAAGTTGGCCTATCATTTCTTTGTCTATAGCTGAGATCAATTTGAGAAGACAACCCATTGCTGCAATGCGCGTTGTGTCGCATTCATAAAGCAGTGTACTTTTCACTGGGATTATTAGGGATTCCTGGGTGTTTTTATCCATAAAAGAGCTAAGTGCTGCTAAACAATCTAATCCTTGGTTACGTGTTATTTTATCTTGACTATCGAGTTTATTTTGTAAGTCACCAATAAGCTGTTTCAGGGGATCTTGGTCTATTCGGACAGCAAAAGCTATTAAACAGTGCCGTGCTGCATGACGTAAATTGGGATCGGGGTCATTGAGTTTGCTTAATATGGGTTTGACAAGGTTTTCCAATTTTTTTGCGTCAATTCGGGTGGCGGCTGCTACTAAAAATTTTAACAGAGTCTTAGAATTGATAAACTTAGTGTCATTGAGTTTGTTTTGCGCCAGATCGAATAGTTTTTCCAGAGTTTCTTTGTGCATACTTGCGGCAAGCTTTGCCAAACATTCGAATGCTACTTCGCGGACATGTCCATTTGTGTCATCCAGTTTGGTTTTTATTACCTCAATAAAATCTTCTGGAATTTCTTTCCCCTTCTTCGGGCATAATGCTACTAAATAATATAATGTTAAAATTCGAACATTATGATCGGGATCATTACTCATGCTTTTTATTGACTGGGTAATGGGCTGCAGCATTTCTGTTTTCATTCGGGGTGCAAGCGCTTTAATACATTGTATGGCTGCAGAACGAACAAAGGCTTCATGGTCATTGAGTTTATTTTTTATTGAATTAATTAAGTGTTCGTCTATCTCATTACTCGAAGAGTAAATCAGTTTTGCCAAACAGTCTAAGGCACTCTCTCTCACTTTTGGATTATCTTCATTCAGTGTTTCTTCCACTAAATTGACCACATCTTCTTGCATTTTTTTATCCATTGCAGGAGCAAGTGTGGGTAAATACCCTAAGGTAATACATCTTATATTCCATTTGCCATCGTTTAGTTTATTTTGAATAGATTCTAACAGCGTGAGACGGATTTCCGTGGTCATCAGGGAAGACAATGCTGACAAACATTCTGCGGCCGCAATGGAAAGACTCAATGAAGGGGCCTCAAGTTGATTTTTCAAAGGTTCGATAAGAGATTCCAGTGCATTTTTGTCCATTTCAGGCGCTAGCTTAGCGAAACAATTTAGTGCCTCAGTACAAACATATTCAGAATTTTCTCTCCTTAAAGGGTTGCCAGCTTTCGCACCATTCATAACCTCTTTAATCGAATTAACCAGAGGTTCCATCATTTCTGGTTCTATTTTAGGTGCTAATGTTGCTAGATATCGTAATGCGGCTATAAACGGTCCTTTCTTTTCATCAAGGTGCTGTTTCACTGAGTTTACAAGAGGAGCTAATGTTTGTTTATCCAATTTGGTTACAAGTATGGCTAGCATTTCGTTTAGCCCACCACTAAGCCAACTCTCGTTATAGTCAAGTATGCTCTTTACAGGATCAACTAAAAGCATAAGATCTTTTTTATCCGCTTTGTGAGCCAAGCTCGATAAAAATGCAATGGAGCGGCAATTCATTTCGGGATCTGAGGGCGTTAGTTTGCTTTTTAACTCATCCATCAAGGCTTCCAGATCCTCTTTGCTCACTGATTCAATTAAAACGTTCCTTAAAAAAAATAGGTGAAAGAACTTGGGTGAAGATAGTGTACTTGGGATATCTAATGAAGGAAGTGATACTTTATTCATCTCGGCGGTTAGCTTTATACCCTGCATCAGTTGCTGGAGGCTTAAATTAGGATCATTCAATTGAGTTGCCAGTTTCCTACCTAAATAGGCTAAATGCTCTGGATCACTTTCGGTTAATGTATCTTCAGAGATTAGTGTTCTTAATAACTTGATTTTAGCAGGATAAAATTCAATCCCTTCTTTGTCGAATAAAGCAAGTTCGATCGCTCTTTGCTGTCTTTTGGTTCGTCGCTTGGAACCCTTATTCGCGAGCCATGCGGCTAAAAAATCCTGTGGAGTGTTTATATGAGAATATAGGTAAGCCGATACTTCGAGAGGAGCTTTTTTAAAAAATTTAGAACCGAATACCAAAGAGGTAACCTCCGATTTAATTATAGAAGTGGATGCAGGATGGGCAAACTATATATAAACTTTTTGCCCTAAGTCATGAAAGGTAAAAACCTTTGATTCACCCAATGAGTCACTAATTTCCAAATGTATATTCCTCAAAAGCTGGGCTTTGCAGCCCAGTATCTGTCGTTTATCGATATTAATTATATCTTTTTGCAGTAATTGATCCCTTGCCGAATATACTTTTAGCCAACTCTTCATCGGTCATGCCTTCATCTTCGCTAGGTGCATTGACTTTTACTTCAAATAAGCCCGGTGAATAGGAGGGATTTGCAAAGATTTTGCTCTCTTGATTCCCTTTAGCAAATTTAGTTTCAAATAAATCGAGCATGGTCCGTGAGTTAACATCATTTGGATTATTATCGTTTTTAACTACATAATTAAATGCTTTATGACTAGGGTTGGACTCAATAATTTTTTTAACTACGGATATGGAGGGATGTTCAGGATCAGCACCATGCTTAATTAATGCGCCAATTAGCCTTGAGTCACCGCCGCGTAATAGTAAATAAGCAATTGGATTCATCGAACAATAAATGGGTATACCTGAATAGGTTTTAAGGTAGAAAGTACTATTAAAGTCAACATGATGTTTTTTTAATAGTGTGAGATTACTCAGTGTATTTTGGTGCGCATAACTATGGTGGATGGCAGCAAATACAGGGGACCAGCCTTTCAATCTGGTAATGAAGGATGCTAAATCGTTAGAGTGACTTAACTTTTGTTTTAAACCATAGGTATTTCCTGAAAGTAATAGTTTTTGCACCACTCCATAACCTCTAGAACTGAAAAGATGGTCCTTCATGAGTTTTGCTGCAGCATTAAATTGTTGGGATTGAGCAAAAAAAAGAGGGGTACAATTTTGAAAGGATTTATTTTGAGTATTAGCCCCATTTTCAAGAAGGCATTGAACCACCGCAACCGCTTCTAATGAATCACGATTAGAACTGGACAATTGATTATTGATTGCGCGGTGCAAGGGTAGTTTTTTCATGTTGTGATCAGGAATATCGGGATTAGCACCCATATCAATCAGTCTTTGGACCATTTCAACATCTTTACCGTACTCACAAGCCAAACCTAACATGGTATAGCCATGGTGATCAAAAGCATTAGCAGCCATATTTACTAATTTAGAAGGATATTTTTCTGGCTGAAATGACCTGAATAATTCTGCCCAATTATCCTTATTGTGATAAGGGAAAAAAGACATGATTTCCTTTAATTGTTCGATTTGCTCAGCCGAAAGTTGTTCGTTGCTGTCAATATAATTTTTTGAATTATTGAAATAATAACGCTTCATGATAAGTCCCTGTTCTTGTTTTTATTAGTTTGCGGCCATTATATACACTACTTCAAAACTTTTGAATTTAAAGAACAGGGATTTCATACATCTTCTATGAAAAAATGCTATGTGTGGAACTTATGTTTTAGGAAGGACATAGCACTAACCCATCCTTTATCTGTTTCAACCCTTGTGCCACTTTTTCTTTACTTAAGGCATAACAAAGACGCACTACATTTTTCCCTTTATCTGGATTTAAATAAAAAGAACGTCCCGGAACCACGGCAACTTTGGCCTGTTCCAGTAGCATGCGGGTCATATCGGCATCATTTTTAAAGCCCATGCGTGAAAAATCAGCCATAATATAATAAGCGCCCTGGGGAACAGTTACTTCAAAACCAATGTCACGTAACTCACGTACAGTCTGATCTCGTTTTTCCAAATAAGTTTGACACATCTCTTGATAATAAATGTCTTGTAATTTAAACGCATCGACCGCTGCATGTTGTAATGGGGTTGCAGGACACACATATACTAAATCTTGAATTAAAGCCATTTTGGCAATTACATGCCCGGGGCCACTTGCATAACCTAACCGCCATCCTGTCATATTATAAGTTTTTGAACATCCTGAAATCGTGATGGTGCGCTCTTTAAAATTTTTTAAACGAGCAAAGGATATATGTTTGTGACCTGGGTAAGTAATATATTCATAAATTTCATCGGTGATAACCGCTAAATTATAGTGTTCTGCAATTTCGCCAATCGCTAACAATTCCTGCTCAGAAAACACCTTGCCACAGGGGTTACACGGTGTGCAAATGATAATCGCACGAGTTTTAGGGGTAACCGCTTGTTCAAGATCCTCCATTTGAATGCTAAAGTCATGTAAATTAATCGGTACTGATCTAACATTCACTTGGTATAGCTCCAGAATATTTTTGTGGTAGCCATAAAAAGGTTCAAACAAAATAACTTCATCACCAGGATTAAACAAAGACATCACCGCACAAATAAATGCGCCAGTAGAGCCGTGGGTCACCAGAACTTCTGTTTCGGCATCAACTGGAATTTTATTAAATGTTTGAATTTTATCGGCAATAGCCTGACGTAAATGGAACACCCCTTCACAAGCAGAGTACACATTTTTTTCTTGTTCAATCGCACGGATAGCTGCCTGTTTAATTACCGCTGGGGTTGGTAAATCACAAATACCTTGCCCTAAATTTATACCGCCAATTTTTTCACATTCTGTGCTTGCGGCACGAATACCCGATTGACGCAAGTTTTCACTCACTTGACTCGTTTTCAGCATGTTGTTAGTTCCTTTTTGATTCTCGTCCTGCAGAAAAGAAATCCCTCCTGGTTACGGTTTAACCGCCGCAACGGTACAGATACTAAATTTGATCTAAAACAGGGGGGATGGGTGGACAGGATACCACTTAAAATTCTTACACCCAAGGAGTAGATAACCATTTGCTGAGTGGACGAACTAATAGTTATATTGAGTAAATTCCCGCGGTTAATCAGGCAACTCCCACGGTTTATATGTCATTCACACGCAGGCGAATCTATCCTTCAATCTTTGCGTGAGTATAAATGTTTCCCACAGTAGGATAAATTTGTTGTATTAATCGATTTAAGTTGTTTCCTTCATTAACCTCTATATTATTTACAAAACTACCGCATCATTTAAGGAAATCCATATGCGACAGTTATTAATTTCAATGTTGATTTTGTTTTTTTCTCAGAGTGCATTTTGTGCACCTGCTTTTGAACTTGTTCCTCTGGGGGTTTATGGTGGTTTGAAAGATGGAAATTTATCTGCTTACTTATTAAAGACGATCGAGAGTGAGGATTATGTGGCTCTTGATGGGGGGACGTTGGTGCATGGTCTAGAAGTTGCAGTTGAAAGACAATCAGTCCGTCATAAAAATATTGAAGATTTGCTGCAAAAACATATTCCCGTGTATCTCATTTCTCATGCCCATCTTGATCATCTTATGGGGCTGGTGATGGCACAACCCGAATTGCGAGAGGGGCAAACAATTATGTCTCGCGAAGAAACCATGCTGGCATTGCAGAAAAATATTTTTAATTGGTCGGTGTGGGGTAATTTTGGGGATAAAGGAGACATTCCGCATTTGAATTATCAACACTATCAAAATCTGCCCTTACTCCAGTGGATTGATATTCCTAAAACGGATCTGCAGGTTAAAGCGTTTCCTTTGAGTCATAGTGGGATGCCATCAAGTGCTTTTTTAATCCGTTACAATAATGAATATCTTTTATATTTTGGCGACACGGGAGCTGATAGCACGGAGCAATCGACCAACATGGAGAATATTTGGCACGAGATTGCACCACTTATAAGAAATAGGCAGCTTCATGGCATCATGCTCGAATGCTCATTTTTAAATTCCCAACCCAATAACAAATTATTCGGTCATTTAAAACCAAACTTATTCATGTCTGAATTGCGACAATTGGCGTCGATCGTTGATCCTCTAAATTTAAAAAATTCATTACGAGGACTTCCAGTTGTTGTAACTCACATCAAACCTAGATTTGGAGATGGTTCAAACTCTAAGGACGATGTAGGAAGGCAGATTTTAGAGGAGCTGTTTCAAGAAAATGATATTGGTGTAGAACTGATTAAACCGAAACAGGGTGTATTGTTAAATTTATAATGTAAATGCAATTTCGCCAAATAAGGTAGGTGGGCTATAAATTCCCAAGATTTATAATGTCATTCCCGCGCAGGCGGGAATCTATCAAATATTAATTGCTTACTGTGTTTGAGAGGATATTGCTCATAGTCTTATCTATTTGTTGCTCTTGCGATTCAGTTTTCCAGAACATATCTCTGGTTACAGCAGGTAAACCTGATTTTTTTAATGTTTTATCATCTTCATTAATAAGCAAATTAATTAATATATGATTTGAACTTTCTTGTGGGCGGCGCAGAGCGGCATATTTGGCGGATAATCTTATTTTTTCATTTAGAGGTTTAATCTGAGTAGAATAAAATTCTATATGCTCTTCAACATTTTTTGTATTTGTATCGATTGATTTCAAATAGTTACTTAGACAAAGATCTGCATCCAGCTCAAGAAACACTTTGATATCCAATTTTGAGCGTAATTGTTCATCTAAAAAAATATCAGCCCCAAAAATAATGATATCGCCCTTAACATTTTCGATGGCAGCTAATAATGAATTGCTGGACTTAAAATCTGAACTATCAATCAATAGGGTCTTATCTTTATTTAATAAAGAATAACATTCTTGGCTGAACGTCTTAAAATCACTACCTATAGGTCCACAAACCGCTAATATTGTCATTGTAACCACCATGCTGGATAAAAAATTGGCAATTATACTTCTTTGGTAACCAATTTCAAATAATTGAATCAAAAAGTAGGTTAGGGTATTTCGATCAACAAACTCAATGCAAATTTTGTGATGATAAAGTTGCAGATTTTTAAGAAAAAAGGAAAATGAGAAAAAAATTCAACGAGACAATTTTATGATGTTAATCGTTTTTGGTGGGTTACCTGGCACGGGCAAAACGACAATTTCTAAAATTATTGCCCAGCGCTTAAAGGCAGTTTACTTACGAGTAGATACTATTGAGCAGGCGTTAATTAATCTGGATGAGTATTCAGGTAAGTTGATAGTGGGCTCAGAGGGATATTTAATCAGTTATGCCGTTGCTCGTGAAAATTTGACCTTAGGATTAAATGTTGTGGCGGACTCGGTTAATCCTATCGCGATAACACGCCAAGCTTGGCAACAAGTAGCCAAACAAACGGACTCAGATCTTATCCAGATCGAATTAATTTGTTCCGATGAACAAGTTCATCAAAGTCGTGTAGAAGGACGCATTGCGGATATAAAAGGACACAAACTTCCTACATGGCAAGCCGTTCTGGATCGAAATTATGAACCCTGGGATAGCAAGCAAATTGTGATTGATACGTCAAAATACTTAATCGATGAATCGGTAGCTATCATTATGAATTTTATAATTTCTAGGGGGTAAGCGCTAAGGAGTTTTTTTTATGGATATTTCTAAGCGGTTCAGTACTGTTTGTTAAAAGAGGTGGATTAAAATACACCTCTTCGCAATTGCTTAATTAGCCAATAGTCCAGTGGATTTCACCAGGAAGAGAGCTCCACCAACTGCCTATAGTGGTAAGGAAATCAGCATGAACGTTGTTTGAACTCGAGTAGCTACCAGAAATAGCCCCTGCATACATAACACATAAATCTTGTCGTGAAACGATACTTATTGTTTTATTATCACATTCGTATTCAAGGCGAATGTTTGGACCCGCGCTGTAAGTTTGTTGAAGTGTGAAAGAGGGAGCTTTTTCTCCATTTGCAATTATTCCTGGCGCTTGACCTATTATAATCTGACCGTTTATTAAATTCATTGCTCGCAAAGTACAGGTGTGACCGCTTTTATTAAAAACAGAAACATTCAAAGTGCCACAATTATTAGCGTGGGCAGAATAAATGCCGGTAATTAAGGAAATAGCGAGTAAAATTTTAGTTTTCATTGGTTAATCTCGATTGAAATACGATCATCAAGTATACATAGGGTGATTTTTGAGATCAATGTGCGTGATATTGATCTTTAAGTTCAAATTTATTCCATTCGCACACGAAAAGAATGTACTAAAGCGGCTACCTTTGATAGCCGCTTAAATAAAATCTAGTAATTATCCCAAACATTGTTGGTTAGCAAAAATCTCAGCTTCCGAGCGAGTTTTATTCATACCGCCACTGGAATAGGCAAACTTATAATTGTCGATATAACATTGCAATGAGTTTTTAGTGTAATACTTTGTAGCTTCGTAATCACTTATTTTAGTGGCAACGTTTTTGGCCTCCGAGCGGGTTTTATTCATGCCATCGCTTGCGTAAGCAAATTTATAGGCGGGTTTAAAAACCTTAAAGTAGGCGGCTGGGCAGGATTTACTTATTATGAACGTGGCAAATTTTTCTGCTCCAGAGGATGTTTCATTTAAGCCATCAGAACTATACGACCATTTGTACGCTTCTTGAAAAACATCACTCTTTGTTCCACAGGTAACATCATTGGGTATACTTATGACGGCTTCAATTTGATTGGATAGCTCTTCCGTCATTTGTCGTTGTTCTGGACTTAATGAATGCTCAGTATAATAAATTTGCTCTGCCAGCCTGTATATTTTTTCATATAAACTAGCACTGCTTGTTGATGCCATGGTTGTCATAGATAAAGAACCCAGTATTATAAATACTGATTTATTTATAATTTTCATTATTTCCACCTATGTTAAATTCAAAAAACCCAGCGAAGCTTAACAGGAAACGAATAGTTTTTTAACCCAAAGAGCGCAGAGAAGAGAATTAATTTTGAACGATTAATCACTTTATTTTTCCTTGTTTATATGCAAAGTCGCTTACAAAGCAGTTCATCTTTAACCGTTCCGATTGCTTCTCAAGGTTGACAAATATTGCTACAATGCACTGCTGCAGTTTGTATGACGATTTGAGAAGTATTCTTCTAAATATCGCCCATTTGTCCATTATCAAGAAGATAAGTATTATGGCATCAAGATCCTTTCCACTATCACTCGTGTCACTCATTATTATTTCATTATTGGGTTGCTGTATGGAAATCGATATTTCCTTACCCAGCTTTCCTAGTATTATGAAGTTCTTCGGAAGTACTGAGGCCCAAGTACAAAGTACCTTAAGCCTTAATTTTTTAGCCTTTTGTCTTTCTGGATTGTTATACGGGCCATTATCCGAATCTTTAGGAAGGCGTGGTTTAATGATTTTTGGAGCAACCTGTTTTTTAGTTGGAGCAGTAGGTTGTGTTTTTTCATTTTCAATATACCAATTGATGTTTTGGCGTTTTATTCAAGGTTTAGGCGCTAGTAGTACCGTAGTACTTGGATTTACTATGATCTCTGATCGATATAATGGTGCAATAGCTGCAAATTATATTGGTAAAATTAATGCCTATGTAACTATTTTTATGGCAGCAGCTCCGATTTTAGGCAGCACGCTCATCAATTATTTTACTTGGAGAGCTAATTTTACGTTTATTGCAATTATTGCTTTGATTTCATGGCTTTTTTTGGTATGGCAATTGCCTGAAACTAAAGAAGAAAAGCAGCCATTAAAGCTTTCGACTATATTTAATGATTATCAAACTGTGTGTGCGCATGGTAAGTTTTTAATTTATGCCAGCATGCCGAACATGTTAGTTACGGCTTATTTAACTTTTGTGGGTAGTGCTTCATTTTATTATATTAGTACGTGTAAATTATCCTATTTTCAATTCGCAATGCAGCAAGGATTAATTGTATTAATTTTTTCGCTTACCAGCTTTTATGCGAATAACATAATTAATCGAATTGGCAGCCGAAAAGCGGTCTACTTAGGGATGGTATGTTGCATCCTATCAATAGTACTGCTTACTTATTTTGCATTTCAATATCCAAGCTATCCACGATTGATTACATTTGCAATGTGCTGGATGGCGTTTGGTTGCGCATTCCCAATGAGCGTGACATTTGCCAAATCATTAGAAATTTTACCTGACCTCAAAGGAGTTTGTTCTTCGTTCATTATGTCTACCCGGTTATTGTTTTCTTCCTGCGCCGTCGCTTTAACAGGTCTTTTGTTCGATGGTTCGATGCGCCCGGTGGTTCTCGTTATTGATGGGGTCATCCTTTTGGGGGTGTGCATGTACATTATTATGGAGCGAATGGGTGAGGATGAAGTTCTATCCAAAGCTACCAGTGCCTTGATTTAGACTGCAGGCAAAATAACCTTTGCAATCAGATTTATTACAAATGAACTGAATCCTGCAAGCAACAATAATAATCCTAGTTTATTGCTGGGTAATTTGATTTAACCGTTGATGAAATAGTATAACCTCCGTGGGAGAGCTTTGGAGTTTTTTACTTCGACTAAGATAGTATGGCTGTGAGCAATCTGGCTGCTCTTGTTTAATATTGGTTTAATATCTACTATTAATTGAGTTAAAAAATCGTTTTGAACTGCTTGATAAAATATTGGGTTTTAAAGTTTAATAAGGGAATGGGGGATTCTAATGTATCAATTTTTGTTACTACTGTGTCTTCCCCTCCTAAGTTATTCCAATTTATCGTTTGCTGAAGCTCCCTTGTCTAAGCCTTTGGCTCCTGTTTTTGATAATCTGGGTTCTTTTCATTTTACTGTTTCTACGAACAATAAATCAGCGCAAAAATTTTTTAACCAAGGAATGGTTCTTTTTTATGGTTTTGAATGGGGGGAGTCTGCTCGTTCTTTTAAAGAAGCTATTCGATTAGACCCTCAATGCGGAATGTGTTATTGGGGATTTGCCTTGGCAACAGGTTCTAAAATTAATGCACCAATGTCAGGGCATGAATATCAGGATGCAAAAAAGGCAATTGAGAAGGCAGTTTCCCTCAAACAATACATGACGTCCCAGGAAAACGCTTATATTCTTGCTCTTATGGAGCGCTTTAAACATCCACCGCGACAGCAAGAAACTGAATCTTCGGGAACTTTTAGTTGTCATCGCTCCAGCACTACTTTTGATAAATCATCTTCCACTGAAATGGCGGCTTATGCTGAAGCAATGGAAAAAATTATTGCTCATTATCCTACTGATCATAACGCAAAGGCATTATACGCTTATGCCCTTTTTGAGGTGATTGAATGGAAATTTTGGGGGATCGATGGCAAAGAAAATCCCAAAACAGCCCTGATTGTTAACGCTTTAAAAAATATCCTTGCGAATGAGCCGGAACATATTGGTGCGAATCATTATTTCATTCATGCAATTGAAAGTTCCAAAGAGCCCCAAAAAGCGATGGATAGTGCTAACAGGTTAACTACGTTAGTTCCTGGCTCAGAACATTTAGTCCATATGCCGGCACATATCTACTTTCTTACTGGAAAATATGCTCAAGGAAGTGAGTCCAATCTAAAGGCAATTGAGGCATTCAATATGTATAATACTACATGTAGGCAACAAGGGTTCGCTCCTGAAATTAATTATCTTTATATGCATAACTATGATTTTTTAAGAACCACTGCCACCATGGAAGGGCGACAAAAATTAGCACTCTGGGCAGCACGAAAAATGCTTGCGCCACCATTTAATGACTGGTTAAAAAATGAAGCCTCTTTGCAATGGTTTATTCCTATTCCTTACTTTGTTCAGGCTCGTTTTGCTTTATGGGATGATTTACTCAAAGAGCCTAAACCGTCTAAAGAATATCAATATGCTTTGGGTATGTGGCATTACGCTCAAGGGATGGCTTTGTCTCATACAGATCAAATAAAACAAGCCCAACAGGAATTAACTGAGTTAAAGGCAATTATCGAGCAAGGTCCAAGTAAAGAAAACTTGGAAAAGAATGGAGTATCTCTTTTAAAAATTGCTGCTGCTGTTTTAACTGCTCGTTTAGAGGCTATACAGGGTAATAAGGAAGAGAGCATCAATCAATTGAAGATCGCTTCAGCAATTCAGCATGATATGGGCTATCATGAACCACCAGATTGGTATGTTCCAATAAAAGAGCTGTTAGGTGATGTTTATCTAAGATGGAACCGTCCTTTAGAGGCAATCAAAATGTATGAGGCTGATTTAAAAGAATATCCGAATAATGGTTGGGCTCTTTGGGGTTTATCGAACAGCCTGAAAAAAATGGGACGCACAAAAGATGCGGAACAAGTAGAAAAAAAATTTCACGAAGCCTGGAGTGCCGCAGATGTAAAGACGCCACCTAATTTATTTTAATTTTTGATTATGAGATTTTTATTGTGAGTGTGTATAGCGATAAAATAGTGAGCTGCTATTTCTTAGGATTTAATGCTATTTCATCTTCAGGGACTACAATTTGGTTTGTGATTTCGCTGATTCTTTTCTTATAATCTTGTGTCACTTGACCTACGGGACGTTTATATTCAAACTCAATCTCCCATTCTTTACAGAACTCTGCTATGGCTTCCATGACCCTGTTATAGATTTTATCCATTTCATCAAGTCCTGCTTCATCAAGCTCATTATAGTGTTCCTCATCGAAACATTTAGAGACTGTAGAAGGTAAACTCGTAAGAAAAGTTGATGCATCAGTTATTGCGGTTTCAAACTCTTCACTGCCTGGGTAACATGTTTCAAGATCGTTTACTATTCTCTGTCCATTTTGCCATAGATTAACCATATTTCCATTTATAGCCAGCAATAAAGCTTTTTGCTCTTGAGTCATATCTTTGTTATAAGTATTGTTAATTTCAAAATTTAATGCACCCAATACTTCTAGTGCTGCAATTAATTTTGTAGGTAATTCGCCGACTGCCTTTTCGCGTATGTCTTTTAACATTTGATATTGTTCGCGTCCTGCATCCAAAATGCATTTATTGTCTTGTAACGTCATTATTAGATTTTTATAATCCACATTGGTTTCAAACCCATGCCTCTTAATTCTTTCCAATTGAGCCCGATTAGTTCGATATTCTATTAAGTTTTCTTTTACTTGTTGGTTGTTAATAACTGCGTTGATTTGAACCCATTCATCCACTTGTTGGGTTCCATGTAAACGGGGATTATAAGTTTTTGATTCACTGGGATAAGTGGTTAGCACGCAATCAATCATCTGTGTCCATTTTTTTTGAATTCCAGATAACCGTTCAACTTGTGCAGAAAGCTGATTTAACCTGCTGACCCGATTAAAACAGTCCTCTGCATTTTGGGGCTCAGTTAAAATAATGCTATTTATTTCTTCGTTTAGGTTCCTCAACCAAGAGGGATGAGAGACCTCTTGAATGAATTGTTTATCCTCATTAGAAAGAAATGGAATGTCCATTTTTCCCAACGATTCTTGCAAAAACTCAGACCACTTTAAAAAATCCGCATTTTTTTCAATGAGGGAATAAAAATCTTGGGGAAATCCTAGTTTTGTTAAATGAAGGGAGGCTTGATCTAATGAATGACTCTCGACGTTTGCTTTAATTTTTTCTTGGAGTCGAATTAATTTCTCAGGAGCATCTAGAGTGAGTTCATCTTCTAAACCTTGAGATAGGGAGTGGCCCAGTGCACCCATTTGTATTTCATAGAACGTATTAAAACTATTATAAATCTGCTCCTGTTTTAGTTTCTCTAAGCTGTTTTCTATTGCACCCAATAAGTTTTTAGAAAGAAAAGCGTAAATAGGTTTGGACCCAACAGACTGTTTTAAGTGGAGTAAATCGTCCATTACTTTAGATTTTGGAGCGATAGCTTGTTCTATTTCAATGTGCTTTTGAATTACAGTAAGGTAATGTACTTTGAGAATGGTGGCAATGAGATCCCGGCTGGAACGTAATGCAGATAAATCTGAGAGATTCGAATGCTGAAACTGCTCCTCACTTGGGAGCTGCATGTCTCGCTGTAGGTAATGATAAGTCTGAAGTTCCTGACGCAAAAATGCTTCAAGATCTCCCTGATTGTTTACATCAATCAATATCTGCGAAAGTCGTTCATCGCTAATTTGCCTAACAATCTCTTCTGAAAACTCCAGTTTCGTGAGAAATGCTGGCATTGCATCTAGGTTGATAGGGGGATATTGATTTGTAAAATCCCTTTTTAGATATGAGTAGCTGGAATAGATGGATTTAATCATTCTATCAAGCTCATCCGTATTGTCAGCCGCGACAGAAATAAATGCAGACATTTGACGGAAGAGGGTAAGAGGATTCACTTGCGATTGAGCACCAAATGACATTGCATCTTCAAATGATGCGATGGCTGCTGGATTGTATTGTGCTGAGTAGGCTTCGATACCTCCTATAAGTGCGATCTCAGCAAATTCGGCAAGCTGTTTGCAATAGGCGACTAATTCTTCTCGCGACCAAATAGTTAGATGAGTAACCCATCCCTCAAAGTCAAAATCTTCCGCAGCAATGAGAAAATCTTCTCTATTAAGAGTTTCTCTGAACCGATCATGTTGGTTAAGATCGATTGTTAGGTGGATATCTCGATAATGGGGAGCATCCCTTAACTGTTCCATGGTGCTTAATAGAGGATCTTTGCTAAATCGATACCTATTACATAAAGCTCTAAAGTGTTGCTGAGCCACTGTTTGAGATACTTTTGCCTTGATTAGGGTTTCACTTAAATGTTCCAGTGTTGAATTAATTGCTTCTAACTCTTCTTCAACCTCTTTAATGGGGGCGTCGGTCAAAGCTTTTTCAAAGCGGTGAATTTTAGCATCCAGGAACTTGATTATCTCTTGTTGTATTTCTTCAGCTTTAAATTGAGTATGAGACAATCGCAAGGTCTCATTAATTTCAAGAAGCATTTCTCTTTTAATGGAGAACTCTTCCCTTATTTGATTTTCTCTTTTTTGTTCGGGAATTCTCTCTTCAATCTTTTTGAAAATAGTTCTTGCCCTTTCCTCAGCTTTTTCTAATTTAAAAACATGATTTAATAGGCTACTGTAATTTCCAAGATTTGCTTTGGTAGCTTCCTTGATCTCTTCATGCGCCTTGAGTGTCTGTTGAACTAAATCATCTAATTCTTGTTTTAGTCCCTCAATTTCCGAACCATTTTTATTCTTTAATCTTAAAAGCAGTTCCTTTTCAAACTCGGCTACTTCATTTAAAAATGGCTCGTAGTGTTCATAAAACTCTGCTTTTTTGATAGAAAATAATTCTTCCTGTTGGTCGGATTTTTTGAAGTCTATTAATACCTTATCGATGCCCAACATCTTATTAATGATTGGATTAACCTTCTCCAGTCTTTCTTTCAATAATTTATTTTGCTCTTCTAATAATTTATTTGCAGCTCGCAGGTAATGCTCTCTATTTAGTTTCATTGCTTTGAGTTTTTCAGTCTCTTGAGAAAAGTTATCCATGTCTTTTTCGAGCTGCAGTAATTGAGCGTCTGCTTCTTGCTTTAACTGTTCTGCCTCTTCACTCTGCTCACCAAACATTTCGTGTTTTAATTCACGAATTTTTACAGTGAGTTGAGAAAAACGTTCCAGAATAGTTAAAGAAGAACTGCCTAGTGCCTTTCGATAAAAATCTTCAAGTTTTTTAATCGCTTCATTCTGGGGAAAGGGTTTAAGCTTAAGCTCTTCCCATTGGGTAGTTTCTAGCATGTGGAGAATTTCTAAATTGCTGGTAATGGTAGAAATCAATGAGGCGTTTAACTCTGAAAGCAAACTGGTCTCATCTTCAAAACCGTCTACGATATCCCGAATTTTAATTTTTCTCTTTTTAGTCGCTACCTTTTCAATTTTTTGTCCCTTGGACAACCTGTTTTGCGGGATTTTTTCCAGGTCCTCTAATTGATGAAGGGCATTTAAAAGATTCACATAATCTTGGGTTGTTGGGAGCTCTTGTTGAAATTCTTTACGGATAATTTGTTCTACCTCTTGCCATTTTTGTTTTAAGGGTTCGATACTAAGTTCAGTATCCAATCGCTCCTTAATGGATGCCATCTTTTCTTGTGCAAGAGACTGCATTGCAGCATAAGAGGTTTTCTTGCTGTACTCAAAGGATTTTATATCGGTATCAATCTCAATTGCTCTCGCGAATTTGGGGCCTATTTCTTTTAAAGCTTCTGTAAAAATGGCTTTTTGCTTAGGAAGACGCTCATTTTCAGGGAGTGAGACAAGTGAGTTAATGTCTAATTCTAATTGAGAAAAAATTCTCCAAAGATCTTTCCAAAGTTCATTGACCTCATCCACCTCTAAATCTGAATTTTGATTTGGTCGTTCAGTTGGCATTAATGAAGTGAGAAAATTATTGGCAGTTGCGAGGGGAGAAAATCTTTTAATGAGTCCGTTAAATACCATTTGCTCAAACTTAGGTTGTTTGAGTTTTTGAAATTGCGTATTTTTTAAGCTTCGTAATTCGTCGAGAAGAAGTCGAACCTCATCAACGATTTTGAATTGCTCTTCCTTCGACTGTGACATACTTCTTACCCGCAAATGAATTACTTATAATCATATAGTACAAACATTAAGTATTTATTAAGAGCGATACGTTTTTACGGTTTGACTGTTCCAACTAACGGCCCATATTTACAGCAATTCCCATATTTCACTCCGTGCTTAAAGTATGTATAAAAGTCTACTGTTGAACTAGAAATTTCTTACCATCGAAAACTGTTTTCAACACTGCAATAAGGTTTTTGGATGAACCAATTTTAAAAAGTCCTCACCTTTGATTTTTAGCAGTTGATCATGGTTTCCCGCATTAAAGACAAGCCATTCTTTATGTGCAAGACTATCGGCCAGATAGACCTCCATATTATAAAGTTCACCTAAAAGGGGTATCGCGCCCACTTCGCAGTCAGTAAATTTGTTTTGAAATTCGAACTCTTTAGCAATTTCTGCTCGTTTTGCTTGAGTCTCTTTTTTGAATAGGTCTAAATTGAGACGGGTATTGGCGGGGATTGCGACCAATACAAATTTGCCATCCAATTTAACCACTACTGATTTAGCAAAATGATTTCCTTTAATATGGGCTGCCTGGGCACATTGGGATGCGGTATATGCTCTAGGATGACTGATGGTCTTATAGGGAATATTATGAGTGTGCATGTATTTTCTAATTGATGGGCTTAACATAGTGGGGCTCCCACAAGAATGGATATGATTAATTATAGAACAATTTCTCCGCTCTCGTTGCTTAAAAAAGGAGCTTATCTACCATCAGTTTTAAATTTGTGACACTATATTTAGCTTTCTCCTGTACTGAGATCCCAGGAGTGGTAGGTGTCTGCTAAAAACAAGGAATAGTAATGCGCAATGCCGGTCAACAAAATCAAAGTCCTTTTGATAAACTTGCTAATGAAATACTCTTAATGATTCTTAATGCTCAGAATGAAGATAAAAATTATCTTCTTAACCCTAGAGATATGCTGTCTGTTGCATTAAGCTGCCAACGCTTTAATGGGATAAGTTTAGATGCCAATTGCTTTTTTTCTCCTTACAAGTACAACGATTTTCGACAAAAAGCTTCGGATTATCAAGAGTATAAGGAACAACGACTTACCCAATTGAAAAATATTCAAAGAATGCGATATGAAAAGAATGGGGCATTTTATTGGAATAGGACCATTAGAAGTAGAATGGCCAGTGGATTAGGCTTACTACTAGCATCCTTGATCGCGTTCCAGTTTGACATGGACTATGGAGCTTTTTTCCTAACCACATTAGCCTTATCTATACTGGCGTTGATTATTAACGACCTTCTTTTTGGCTACTTAGAGCGTTCGTTAATTCCATCTGAAGTAAAAAATATTCCTCTTCAATTTTTTGAAGAGGAAATAGTAGGAAAATCCAATTCATTGAACCAATAATTTGGAGTTTGTTTCGTTTAGTTGAAGTAGATTTTTGAATAAGTCATTTGTAATAAATCTGTAAAAAAGTTTAATTTAAAATAAATCTTGATTGATTTTTAGACTACAATACTTCAAAAATAGCTGGAGTTTAGTGATGAGTTCAAAGCAAGAAGAACTTAAAAAAGAGATTCAACGATTACTTGATTTAAAGAAAAAACAGGAAGATCTGGGTGTTTTAAATCAAAATGATATGCAAGAGAAAATGAAACTCGAGACCAAGCATAAAGAGTTTTTGCAAATGAGCAGCCAGCAAATGGAAGAAGAATTGAAGAAAGGGTTTATGAAAAAAATTGGAGTTGAGAGCGAAGACTCTAAACTTATTCTTGAAGACTATAAGAGAAAATACAGCGAGCAAAGTTGGTATAAAGAACCTGAAGAAAAAAATGGAAAACTCACTTTAAGTTTTCCTTCTGAGGAAGAAGTAGGTGTTTTCTTTGGAGCTCAAGCTAAAGCAAATCGCTCTTTTATTCTGGTTAATGAGAAAAATGAAGTGCTCGCTTATTCCAATGGAGATGGTACTTTATACAATGGAAATGGAAGTGTGTATGAAGGTGGAAAATTCCAATCATCGAATCAACCTCTTAGTGACTTTGTAATGCCTGAAAGAGAGGGCGCTTCAATGAGAATGGGCTCCTAATACAGCAGTCATAAGATCGAAAAGTCAAAAAAACAGGAACCGTGAGGGACACCCACCTTTCCATAAGGGGAGGGCCTGCGACACTTATGCCCACCTTCAATGAACTGTTCAATTAAAGGGTTCTGATAAACAGTATAAATAATACCACGATCGGTATTTTTGGTTGAGTTAAGTCCATGTCTTTGTGTCTTATTTTTCTAAAATTTAGGAAGTAAACTGGGCTTTGTTAAGATAGGCCGCTTGCTTTTTAGGTCAAATGATCTTATTTGTTTTTGTGATACGATTGTGTTAAAAATCAACTAATTGCTTTCATAATAAAAGTTCAATCTTTTATTACTAATAGAGATTTTCATGGACGAAAATACTAATAAATCCCTAACCCTTCATGTTTGGATAGTTTGTGCCTTGGGTTTGTTCATTGATGGTTATGATTTATATATCGCTTCAGTAGCTGAACCTTTTATTTATGCTGTGTATCATCCTTCCTCCTTTATGATTGGGCTTACTCAGGCTGCAGCTCCCCTTGGGGCAGTATTTGGCGCAATTATCGTGGGACGATTGGCAGATATGGTGGGTAGGAAAAGCATGCTCATTATAAATCTGATTTTTTTTGTATTTGTCGCGATTTGTTCGGCCTTTGCTTGGAATATCACCTCTCTTTGTGTATTCCGATTCTTACTTGGTTTTGGGGTAGGTGCGGATTATCCTATTTGTGCAGCCTATTTGGCCGAAATGATCCCACCTCATAAAAATAATCAATTCATTGCAACGGCGATGTTTATCAATTGTCTTGCTTCCCCAGTAGGTGTCCTCGTTGCTTGGTTACTCTTTAAACTTCATCCACAATTGGATGTGTGGCGTTGGATATTTGCCTCGGGCGCGATTCCTGCTGTGGTAGGGTTGTTATTTAGAGCCAAATTGCCTGAAAGTTTTTTATGGAAAGTTCATCAACGTTTAAAGCCACACTCCAAACATACTATTCTTACAAACTACCAATTCATATTTTCTCCTCGAATGATAAAGATTACTGTGTGTCTTTGTCTGTGTTGGTTTTTATTAGATATTTCTTATTATGGAATAGGGTTATTTACCCCCTATGTTTTACAAGCATTTAACTTATCGAGCGAAGCGAGCTTTTTAAGCGCACAAACCGAAGTTTTGAAAAGCACTTTAGTGGTCAATATTTTTGTTTCGTTAGGCGCTTTTGCAGTCATTTTTTTTGTAAATCACGTACCCCTGATTAAATTGCAAAAAACTGGATTCTTGTTTTCGTTTTTGGGCTTATTAATTCTTAGCATAAGTTACCTCTTTCCCAACACCAGTACGATTTTTGTCGGCTTCATCCTCTTCAATTTTTTTATAAATTTTGGACCAGGAATTTCAACTTATCTGCTGCCTGCAAAAATTTATAATCCTGAATTTAAAGCCACTGGTCATGGACTCGCGGCGGGGACAGGTAAGTTCGGAGCGTTTATCGGCACCGTATTTTTACCTGTATTTCAAGTTCGATTGGGTATCTATCTGACTCTAGCTATCCTGGCAAGCACCGTTCTGCTGGGCTGGTTATTAACAATATATTTAGAAAAGGAAGAAGCTAAATTGGTTACGTTATCAGAACCAATTACTGAAAATACAATGCTAACAACGTCGTAAGGAAAAATATGGATTATCTACTGAGTGAAGAACAATATGATTTCTGGAGCGCGCAGGGATTTATAGTAATACGGGATTTCTTATTTAGTGAGTTGAAGCAGCAACTGCAAATCTGGTGTGATGAATTAACCTCTTGGCCCGAAACACCAGGAAAATGGATGAAATATTTTGAGCAAAATGCGAAGGGGGAGCGCCAGCTTTGTCGCGTCGAAAATTTTATTGATTACCATCAAGGTATGTATGAGGTAGCTAATAGTGCACGTACTTTAAACTTGGTTTCTTCATTAATGGGAGAGAAAGCGGCTATTTTCAAAGAAAAAATTAATTATAAATTCCCAGGCGGAGGAGGATTTAAGCCGCACCAAGATGCTCCTGCTTTTATTAGTTTTAATCAACGATTTCACATTACCATGATGGTGGCTATAGATGACTGCACCTTAGAAAATGGGTGTTTGCAAGTAGTCCAGGGCGGTGCGAATAAACCTATGATTCTTCCTCAAGAGGTGGATGGATCCATCAGGAAAGAGATTGCTGAGACTTTTTCATGGTCTCCAATTGAATGTAGAACGGGGGACGTTATATTGTTTGATTCCTATTTACCCCATTATTCTGAGGCTAATCGTAGCAATAAACCTCGGCGTGCGCTGTTTATCACATTTAGCAAATTTGCTGAAGGTGGGATTAAACGGGACGCTTATTATCAGGATAAAAGAGACAAATTTCCTCCAGACTGTGAGCGTGATCCTAATAAAGATTATTCCGCAGGTGCTGCTATTTATAATGTGGCTAATCCGATTACCGCAACCGAAGTTATGTAAATGAACTCAATAAACCAAAAAATTGATAGGGCATTTCAGTATTTGGGTTGCGCCGAAGACATGGATTACATAGGAGAGTCTGTGTCGCAATTAGAACACGCTTTACAATGTGCTTATTTTGCGGAGCAAGCGGGGCATAATCTGGAAGTTATTCTTGCCTGCTTATTTCATGATATTGGACATTTTATTCCCGGTACCCAACAAAATATGATGGCTGATTTAGGCGTGGTGCATCATGAATGGCTCGGAGCCCAACTGGCCTATTCTCTTGGATTTTCTGCAAAAATTGCCTTGCTTATTGGCAATCATGTAAATGCGAAACGCTATTTAGCAGCCAAGAAAAAGGACTATTATGCACGATTATCTGCGGCAAGCAGGCAAACGCTCATCTTTCAAGGTGGAGTCATGTCGGATGATGAGATGCTTAATTTTGAAAGGAATATTTATTTTAAAGATATATTGCGTGTACGGGTTAATGATGAAAAAGCCAAACAAATAGATTTGCAAGTCCCTGCCCTTACTTATTATCGCCCCTATTTGTATAAACATTTTGAAGCCACAATGCGTCCTACGGAGAATTTAGTGCTGCCTGATTTTGTTGATAATACATGGGTAGAGCAATTTAAAGCGTTGCTTGAAAATGACTGTAATGCTGTAAGTTACGGTCAGTTTTAAATATGATTCAATAATGTTCTTTATGAAAAAATATCGACCTATGGAGAAAAAAAAGTTAGAATAATCGAAATCTTTTAAGTCAATAGCCTGGTTAGTTCAATGGCCAAGAAGGAACATGTACACGCAAACAACTCAAGAAAAAAGACAACTCTGGATTATTTTACTGATCGTCTTTATCAGTTTTATTGGTTCATCTATTGCTTATCCCATTTTGCCGCCTCTATTTTTACAATCGTCAAACCAGTTGATTATTTCTCCCGGGTGGAGTGAAAACAGCAGACGTATTTTACTCGGGCTAACTCTTGCAATTTTTCCGCTGGGACAATTCATTGGTTCCCCTATTTTGGGGCGAAGTTCAGATTTGTACGGCCGCAAAAAAATAATGATGATTAGTTTGGCGGGCAGCACACTGGGTTATCTCCTAACAGTCATCTCTTTTTGGACCAATTGCTTTTGGGTATTATTATTCAGTCGCTTTTTAACGGGATTCATGGAGGGGACTTTTGCTGTTGCAAGGGCACTCGCGTCTGAGCTAACTACCATCAACAAGTATGTGAGTTTTGGCCGGATCAACAGTATGGCCGGAGTAGGTTACATCATTGGACCAATTATTGGTGGACTATTATCCAACTCATCCATCGTCCCCTGGTTTTCGTGGTCTCTCCCTTTTACTTTTGCAGCAATGGCTTCAATTTCCACACTGGGACTTTCCTGGTGGAAATTACCCGACTATAAAATTTTGCACCAACTTGAAAAAGAAAGTATATGGAATAGACTCAACATTATCCGACAATTCAAATTATTATTTCAAAATCACCCACATTTGATACATTTGTTGGTTATCAGTACCCTGTTTACCTTTGCCGTAGATATCTTTTATGAATTTGGGCCAGTTTATCTAGCAGGAAAATGGGATATGTCACCAGGGATGATTGCAGGGTATAATGCGGTATTATCAGCCGCACTTGCTTTAGGTGCTTCATGGCTCCCACAGCATCTTTCAAAACGTATGCCGATTCATAAAATTATAATTCTGGCGATGATGGCAACCACTTTGATTTTTGCTGCCATGATTGCTTTTCAATATCCTTCGATTATGATTCTTTTTTTTGGACTCCTTGGGTTTAGCATCACCAGTGTTACCACAACCATGACTATACATATCTCAAATCGATCCCATACTACCATTCAGGGCGAAGTTATGGGCGCACAATTAAGCTTGCGGACCTTAGGTGATGCTATTATTTGCTTTGCCGGCGGTTTGCTGATTGTTGTATCCATTATTTTGCCCATTGTTTTATGTTGTATTACTGCATTGGTTGCAAGCATTTTGTGTTTAGCCTACTTAAAACCCACAGTACAAACCAGCAATCGTATAAGTAAATTATCTTACATCAGTAAGAATCCTAATATCATATCGACTAAAACCAATGAATGAATTCTTTCTCATCCACCTTCTAGGTTAAATCAATGAACTCGACCCGATTGCGTCCTTGCGATTTTGCACGATACAGCGCTTCATCTGCAAAATTTAATAGGTAATTTAGGTTATCTTCTTTAGGAAGACAACAGGCTACACCCACACTAATCGTTATAAAAGGAGATATAACTGAATCAGGGTGTGGGAGTTTCAATTTAAACACAGCTTGGCGTAAGGACTCGGCGAACTTAAGTGAGCCGGCCATTTGCGTATCGGGTAAAATACAAGTGAATTCTTCACCACCATACCGTGCAAGCAAGTCAGTACTTCGGGTTACTCTATTTTTTAATGCTCGAGCGACATATTTCAAAGCGTCATCGCCAGCCAGGTGACCAAGGCTGTCGTTGTAACGCTTAAAGAAATCAATGTCCATCATAATAATGGATAGGGGTTTGGAATAACGCAATGCACGATTCCATTCCTGTTTAAGAAAGTCATCAAATCGACGACGATTGGCGATCCCGGTCAATCCATCCCGATAAGACATTTCTTGGAGCAATACCTGGAGTTTCTTTTTTTCAGTGATATCTTCCCCTACACCCACAAAATGTTGAATTTCTCCATGAGTATTAAAAACAGGGGCAATGCTCCACGATTGCCAGAGTGGCTTTCCATTATTTCGGTGGTAGAGAAGTTCGCCATTCCAGGGTCGGCCAGATTGAATCTTTTTCCATAAATCAGCTAATACATTTCTAGGTGTCATTTTTCCATGAAAAATTTCTGTTTTTTGACCGTATAATTGTTCCCGAGAATAGCCTGTTAATTTGATGATTTGCGGATTGGCATAAATAATCGTTCTTTGTTTATCCACGATCAGAACGGATACAGGGCTTTGTTCAATAGCTGCTTGCATTTCCCGTAAACGATTTCGCTCTTGTATTGATTGAGTTATATCATGAAATGCAATCACAATCCCTTTGGTATTTTTTTTTAATCGAATGGGCGTAGTAATTATAGAAACAGGGAAGCATGATCCATCTTTACGCCAAAAATAATCTTCATCACTCATATAAGGTTTTTCGGTTTGTATCACTTCCATATTTTTACAATCCTCTATTGGAGAGGGGATACCACTATGGTAGGAATGATGAAATAGTTGATGGGCATTTTGACCCAGCATTTCAGCTTCTGTATAGCCTAAGATACTGCATGCTGCGTCATTCGCAAACTCAATCTTACTTTCTTTATTGATGACTAATAAACCCTCACCCAACGCAGATGTAATGTCACGTAAATACTGTTCACTTTGTTCCACCTGCTTTTTTGCTTGGTGTAAATCACGAGTTATCTTTGCATTTATTTGGAGTGATTCTTCTAACTCTTGAGTGCGTTTTCTTACTTTATCTTCAAGAATAATTGTGTTTTGAAATACTCCAAAATCTGTTCGTGGAGCATTCATATCTTGTTCAGCTCTATCAATCAATGCCTTAACAATTTTATTGAGGCGTTCAATTTCCGCTTGCAATTCTTTAGTATTATTAAGACTCTTCTCAGGCATCGTGATTTTCCCGTAATGCTCCTATTGCTAGCCCTGTTATGGTTTGATTTATATGAATGCCCTTAAATTGTTCCCCATAAGTGCTAAAGCCAACCACGTTATTGTTCCTAAAAATCTTTTCTACGTCCTCTTTCAATCCCTGACGTTGCATCTCCAAATTTCGCAGTATGCAATCACATGCTAGGACCAATTGTGGCTTGCCGATAGATGTTTGAATTTCTTGAAAGGTTTGCTCCACATTTTTTATTAGATCAATTCCATGAGCAGCCATAAAAACTAAACCGTTATCGATTGCGCAGTAAAACATTAAACTACCATCTGGGTTAGCTTTTTGAATCGATCGCACATAATCAACTCCGTTGATGCGTATCACCAAGGGCGTTAATGAAAACTGCATGGGATCCAGTTCATTCACTGGGGTTTTTACGATGCGGGCATACTCTTCTACTGCTGGATAACCATTAATTTCATTGACAATTCGTTGCTCGGGATCTGCTTGGGTCACGACCATTTTTTCATTTCCACAAACAAAATGCTGAGCTTTGAACAACTTAAAAGGATAAATTGTATTAACCAAGATAAGAACGACAGAATCTGTATGGAAGGCACCCTCTGCAAAGACCCATGTTTTCTTGAAACGAAGGTCATCGCCGGCGGAGCCACCAAAAAGCTCAATTTCCCCTAAGATATCTTGTAAAATATTAGTAACTTGTTCTTCGCGTTGCGATAATCCATCTACTAACAAAAAGGCAAAGCTGTTTTCAGAATTAGTAGAAGGAGCTCGCGCTTCAAGTTGTTGAAGCAAATTATTAACAAATACCTGTCCCTTATTATAATTTATATTTTTTAAATCGTTTAGATAACCCGCAACGGCTGTAAAACCATCGGATGCAAAGCTAACACCTGAAAGAGTATGATCTGTATAACCATTGGGTCCAATTTCACCCGCGGTTGTACATCCAATTACTTTCACATTCGGAAAGAGGGTATTTAATTCATTAGCTATGGCATTAAGATCATAAAAACTGGAGCAAAAAAAGAGAACAAGTTCCATATTAGGTTGACATACTGCAGCATGAAACTCTTTGACTGCGGTTTGCGGTTCTTTTGCGGCTGACTGTCCAATACGAATGGATTGCTGGGTACTCATCTAACATACTCCATGTTTTGAGAGATGTAAGCTTGAAAATCGGCTCTAACTATCTTTTCTTAAAATATTAGCAATGATTCATTTAATTAAATATAGCATACGCGTAAACCATGAAGTTTAAACAGGAGAGAGCTCTACTCGCGCTAATTGTAAGTCCAATGGGTCTCGGGTTCGGATGAATCTTGGACAGTAGGGGGCTTTGATAAGAAGCCACATTGCAGCATACCCGTTACAGGCCAGCTCAATTGCTGATGCTCTATTACTTTGCCATGACATGAACTCAAAATAAGTTGTCCATTTCTATTAAAAATAGAAAAATTTTTGTCATCCGATAAATTGTGAATCCCTTCCCTAGATAAAGAAGTTATTCGGGGGTTGGTGATAAGTGCGGTATACATAAAATCCATACGATTTTCTGGCGATTCATGTGGCATCGATTCAAAATATTTTTGCGCGCAAAATGATAATGAAGCTGCGCTGCCTGCCAGTGTTTTAACGGATCCTTCTTCTCCAGAGGGTAAAATTCCTTTTTTCATAAGAAAATCGCCTTTATTATCTGCCAAATAGAAACTATTTTGTTCTTTACAAATATCCAAGGTCCCTAGTTTATAGACTCCATCTTTACAACCCGTGGGACCAAGGGCATCTGTTACCAGTATAATTTTGTTTTTAATGGTACTGCGTATCAGAGAAATAAATGAAGGTGATAGGTGTACTCCATCCGCAATAAGTTCCACACCCGCAGGGCAACGCTCAGGATTTTCAAGTATCCATTGGACCACGTGGCTTTTTGCATCATTTAAAGTAAGTTTTCGTGTTTCTCGGCTACATGATTCTTGACAACCATTACCGAGATGCGTAAATCCACAAGCTCCTGCTGCAACAGCGCGCCCAATGAGTTCTTTATCGGGTGGATTGCAATGTCCGATAAATACTTTTACAAAAATGCCTTCCTGCTCCAGATTTTTTGTCTGTTTGATAAATTCTTCTGCGCCTGGTAAATCGGGTGCGATGGTAATTTTCCATTGTTTTATATTCGGTGCTACGCTAATAATCTCTCTAAATTTTTCTATAGAAATACTGTCCTGCAGCGCCTCTTCAGCATGAGCTCCCTTGCAACTCTTGGCGATGAAGGGTCCCTCTAGATGAACTCCCACGATTTGAGTTTGACCTGCAATAGGAAAAAGTTCTTGTTTCAAAACAAAATCATTTATTTCTATCAATGATTTCTTTAAGGCGGGTATTGGCATAGATACTAAAGTTGCCAATGCATAAGAAAGTCCCGTTTTTCCTAGTGCTTTAACAATGCACTCCAACGATTCATCACTCTTTTCATCATCTAAGTCAGCGAAATCAATACCCCCTTGACCATGGACATGCGCATCTAACAATCCTGGCATTAGGAAATAAGAGCCTTTAGAGTCAATTGTTTTTTCCTCTTGAAGAGGCGACAAATCCTCATCTACATTGAAGAGTACCTTTACACCATTATCGGTAACTTGCACATGTTTTAATTCCTTCATCCCTGAATCGTTATAAACATAGATATTTTTAATTACCATTTCAGTCCCCTCTTGGGATTAGCTGCAGTTAAGGATCTAAAGAGATTCTTTAGAACTTAACTCCTCAGGAAATGCCAAGAGTTCCCTTGCTCAATTAGCTAGAATCGTAAGTCGATAAATCAAATTTTTACTATTCATTGGCATCCTGCACATGATGCATTGTAACAAAATATAAGAATGAGATGAATGAGCGGTTGTAAGAAGCGTGCTTTTAGTAGCCATTCGTTTTATTATAAATTCTGGATTTTATCGGTTATTACCCTCGAACTCACGGAGAAAGTTTTTTATGTTTAGTCGCATTTTTGTTAGGGAAACACCTGAAGGAATGGCAAGTAAGGCTGCTCGAGCACTTCAAAAGAAAATAATGGAAAATAATGAGAAAAGGATACCGACGGTTTTAGGTCTTGCAACAGGGAGCACTCCCGAGCCTTTATATAAAGAGTTAATTCGACTACATCAAAAAGAACACTTAGATTTTTCATTAGTAATTACATTTAATTTAGATGAATATTGGGGTTTGGAGCCAAGCCATAATCAATCTTATAATTACTATATGCATGAACATTTTTTTAATCATGTGAATATTAAAAAAGAAAATATTCATATGCTTGATGGCACGGTGCCGCTTGAATTAATTGAGGAACATGCAAAAAAATTTGAAGAACAGATTAAAGAGGTGGGGGGCATAGACATTCAAATTTTAGGTTTGGGTTTAAACGGTCATATCGGTTTTAATGAGCCAGGATCTGCATTTAATTCTAAGACACGATTAATCCAGTTAGATGATAAGACTCGTGAAGCCAACCAACGATTTTTTAAGACTAAAGATGAAGTACCAACACATGCTATAACGATGGGTATCGGAACAATCATCCAAAACGCTAAAGCATGTTATTTGTTAGCGACAGGTTTTGCCAAAGCAGACATAATTTCAAGGGTTTATGCTGCTTCTTCACCGAATGAAGAAATCCCGGCTACTGCTTTATATGCTCATAAAAACGTTACGGTACTACTCGATAAAGAAGCGGCATCGAAGCTGCCGCATTCGCTAAACCCCTGCAAGTCATCATTATTATCTGAAAGTATTTATGCTCCTAAAACTCCTGTGGACCCTCAATTCGTTCCTGTTTCTGACGAATTTTTTCATACTAATTTTACCCAATAAAACATGGCCCTCCGGAATCTGAGATTAGCTGCTTTAAAATGTTCTTTAATTTTAAAGCGGCAAAATATGCACCTTAGATGAAGCAAAACCTTTACCCTCCTTAATTTAAAAGAGGATTTTGAATTTCAGTAGTGGCTGGTGGGGGTGAGTGAAAAATATATATAATAAGCAATAAGAGAAAAATCAGTGTAGAAATATAAAATACAATTTTAGCATTCGGTGTTGATGTAGGATCGGTTCCTTTAAATGCAATGTATCCTGAAACGATAGCTATAACTAAAAAAATAAAAGCAGCGGTTAACATTTTAATCTTTCCTTTTGCTGAGTAAAAAGTATTTATTGCCTTACTTTAGAATTAAATTCTTCATACCTTTTAAGTTCTATTTGTTTTAATTATAGATATCTTTGGCGGGGTTAGTATGTTCATAGCGGTTAACAAAAAAGGTTAGGACAAAACCAAGTCCTAACCTACGTTCATTATTATTAATTTATTAATAACCTACCTGCCCATTTTGAGGGGCCATTTGGTTCTTTTTATATTTTCCTTGTGCTTGGGCACCTTGATAATTTACTTGTTTTTTTTGGTAAGTACCTTGACCACTTTGATAATTTACTTGGTTTTTTTGGTAAGTACCTTGACCACTTTGGTAATTTACTTGGTTTTTATGGTAAGTACCTTGACCGTTCTGATAATTTATCTGCCCTTTTTGGTAAGTACCTTGACCATAATTAAGCTGGGTATTTTGATGACCTAGCTGATTACTTTGGTAATTAACTTGGGAATGTCTATATCTTTTTTGATAATTTACTTGACCACTTTGATAACCGACTTGGTTGCTTTGATACCTCATGTGGCGGTTATAATACTTAGTATTTCCATATCCAACATAATTATTCTGATATCCGATATGTCTATTATAGTGTCTATAGCCGGAGTAATATCCTGTTCCAATTCCATATCCTAAATTGTTGGAGTAATACCCTACACCAGAATAATAATTAGGACTGTAACCATAACCATAAGAAGTATTATAGTAACGATAAGGGCTGTTATAGTAACCGCTATTCAAGCCTACCCCATAATAACTTCTTGTATACCCCGGTGAAACATAACCCGAAGAATAGGCATAATTAGTTCGATATCCAGGTGAATTCACCGTTTCCGTTGTAGTACAAGCACCTAGGCCAAGCATTGTTGAAGCAACACATACCAAATTGATAGTTTTATTCATTACAAACCTCCTTGTGATAAATGCCACTTTAGTGTAGTAGTTGATTTTAAATTAATCAAACTGGAATGTTATCAATCATTTACCTTATTAGTTGCGCAGGAGCTTATTTATATGATTCAACGTTTTATTACTTATAAATAATTATTCTGGAAAATTATGATTAAAAATGAAACGAATTGCGGGTAAATATTAGTTTGATCCTAGGATAAACCCTCAGAAAAAAACGGGAGCGCTGATGTATATTATAATTAAAAGAGTACATAGGGAGTTAGTCACTCGCTCCTATGGAACAGATAGGGAGATACAACATGACTACTCAGGTTGATATTTTATATGTAGAGGATGATGAAGTTGATATTGAGACGATGCAACGTGAGTTTACCAAAATGAACAAGGCAGTTGAGATTGCTGTAGCAAAAAATGGGAAACAAGCACTGGACATGTTATATGGACGTCATGGTCAAAATAAGATCAAGCCAAATGTAATATTGCTTGATCTAAATATGCCTCAAATGAACGGCATCGATTTTTTGAAAAAGTTAAGGAAGGGTTTTGATTTTGGGGATATTAAGGTTTTTGTGCTTACTAGCGTTTATACTACGGAAGAAAAACTCATTACCCGAGATTTACATGTATCGGGATGTATTATTAAACCTCTGCAGTATACGGATGCACTAAATATTTTGTGGTGTGCATCTGCAAGTGAAGAAATGTCAAAATTATTTTTTATGCAGTAAATAACCATATATTTCAGTATGGTTTCAAGTAATTAATTCTCATTATTCTTGAGTAAAAATAAAACATTATAAATGTTCGTTATTCAATTCTATTTTGAGATTTAATAAAATTTTTTATTTGCGTAAAACAGTAATGAAGAAATGTTTCGTTGATTTTTATTTTAGAGGCACCTTCTTGGTGATTTATAAGTTCAAGTAGAGAAGTATGGGTAGCTGAATTTAGAAGATGTAGCGTCTCTTGGGTATCGATTCCATATCGGTCTGAATCTAACCTTCCATTTCCATGTAATAAGCAATTTCGAATTTTAGAAATATCAAGTAAGGCGCTCCAGTACACACCACCAACATCGTATCCTAGCTCTCTAAGGGCCATTTCAAATCGAGATATGCTGGCCTTTTTCTTAATTGAATAAGCCCTGCACTCAAGATACAAGCCCGCTTCGAGTTGGGAATACATTTGTAAAAAAGTTGATTCAATCAGGAGGTTTAGACATTCTTGAGAGAGTTCTAGAGCATTTGCTTCGTCTTTTGATAGTTGTTGGCTAATTAGCTTGGATTGGAGATGCCGTATGTCATTTTGGATGGATGCTGCTATTAATTCGTAAGTATTTAGTTGATAATTAATTATTTTTAAAAATTTAAATTGATTCATCAATCATTATCCAAGATTATAAAAGTCTATCTATTTTCTAAATAGAAACATAGCTGCAGATTGTAACAAAATAATATTAAATAATTCAGCTAAAACAAGGACGAAAATGATTTTAATGAGCTTTTGGAGTTTTTTAAAAGAGCTATTTAATAATTGGAGTGAAGACAGAGTTTCAAGTAAAGCTGCAGCACTTGCATATTATATGTTGTTTTCGCTTGCTCCCATTTTATTAATTTGTATCTCTATTGTGGGGATGGTCTTTGGAGAGGAAGCGTCTCGTAGCCAAATCTTGTCTCAAGCAAGCAGTTTAATAGGAAGAGAACCTGCATTACAAATTCAGGAAATAATTCAAAATGCGAATAAGCCCAACAATTCCTTTGTAACAAAAATAGCAAGCTTTATTATCCTTTTGTTTAGTGCCTCGGGAGTATTCACGGAAATTCAAGTGGGGTTAAATGAGATATGGGGAGTTAAAATTAATCCTAACAAAACATGGTTTACCAAGATAAAAAACCGTTTTTTTCCTTTTGTAATTGTTTTAGGAGTTGCATTTTTATTATTAGTCTCCCTAATTTTCAGTACCTTTTTAGCAATTTTAGGTAAGTATTTAAATTATATTGTAGGTACAAGTATTTTAAGGGATTTTATAATCAGTCATGTGTTCTCTTTTGTTCTAATTACATTCTTATTTGCCATGACATTTAAAGTTCTGCCTGATGTGATTTTGAAATGGCGTGATGTGTGGTTAGGCGCATTAATCACTTCGGTATTATTTAGTTGCGGTAAAATTCTCATTGAGTTTTACCTGATTCAATTTCATAAATTTTCTGTATTTGGAGCTGCCGGATCGTTAATTATTATCTTGATATGGATGTTTTACTCATCTCAAATTTTCTTTATTGGAGTAGAAATCACCAAAATACTCTTTATAAATGAGGGCAAAAAAATTGTAATTATGAGAAATGCCATTAAAGAAAATAAGTAAATTAATACAGATCCCACCGCGAAGTTGAGCTAGGCTCCACCGTTTCATTTTTGGAGGTGGAATGTGAAGGTATTTGTTCAAACAAAGAACCAAAATAAGGGATATCCTTTAAAATTTCTCGAACTTCATTAGAATTTTTTGGCAATTTGCTGTAGCTGTGTTTTATCGGAGATTCGTCATTAGTTATATTAAGCGCAGTAAAAAGACGATTTATTCCATCTTTTGCAATAAAGTACGCGCTGCTTATCGCTAAGGCAGGTGGTAATAAAATAGAAACAACCCCTGCAGCAAGAATCGCCCCAGCCGCAATGGGGGCGGGGAGTAGTAAAAGGAAGAGAAGGGTTGTGGATATTGAGGCAATTAGAGGTCCTTTGCCTGGATCTAACTCCTTGTTCTGATTCGGGAACAGCCAATCCGTAAATTTCTCGGAGAGAGCGCCTGCTCCTAATAAAGTACCGCCAAGAACAACAACGGGAAAAACAAGGGCAAACATGGCAAGCAACAATGCAACTAATGCAACACTGACTAGCGCAGTGAAGGGCAATAAAAGTACAGCCAGTAGACCAGTTAGTGCGTTTTTCATCTTTATTTACCACGGCGGCGGTGTTTTTTATATTAACACAATGATTATTAAGCGATGCTTAAGTGCCCGCCAGGAGGAGCATATATCCACTTATTAAGCTATACTTTTGGGTATGGAATACTGAAGAAAAAATAATTATGCAAAGTAAATTGGATTCTAAACAATTAGTTACCGAAATCCGTCAAAATCTTTCCGATTGGCAGCATTCGGCGATGCCTCCACAATATCGACAGGCAAAGGAAGAACTAATTGAAGGCATAAAATTGCGTGTCAATGAATTAGAAGGGAATTTGTCGGATACATCCAAGGCCGAGCAGGCGCATAAATCTCTTTTAGATTTGCGTAGCAGTACAAACACAGCTCAATTGTTAAGTAATGCGGTAATAACGACTTATGAACGAACTAAGGATGAAAAGATTGATCCCAAGGCTGTGCTCAACAATGCAACAGATTCAATTAGGATCGCATGGAATTTGGCCACCGGATTTGCTTTTGATGATTCAAAATCCCTGAAAGATAAAGCGATAGGTTTTGCAAAAGCTTGCGTTCAAGGCACTATAGGCATGTGTCAAGGTGCACTAAAGGGATATGAAGAGGGCAAGGGTTTTTTTGATACTGCCGCGAAAATGTGGGCAGGAAGCTTCGACCAGGGTATGAAGGGATACAATAAATCACTTGCCATGAGTACTTTAGATGAGAAAGAGAGGGCCAAGCAAATCATAGCGGATATTAGAGCAGAGCATCGGAAAGTATTAGATGACCCTGATGAAAGTCCAATAAAAGAAGCGAGAAAAAACATCATCGAGGAAGAAGAAAAATATATAAAGACGTTGGAAGAAAATTTAACTTCAGACGTTTCTAAAGAAGCTCTCTCAAAGACAGTTCGTTCCCTAGAATTACTTCAATTGAGTAACGCTGCTACTTCCTTACAAAGCACCGGCTTAACATTCCTGCATCGCACGATCCTTGGAGAAAAAGAAAACGTATCTCCTGATGTTCTGGAGAAATTAGGAAAAGATACTTTAAATGTCACTAAAAATTTGAATCGAATTCTTGATGATTCAACACAAAGTTTCCCATCAAAATTATGGACCATGACTAAAGCTTATGCTGGCGCAGCAGTAGAAGGGTTAAAGTCCTTCTTTCAAGGCTTCGAAGGAGCTGGTTTAAAAGAAAAATCCGTAAATGCTTTAGTGAGTGGTTTTTCCGGTTTTATGAGTAAATTTTCTGAATCCCTTGCTCCCAAAACAGAGTCTCCAGAATTCGATGATGATGATGAATATGAATATATAGAGATGAGTCCTATGTCATCGAATCAAGTGGGGAAGGTACAGAAAGCTATATCAGAAATTCCACTAAGTGGATTGAAATCTCCATCTGATGAAAAAACTACAAAAGAAGACCCCAATCCAGACCTGCAAACTCCAACTGTCACTCAAAAGTAGGTTTTTAATATCATCTCTTATTAAGGTGATACTGAGCGCATGATAGGATTTTGTAATGAGATCAACGTCTCCGTTGATTGAATTTCTTCAATAAGCTGAATTTTATTGACTAAAAGTTGCTGTAAGGTCTCTATTGATTGACACATTACCTTAATAAAGATATTAAAATGATGGCCAATAGTGTAATAAGCTTCAATGACCTCCTCTAAATCTTCCAGTTTTTTTAAGACGGCCTGATAATCTTTCGCATGATTAAGAGTAATTCCAATGAAACAACAGACATCATATCCTAAACGTTTAGGGTTAACATGCACATGCACCCCTTCAATAATTCCTGCTTGACGCATTTTTTCTACTCGGACATGAATCGTAGCGGGGCTTACAGCATATTTTTTAGCTAATTCCGCATACGCAGTACGCGCATTTTTCATTAAGTCGTTAAGTATTTTTTGGTCCAGATTATCGATTTGATAATTTTCAAGGTCTTTCATGGCAATTTTTTAAATTATTTCTAATAATAATGCTATTTTAATGAATATTATTTTTCATATCTAGATTTATTTTAAATTTAGAACAAAAATACATAAAAAAAGCAATATAATATCAACTTTATTAATTTTAAAGGTAGTATTATGAAGCAGGCATTTATTGAAAAACAAAAACAAATAAGCTTTGTTAAGACTTCTTTTTCTCGCGAATTAGAACAAAGATTAGGTCTTATTGAAGTGCAAGGACCATTATTAACGTGTGTCGGGGATGGCGTACAAGATAATTTGTCAGGCACAGAGCAAGCAGTCTCTGTGAAAATTAAAGCCATGCCAGAACGTTCCTTTGAAATTGTTCATTCTTTAGCAAAATGGAAAAGGAAATTGCTCGCAGACTTTGGTTTTCAAGCTGAAGAAGGTATTTATACTCATATGAGTGCTTTAAGACCTGATGAGGAGGTATTAAGCGCAACCCATTCAGTTTTTGTAGACCAATGGGATTGGGAGCGGGTTATAAATGCTCATGATCGCGGTTTAAGTTATCTGAAAAAAACGGTTATTGAACTCTATGGAGCAATAAAGAAAACGGAAAAAATGGTGAGTGATTTTTATGGTTTAAAACCCTTTCTCCCTGAATATATTCATTTTATTTATACTGAAGAGTTGCTCGCGTTATATCCGCATTTATCCCCTAAAGAAAGAGAGCGGGCTATTACTAAGAAATATGGAGCAGTTTTTTTAATTGGAATTGGCGGTGCACTATCTGATGGCAAGCCCCATGATTTACGCGCACCGGATTATGATGATTGGAGTACAGTGAATGAAGTGGGTTTCACTGGACTAAACGGTGATATTTTAGTTTGGAATCCAATACTTTCAGATGTTTTTGAAATTTCTTCGATGGGTATTCGAGTTAATGAGTCCACCTTAAAATATCAATTGGCATTAACGGGTTGCCAAAACCGGTTGGATTTTGATTGGCACCAGAAATTAATCTCTGGTTCTTTACCTCAAACGATTGGAGGCGGTATTGGTCAATCTCGTTTGGTAATGCTGTTATTACAGAAAAAACATATTGGACAGGTTCAATGTGGCGTTTGGCCCGAAGCGATAGAAATTTGAATAACGATAGAGGGTTGCAACCGTAATCTAAGATACTGCAAAGTACTTGGATTACGCTACAAGTTCATTCGAAAAATCTTTATTTTTCCCAAAATATACTTATTTGTAATTCCGAAATTCATTTAATCAACTGTAATTTTTCAATTACAGAGCTCCTTTTTAATGGATAAGTAAATGAAAACATTCACGCAATAAATCGATTAGCTCAAGTGCAATGGAAGGGGGCTGATTTATTAACACAGTTTAAGAAGTCGAATGTAATAATACGTGATGTGATTATTAGACACGGTCAAACAAGCCTTTAGACACTGGCGAGCCTCACGAACAATGCGCGGGCAAATTCCTGATGAGTTATGGGAGCAGGTCAAGGGATTATTGGGTGATTATACTCCTTCGAAAATCGGCAGTCATTTAGGGATTAGTCCAATCCAAATCAGGAAAAAATTATTGCCTGTAGAGAAAACGGACCTGAAATTTGTTGAGGTAAAAGGAAAACCTACGGGGAGGCTTGATTCAGAGTTTCTATCGAATAACGATGCGCTTGGTAGTGTTGAACTTCATCGTCCCTGTGGCAGTATACTGAAAATCAATGCAGTGCCTCTGAGTAGGGTATCAAAACTCATTCTGGATTTCTGGAGCAATGATGCTGCAGATTACCCCACAACATCGCTTGTTACTTGCTGTTGAACCCATTGATTTTAGAAAAGGCATCGATGGCTTGAAAGCCTTATTCCGACAAAAGTTTCTTGATGACCCCTTCAGCCGCGGCGTATTTGTTTTTACCAATCGCATGCGAATGTGAACCAAAGAACCATTGGCCGCTAGTTTCTCTAAGACTGGGAATACCAACAACGCACAACCAGCTAATTCTTCCATCAGTTGCCATTGGGTAGATGTCGGAATGGGAAAACCAAGAAGTGATTGAACGTATTCTTGCCGATGAAATGGCATGGCCATGTAGTACTTTTGTAACGCCAAGATTGCTTTAAAACTCGGATGATATTTTTCTTTATCGACATGGGCTGGGATGGTGGCTGAAAAGATTTCATTACATAAAGCACATCGTAGCTTCTCAGTCCAGTATTTATCAACAGAGGCCAGATTTTGACCTTTGATGTTAATGAGGACGCCGGGATTGATGAAATAAAGTCTGCCGCCACAGCTATGTGGACATAGTTCACAGGCGCTCAGGAACTCTTACGGAATGGTGTGTTCCTGTACATTGATGTAGGCGGTATGCGGAAGGCGTCCATGTCCTTTAGGCTCTTTGGGCGCATGGCTCTCTTAATTTGATTGGCTCGGCGCAGGTTCTCCTGCAGCAGTGTTATTATGTTCTACCTTTGGAGATTGTCTTATTGGTTCGTGGTCTTATCTCTGTTGCCAAAGATAAACCGCTTTAAATTGGATACAGAGACTTTATGCTCGAGCAGTGCCCGCGGGATCCAAGAAGCCAGGTGAATACAACCAATGACAAACGGTTTTGTGCCCTCAGGTAGGTTGGATGAGTGCACCAATGCAACGATCTGCTCAACTTCTTCCTGAGATTTTTAATGACAATGGGTAATTCTTTTGCTGGTGTCATTAGCAACATTGCTCCTCTTAGGGGAGCAAGATTAGCTAGCAGTCTTAATAAAATCAATAGGTTGTGCTGAAAATAATGAATCAATGCTTTTTGGCTGCAAAGTCAGAAAGTATTTATAGTGTTCCATAAGTTAATCTGGATGGGGGAATATGTTGTAACGGTGTACTTTCATTTACTGTAATAACAATTTCCCTACGTGAAAAAATTGAATATGCTGATAATTTTTCATTATTTGTTACGTCTCGTCGTATTACCTTTAATGCCTCAATACAACGTGTAAATATATTAATGGTATCCTCCAGGTACTGATCCTGTTTTAATAAGCCAATATCTCGCAATAATTGCACGTGAATGTCATGATGAATTGGGGCGTGAAGCCCTTGCATATCAGCCAGCTTATTCGAAATGAGTTCCAATCTTTCAATAAAGCGTTGATATTCAAGATTTGCAATCTTTTTTTCTATATTCCAAAAATTAGCAGAGCACGTAGATATCCCGACTACAGGAATAAGAAGAAGCCAAGGTGTCAATATTGCAAGAGCCCCGTATAAGTCAACCTGCTCTCTATAATATCCTCTTGTTTCATAGTCAAGCACTTCTTTATGAGATTTCAAATATTGGTAGGCATCAACAGCACGATAAATAAAATATAATATAATAACTAGTGAACAACAAATAGATCCACCTGACATACTTATTGTTGCCGCCCTAAAACATGGATCAGCTTGTGGAGTGCGTCTTTGTAAGTCAGCTAAATAATCTTCCATCTGCTTAATCAAGCAATTCAAAACAAGCCTGTCATTATTTGAATGTTGGTAGTGATAAGTGATTGAAGATGAAGGAAAGGATTTCGAAATATTGCTCCTTGCTACTGTATTAAGCTTTGTGTCTGATTTTAAATTATCTTTGAACGCTCGCGGCATCTCCACTAATATGGAGTCCGGGATGATTTCTTGTCCTATCATTAAGACAAAGTCTTCGTCATTTTTATCACCACGATCTTCAACTATTTCTTTACCTTTTTCTGATTCAAAAGATCTTTGATCTGACTCGATAAAAGCATACCCCCTAGCTTCATAGGATAATATTTGATCTTTTGGTACGCTCACACTTTGCAGATATAATGCTCTTGGAATCATTCTTGGATTACATAAATAATTAGCTCTTACTAACTCGACCAGGCTAAGAGTTCCGCTATATCGTATATAAATACTTTTTACCATGGGATCATATTTGCCTTTTTGTTCTTCGAATAACTGAGCATAAGCACGTAAAAATTGTGCCCTCTCTCCGCTTTTAAGACAAAGCAAAATATGTTCTTGATCGCGGATAGGAAGTTGCCTATGCAACATAAAAGGTGTGATATTTTCATTATTGAAAAGATGTAGGTCTGCTCCATTTTTAAATAGTATTACTATGATCTGAATGTGCTTTTTTATAGACTCCTCATCTATTGGTTGTTCTTTCCTGCAATCCAGAAGTACCTGATAGCATTTATGCAATGCCGTATTACCATCATCATCAGCTTGATTAATAAATTCATTATCTTTATCTGAAATGACATGATGAAATAAGATATCTATAATTTTAAGCTGACCAAGCCAAGCTGTTTTATGTAAAAGTGTAGATTTATATATGTCACATGCAAAAATCAAAGTTTGTTGCTCGTCCTTTTTTGCCTGATTTAGTAGCTTGATAAAAATATCGCAAAATGAATCTTTTGCTGCATACCAAAAAACCGTTCTTAATTCATGGTCTTTTGTATAAATCACTTTATTATTTTTCATTTCATTAAATAAAAAGTTAGATAGTTCCTCATCACCAGTTGCTAAGGCCAGATGTAAAAGCGTTTTATTCTCTTCATCACAAGCAAATAAAGAAGCGGGCGATCGCTCATTGATTAACCTAACCAGGTCTATCACATCCTCGAAGTTATTTTCTTTAATAGCTTTAATTAATGCATCAACGAAATAGCGTCTCGTGTACATCCATAACTTCCTTAATTGTATATAAAATGTTTAATGTCTTTCAGTTTAATCGATAGATCAGAAAGCTCATAAGAAAAACATTGGTTAGTACTCTTTTAATTTCATATTATCTAGGGAGTAAAATGAAATTGAAGTATCAAAAATCAATCATATTATAAAACCAAACGCCCAAAGATATATAACTTCCTCAAATGAAAATTGGTTATATCCAGAGAAAGATATTAGATCTAGTTGCGATTTTTTGAGAGGAATCTTATTGCCTCCAAAGAATCAGCTGCATAAATTTGACACAATATCCTTAAGTGCACGAGTTGACGATGGCTCCACTTACCACCAGGACGCATTTGCTAAAAGCGTCCCTCATTTTACCTGTAGTGTTCTGTAAATGAAGACACTCTTTTCCCCATTCATCTTCGCATTGGAATTCATACTGGAGCTGTAGTGGGCGGAGTCATTGGCAAGAAAAAATTTGCCTATGATTTGTGGGGGAAAGCCATCAATATAGCAAGCCGTATGGAGTCTCATGGTGAGTCTGATCGAATTCATGTGAGTGAAGAAACTTATCAACTGCTGAAAGATCTTTTTGAATTTGAAAAAAGAGGAACCATTTTAGTCAAAGGAATAGGGGATATGCCCACCTATTTTTTAGTAAAGCCCAAATCCACCCAGTGATTTGAATAATTTCGATAATTTGTTGCTTCTTCTTATTAATCGTTACCCACTTATAAATTAAAGTACTAAAATTAATTTATGGACACACCTCATCATTACTTATATGGACATAAATTACAATATCGCAAGAAGTTCAATTATTTTAAAAGAATATGTGAACAAATATGCTTATATAGGATTAAGCATTTCGATTTGTAGTATTTTAATCGCTTCGCTGGTTGTGTCTTATCAAATCACAGGATTTGTCAATCTAAATGGTTTTATTAGGGCGCAAACAACAAATCCTGCCATTTGGATTCTTGATTTAACTCCTTTTCTATTTGCTTATTGGGGGCAATCATTTTTCCATGGATTGGTGAACACCACAGAATCACTTGTTGCAGATAAAACGGAAGCTCTTCTATATAAAAGTAGCGATCTCGAATCAAAACTAAAATATAAAAGTGAACATGATTATTTCACACAGTTACCTAATGCCTTTCTGTTTAGTGAGCAAATCAAACAAGCCATTGATAAAATGGAAGAATTACATGAGTTGGGGGTTATTATATTAAAATTAAATGATTTTAAGGTCATTCACGATAATTTCGGTGATTTTAATGCCAATAGTGTTTTAACCCAGTTTGTTAAAAAACTAAAAGATATGTTAATTAACCCTTTTATGCTCAAAGCGACTATGGGCATAAATACTATAGCTCGGATAGAAAGTGATGAATTTGCTTTATTGCTTCCTAGATTGAATGAACAGGTTAATTATAACACCTTGTTGAAAAACATTGTTGAGATAACGACTCTTGATTTTATAGTAGATGGTATCCATGTAAATATTGGTACCACGGCCGGAGCTGCAATTTATCCTCGTGATGGAGATGATAACGTTTCTTTAATCAGTCATGCACGAACGGCAGTTTTTCATGCAAGAAAGAAAGAAAAGCCTTTTGCTATTTATAATGCAAATATGGAAGAGGACTTTACTACCAACCGAATTGTGATGAATGCCCTGAAGAAATCTATAGAAAATCAGGAGATGAAAATCTATTATCAACCTGCTGTGGAGCTGAAAACAGGTAGAATCATTGGTGCTGAAGTCATGGTGCGTTTTGTACATGAACAATATGGCTTACTCAGTTTGGAAAAATTTATGCCACTTATTGAGCGATCGAGTTTAACTCAGCAATTAACCTCGTTCATGTTAATAAATGTTACGAAACAATTAGTACTTTGGCATCAGGCAGGACATAAAATTTTTGCATCGGTTAATCTTTCTGTTCAAGATGCGATTGATAAAAAATTACCAGAATTTGTAGAGAAATTACTTAAAGAAAATAAAATTGCTCCAGAGTATTTAACCTTAGAGTTTAATGAGCGAGCTTGTCTATCGGATCAGGAACAATCAATTGAAGTATTAAATCAATTAAGCAATTTAGGCGTGAAGCTAGCAATACATGATTTTTGTAGTGGGTATTCTTCAATTCTTTATTTAGCCAATTTGCCAATCAATGAAATAAAAATTGATAAGTCACTTATTTTGAACATGATTAAAGACAAGAGGAAGTCTAAAATTGTTGAAGCGATTGTTAAACTAGCACAAACCTTAGAGCTAGAGGTACTGGCTGATGGTGTAGAAAATAAGGAAATTAGAGAACAGCTGAAGCAATATGGTTGTAAATATGGGCAAGGAACGTATTTCTCAAACCAACTGAGTCCTTATGAGTTTATGGCTTTATTAAATTCAGGTATAAGATAAAAGGTTCGTGAAATGAAGGAGGAGACTTTATCCTCCTCGTTACTCACTCATTCATTTACTTTAGGTGTAAATCCAGACTTTTGATAATCATTGGTCGACGTGGAGGTTGTTTCTGTTTTTGGGGTATTAAAAATCCCTACTTTCCCTAAGGCATCGCTTAGAGCATGAGGGTCTTTAATACTAATAGAAGGTTGAGCAAGCGCACCGGACTCAGGTAATGGAATAGAGTATTTTTCCGGATTATTGTGATCAAGTGAAGGGTACGTTTTAGATATTCCATCTTTAGTTGCTGTTTTAGTTTGCAAAATTAGATTACTTATTTCTATGTTATCTGCAAACTTAATAGCCCCTTCGACATATTCGACATTCGCTGACTCTAAAATTAACTTAACCTCTTTTCCTGAAAAAAAGTCATTTAAGGTACCGTCAAATAAAAAGGGGGCCAACTCTTCTTTTCTGTGAGTACATAAATTTAAATCGCCTCTATAGGTTACTGTATCAAAGTCTTCACTCTGTTTAATGATTTTTAATAATCCAAGGAGTTTATTTTTTACATCGTTATTATCGTATTTTTCAGGAAGAGATTCTTCTAGTTTTTTTAAGTCTCCCGACTTTAAGCCATCCTTTTTAATTAAAGCAAAACCATTAACCATGGATTGGACTTTTTCATGATAACTTGAGATGACTAGTTCTTTTTTGGGAGTAACTGCGTAAGAAATAAAAATTTTAGGGGACATATCATAACCTCCCTTATTTATTTAAAAATAAGGATCATTGTATTATTTATAATATAGACCATTTGTTCTATTTTAGATCAGTTGAGGGTCTACCTAAGCAGGAAGCGGAGATTTCTGCAAGAGCGTTGGTATAATATGCAATAAAAAAATCTTTGGCCTGGGAGGGTAATTCAAACCTCCTAGAATTACTGCATTTAAGGCCTGCACCTATACTTGCATTTTGAATGCTGTATTTGCTTTCGTTTAAAATTAATTCTGCATAATCCAAAGCATCTAAAACATGCTTATATTCAATTTGAGCTTCTTCAATTTTAGAGTTATTGAGTAACCATAAGCAGTAGTTAGATATTGCCTCCGCCAAAACCATATAACCATAACTTCCATAATAGGGAAGCATCCGTTTGCTATTGAAGATTAGTTCTTGATAAAGAGTGTTCGATTCTTCAATACTAGCTTGTTGTAATTTATGGTAAATGTATTCATTGTAACGCTGAATTGCATGAACAGAACCGTATCGAATGGCAATTTTGAGTGATTCAACTTCGGAAAATCCGAAATCGTTCTTCATATTTTTTTTTATTTCTTGTGAGTAATGAAAAAAATATGCACCCCGTACTAAATTAAATTGATTTAATTGGGGTTGGGAGAAAAACATCATTAAGGGTAAATTTTTCTGCTGTGCTAAAGCCACACCATATGCGCACCATATTTTTCCCCAGTATTCAACTAATTCTTGATCCTGGCAAAATTCTTCGATGGAAGGGACGTGATAGGTAATGCGAGCAATTGTTTCAATCTTCTGATTTTTAATTAGTGCAAGTTTCTTTTCACGATTTGCTTGATTAAACATATAGATAAACATTCTATCTTGTAGTGTTAATTTTAAGGACATATTCCATGTCTTAAAATCAAAAAAACCATACATATTTAGTACCTGCTTTCCTAGTTTTGTGAAGTTGACATAAAGTGACATTCACATGTTCTGGTTTGTTTGCTAACTGCACTCAGGGCTATAATACCATAAGTGTGTATTGAATATATTCATCAGGAAGCAGATTTGGTTTGGGAGATGAGGTCAAGGGAGTATCAAGGCGCTAAAAATGCGGGGCTCGGAGCATTCTGCTCCGAGTTAATAACACTACTATTTTGCGGCAATTTCTTTCCACCAATTGGTTTTGGTCTCAGTGACCCAATGTCCTTCACGCATACGAGCAACAAATTCCTCAGCTTTTTCAGGAGTGGATGATTTTTGATCCAATTTAATGCACCAATCCCATTCGCCTGTTGTAGACCACATTTTTTCTACGCCATCCCATTTAGCCATAGCATTCATATCAGACATTGCTTTGTTACTTTTTACAAAAATTACACTATTCCATGCATTCATTATTACTATCCTTATAAAATTATTTGTATACTTGAGTACGAAACTCAAGATTAAGAATATAATAATTCTCGAATTCTTTCCATTTATCCCAACATTTTTTATTGCTTGATTTTTATAGTAATTTTTCAAGTATTATCCACTGAAACAATGCGCTATAGCCTGGATGCGGGGAAAGGAGAATCTTGGTGTCTTTTGTCAAAGAAAAATTACTCGGGTTCTGCCTCGAGGTACCTCATTGCAAAAGGAGCAATTAACTTTACTGGATCATCAATTATACAATTGGGTTTTTTGCTATCCATACGCTTTTTTTGTTATCATCCAGCTTAAAATTCAATATTGATTAAAAAAATGTCTTATAAAAAATTCGATATCCTTTCGTGTGCCATTGAACACGATCAAGCTGCTGTTGCTGAGCAATGGGCAAAAACTTTTATTTATAATCCTAAGAATGATATTGCCGTTAATATGACGCAGTTATTACTATCCTGTTTAGCATCGGGTGATTTCAAAGTACGCCCTTATTTATCTAAAACATCGAAATTACAAGCTCCCTCGGATCAATTAACTATTGCTGATTATTTATCGCATGCCAGTCGTATTATTCTTGACTATAAAGGATTAACCGGAGCAAATAGGGAAGAATTATTAAATTATTTCCCTCCTGATGGAAAAAATGTTTTTTCCCGCTCAGCCACACATAATGTGCGTCGCGGTATGGGTGGTGAAATTGTCGAAGGAAAGGGTTTTTTGCTGGGTTTAATGGGACAATTACCCGGTCTTATCAAAACTCCCCAGGATTTTGGTATTAATATCGCTATGGGTGGCGAGGGGCAAGATAATTTTTATGGAAAAAAAATAACAGCTAATGGTTTCAGTGGTCATTTTTATTTTCACCGCAATGACACAGATTGTTTGCTCATGCTTGGTCTTGAACAAACAGCACCTGCCGCTTCCCCGGTAGAATTTTTAATGGGGGCAAAAAAGTATCCTAATAATGTACAACAAGACCATGATCAATTCGGTCAAGGACATTCATTAAAGGGCGCTTCAGATACGTATACTGCTGCTGGGTCTTTATATTTTAGTGATCCAGTATATCAAGCCAAACTTGTAAGCGAAAAAGGTGTTTTCCCACCGGATAAATACGGCGCAATGCAAGTTACGATTAACGATGAGAATTGGCCATCTGTCAAAAATACTTTAGAGCAACTCCGGCTTCTGGCTGACGAAGATCATAAAAAAGATTTATTAGCGTTTCTGCTCTCCAAACCAAAAACTGCTGTACCGACTGAAAATAATCCCTTAAGTTACATTACACTTGATTTTGATACTTATTTGAAACGTATTTATCAGGTGTTCATTATTGAGGGGCAAATGGATTTTGAGAGTCAATCTGCTCTCTCAAACCTACAGGCCAATTTGTTATTAACGATTAAAAAATTACAACAAGGTGATGTGAATAGTTATGAACCGTTGAAACATCAGATTGCAGAAATTAAGCAATTAAAAAATATTCCACTTCCGTACCAGAAAGCTATTGATCGCATTCAAAAGTTATTTAAATTGCAGCTTGGGATTGATCCGAAATTGAAACAAACCCATCAGGAACTGTTGCTAAGAAATCAATACGATGATTTACAGGAAGAAAGCAAAGTTATCTTGGAAAAGCTATTGATTATGCAAAAGCATTTTAAGAAACAGCCCATTACCAAAGAGCAAGAAGCACTGGAATTTTTTCTTCAACAGATTGAGATCCAAATAAATGCCCTGCAAAATCCCTTCCCATCATCCTTAGAAGAGATATCTGATTTAAGTACAAGCTGGGTGTTATGCGATGAGCCAGTTTCTATCAGTATAGAGTCTATTGATAAGCTGAGAAAAATTACAGACCGGGCAAAAGAATTTACTCAACCTATCACTTTAACAACCAGCGAGGAAATTTCATTTCCTCAACTGATATCCGGAATACAAAAAAATCTCTTACCCCTTGCTCAAATCAATCTAATTGATTACTCGAAATTAGATTTAAACGATCTGGCGAAACAATTTAATTTATATGTAGACTATTTAGCTGAAAACGCAGAGGCTCTTAATCATTGGGAACACAATTTTTCTCAAACAACAAATATTCTAGCTAATTACTCGAATAAAAAAACCGAGCTTAATGAGGGACATGCTTTTTTGCCCCAGTATCGTGAGAGTACCATCCTAAGACGTTTATATGCTTTAAATAGTACCGATCTTTGTTCTTTGCCGTTTAAGCCGTACGAACATCCTGCTGCAGAATGTAGAATCCATCAACCTCATACTTACTGGAGCAAAATAAGTAACTTACTATCTGCGGGTACTGAGGTAGTTTTAATACTCCGAGATTTAAAAAAGCAACAAATAGCCAAAACCTCATGGGAGGAGATGAATGCTACAGTCACTTTATTTCAAGAAGCTGTTGAACGATTTAAAAAAGCAAATGAAGAATTAACAAAACACTCCAGTAACATTCAGGAGCTTCCGGTCGAGGTTTTTGAAAGTCCATTTTTCTATCCTATTAGTGATGAGGAGCTGCACCAAATGAATGGTGTGCAACTTGTTACTCTATGTTTGGAAGAGTTAAATGCAGAAATGCCGAGTGCTTTAGTTCGACGAGTCACGAATAATCAAGAATTGTGGCTACGTATGGATAAAGCATTTCAAATTGAAGAGGTGGGTTTTAAAAAGCGTAAAGATAATATTGAACAGAAAATCATTAAATTACGTACGATTTACCATTTTGGAGAACAGGTTCGTCAGTTTAAAGAACATGTGGATCTAATTGACAAAGAGAGGTTTTTTACAGAGCTGCAAAAGTTAGCGCATGAAACTTCCTTTATTTTTGAGGCTCATAAAGCGGTTGAACAGGCTCAGTGTGAACTTGTAAATTTACGCGAATTCCTAACGCTTCTGCACGATTTTGCAAAAGAAGAAGATCCCAATGCAGCGCTTAAAGTATTAGAGCAAAAATACCAAAGGCTTCCGGAAAAAGAGCAAAAACATTATGCGCCTCAATTGCAAGACTCCACAGCGCTTGCTTTTAAGGCGTATCTTGAAAAAATCAATTCAGCCCAAAAGTTTACAGAGAAAAGAAGAAACTTTGTATTCTTAAAGCAATTAATTGAAAAATTACCACCCGACCCGTTTCAAGATGAATATAAAATAAAACAAACAGAGGATAGTTTGTATCAATTATATTTTGAGCTAAGGAAAGCAACTTCTGTAGATGCTAAAAAACGTATATTTGATAATCCATCATTTTCCATAATCATAGAAAATTTTGAGCAATTAAATCCTGAATTGACTGCTGAATGTGCCAAAAAAATTCATAAGAAATTAGTTCGGACCAAATATATATATGAACAGCTACTTGAGGTCAAAGTTATTTCACCTGAATCTCCAACACAACTGGTAGATCCGCTTCTATACCGGCTGGAACCAATCCTTAATGGCATTAAAGAACCGCTCCAAATTCAATTAATGAAGGCACTTTTACAAGATAAAATTTTTAAGCAAGTAATTTTAAGGCAAAAATCATATGAAAAGTTCACTTCAGTTTTGATTCAGGATCTATTAACTCTAAAAGAGTTCCGAGATCAAAAAATTGCTCTTAGTAAAGAGAAGAAATATGAAAGCGAATACGATCAATCAATTGATCAATTTTATAAAAAGGCCTTGGATATCCGATTGTCAGACCTTCCCCTAAAAAAGCAAGCTGAGAATATAATTAATGCCGCCCACGCTGAATTTAAACATCGCCACGATGGACGCCGTCTAATAGCTGATATCGCGATGATTGTGAGTGTCACTTTTTTTGGCTTAGGGATTTTTATAGGACTAGGGCGTTTAGCTGCAGGAAAAACTTTATTTTTCAGTAGTTTCCTTAACAAGGTAGAAACGGATAGAGAAGTAGATTTAAAAGATCATTGGCTTACTAAGCAATTACCGGAAGAAGGAAGCGAAGCTCGCTTACTGACCGCTCCTGCTGCGTAAGAAGCGGTCAACGACAGCTTTATAAATAGCAATTAAGTGCAAGAGCACCAGTTACGAATTTAGCTGCATGAGGTCCAGTTACAGAAAACCAAACTCCACCAATAAGACCGAGATTGGAGGTAAAATTATACTCAATAGCAGGAGCGAGTGACACTTGTTCATTCGCTTTTCCTCCAATACCTGCCACAGTACCCCCCGGCGTGAATCCTGGATTACCATCAAAATTGCTGCTGGGGTTGTGGACAAACAAAACTTCAAAAACCGGAACCCAATTTTGGGTTAGCGTATACTCAAAGGCTAAGTCGGCAGAATAACTATTATCCAGTTTTACCCTACCTTCGGTGGTAGGGCTACCACCAAAAACATTCACTCCTTGCACTTCGACATCAGAAAATTTTGCCCCTACCAAGCTCAAACGCGTACGCAAATAATGGTCATTTTTCAACTGAAACAATCTTTGAAAATTAAAACCAAGATAAGTTTGATAGGATCCTAAACCGGTTTGGTCGGTACCCAGCCTCTTAGGGTCTAAATGATCATAGCGTCCTGTAGGAAAAACCTCTTGTACTACTATGCGAAGATCGGGAAGCCAAGAACCTTCTTGTTGTCGCAAAGCTTGAAATCCCAATGCTAAGCTGTAATCTCCAACACCATCTCCATGCTGCCCATTATCCCAACTGTAATCATATGGTATCGATGTTTGTAAATCTACAAAACTAAAAACTCCCACGCTGAGAATAGGAACAACTTCAAAGTTTCTAAACCCTTTGGGATAGCCGCTGTAAAATGCATAGGGTTCAAAATTTAGATGGCCTCTGGGGATTGTTTTTCCAGCCGGAGCAAGTAATGGTCCTGTAAACCATGGACTTGCCATTGCAGCATTAACAAAAAAAATTAATAAAAAAAGGAGTCTTAAGCGCATGGTAAACTTGTTCTTAGTATTAGTAGGCGTTGATAGAATTTAAAACTTTTTTCGTATTAATGGAATCTATTTTTACTTGCTTCTCCAACTTTTTGTGAAAAATTATGCTCGCCGTGGATTAATCTTCAAATATTTTTAAAATCTTAAGTTGTGAGTCTAATGCTTAGTGCAGAAAATGGCGAGTAATAGGAAGAAGTAGTACATTTATGAGCCCTACTAAAATCATAACCAAGCCAGCAATCGCTCCTTCGGGAGGCCCTATTTTATGAGCTTGTGCAGCACCTGCTGCGTGTGCTCCAGCACCGAAAAGAGACCCACGAGCTAGGGTTGAATGAAATGAAAAACGTTTGAGAAGGAGCTCACCAATAACCGCTCCCGATATCCCTGTAATAATCACAAATATCGCTGTTAATTCTGGGCTGCCGCCTATGCTATGTGATGCTTCAAGCGCGAAGGGCGTGCTGAGGGAACGAGGCAATAGGCTTAAGCTTATATTTTTATCAAGTCCTACCAACATCGCTAATCCCCAGCTTGTTAATACTGAGGTAAAACTTCCGACACATACCCCAATTAAAAGTACAAGCCAATGTTGACGTATAAGGGCACGTTTCTCATAAATAGGAATTGCGAAGGCAACAGTCATCGGTCCAATTAATTGGACTATCCATCGGGTGCCTCGAAAATAGTCTTGATAGTTTTGATGGAGCAAAAGAATAAGGCCTCCAATAATTGTAGGTGTTAATATCAGAGGCATTAACCACCAAAATGACCAGCGTATATATAATTTTTTGGCTATAAAATACATGCCAATGGTTATAAAGGACCAGAAGATGGTTTGCGCTATGGGTTCAGAGCGAATGTGACTTAACACGGTTAGTCCTCCAATGATAACAATAATCCACAACAGTCCCAGTAACTAACATGACACATAAAGTACTTAGCAAAATAACAAAGAGAATTTTAAGGCCCAAAAGACCAATAAACTCGTGATGCTCAAGTATCGCAAGAATTGCTGGAATAAAAAAAAGCAACATATCTGCAAGGATTAATTCCGCTCCATGTTTTATGAGATTGAGGGTTAAACGTTTTGTAGCTAAAAGCAGTAAAACCATCCCCAAACCAAAAATTCCTCCTGAAAAGGGAAGCTTTAAAAAGTGAACTATAAGTTCGCTGGATAACCAGAAAAGACATACTAATCCAACTTGAAGTATTGCATTGTGCTGAATTTTAGATGTTATATATTTTTTCATTTTGATTATTCCAATTTCAATTAAGTTTACACTTTTTTATAATATGAATAAAATGAATTTATAGACTAATAATGATTCTAAAATGGAATAATTATGGAATTAAAACTTCTCCGTGCGTTTATTGAGGTTGTTCGCCAAGGTGGTTTTTCTAAGGCAGCAGAAACTCTTTTTGCGACTCAGTCTACCGTGAGTAAAGCAATAAAGCAGCTTGAGGAAGATCTAGGCATTCCTCTGATTGAGCGATTTAAAAAGCGTAGTATTCCTACAGCTGCGGGTGAAATTGTTTATCGTCGAGGTATTAAATTGCTTGCAGAGTGCGATGATCTTCTAAAAGAACTTGATGAACTTCGTGGTTTGAAGCAAGGAAGATTACGTCTTGGTATTGCTCCAGTGGGTAGCAGTACTCTATTTGCGCCTCTTTTTGCACGTTATAATCAACGTTATCCTGGTATTGAAGTAGAACTGATCGAACATGGAAGTGTAAAGCTTGCCGAATGTTTACGAGCAGGAGAAATCGATTTTGCAGGAACATTATTAACAACTTCCGATGAGTTCGATAGTCAATTAATCCGGAGTGAGCCCTTAGTTGCTCTTTTGGCGTCGAGCCATCCTTTGGCAAGTCGGCATGCAATTGGTTTATCCGAGCTTAAAGATACGCCGTTTATCTTATTTGGTAGTGGTTTTGCCTTACATCGAATCATACTGAATGCAAGCCATAAGGCGGGTTTCGAGCCTAAAGTAGTTTCCCAAAGCAGTCAGATTGATTTTATGTTGGAGCTGGTTGCTGCAGGTCTTGGTGTGGCGTTTTTACCAAGAATGATCGCTCTTGAAAAGTCAAATCCCCAAGTTTCCTATCCATTACTGAAAGGAGATGAGTTTCAATGGAATATGGCAATGACCTGGAGACGTGGGGCGTATCTTTCTGAGGCAGCAAAAGCATGGTTAGCTCTAGTACGCGAAGTATATGTTGATACGTAATCTTTATCCAATGTGACTACCTAAAGGCAGCTTTCTCCAAATTACTTTCGAAATAATTCACATTGGTCAGGCTGACCTGAGGTAATGGCATTCTGAGGTTTGTAATGTTCGGCAGGTGAGAAGCTATCGATTCAATTTAATTCTTTACTAAGTCGTGGGATATTCCCGCCTGCGCGGGAATGACCAGTGAGAATGACCAACCTCTTTGGTAGTTTATTACGGAGTATAAGCGTGGGTCAGTTCTGCTAAAGATTGATCGAGTGTTTCAAGTATGAAGTTGACCTGCTCTCGATTAATTGTTAAAGGGGGTGCAATTCGGAAAACATTACCAAACTGTCCTCCTTTTCCAACTAAGAGTCCTTTATCCTTGCAAAGATCCATTAATTGAAATGCTTCATCAGATGCAGGTACTTTTGTTTGAGGATCTTTAACTAATTCAATTCCCAACATTAATCCTCGACCACGAACATCGCCAATGAGAGGATACTTCTTTTGTAACTGACAAAAACCATCTTTTAATAAATCTCCCATGGCACGTGCATTTTCAATGAGTTGTTCTTCTTTAATAATTTCCAAAGTGAGCTTGGTTTGGATCATTTGTAATGGGTCACCTCCAAACGTATTAAAATATGTTTTGCCAGTCATTGTTTCCGCGACGTCACTTTTCATAAGCACAGCGCCAACGGGAGCGCCATTACCTAAGCCTTTAGCCATAGTCACCATATCTGCATCGATATCTAAAGTTTTGGTGAGAAAGAGATCACCGCCACCACGACCGGCCCCGGTCTGAACTTCATCACTGATGTATTTGCCACCGTAATTATGCACAATACGGGCAACTTCACTAAAATATTCATCTGGAGGTGTAATAAAGCCACCAACACCCATCACGGGTTCAAGAATAAAAGCTGCGATTTTTCCATGCGTTGAATTCTGAATGGTTGTTTCAACATTTTTTGCGCAGGATAGATCACAACTATCTGGTTTTTGTTTAAAAGGACAGCGGTAACAGTAGGGTTCAACTGCAGAGGTTACGCCTGTAACAGGCTGCGCTTTAAATCGCCATATTGAATGGCCACAAGAGGCAAGTGCAGCAGAGGTTCCACCATGATAAGAATGACGCACATTCACGACCATTGTTTCTCCTGTCGCATGGCGTGCTGCCATGATGGCTAATTCATTGGCTTCTGAACCGGAATTAGTAAAAGATACTCTGTCCATGCCATAAGGTGCTTCTTCAAGCAAACGTTCGGCAGCTTCAATAGGTGCCTGATTTAAATAAAGAAGACTTGTGTGTTGAATGGTATCATTTTCAATTGCTTCAATGAGAGCTTTTTTAATTTTAGGATGATTATGTCCGGCTGAGATACAAACAATTCCACCAATAGCATCTAGATAACGTTTTCCTTCTGAGTCCCATACATACGTGTCTTGTGCTTTGACGAGCTGGATTGGCTCTTTGTGGTAAAATCCTGCGGTAGGCAAAAAATGTTTTTTTCTGAAATTGGTTAATTCTTCGTTTGAGCGTAACTGTACTGAATCATTATTTTCATTCATGAGGGTTGCTTCCTTTTATGTTTATAAAGACTTGAACTTGTAAATAAAGAGCTTTTACAGAGCCTTTTTACCTCAAATTCTTGTGGCATTATTTTGAGATTTACATCTTTTCCCTGGTTTTTTTGAACACTATATTCTTCGAAATTCATATCCTTATCCTTCTCCTGTGTGTATTTCCGCTTTAAAATTTCATATCAATTGACTCGACTTCATCTAAAAATGGAGCAGGGTCCCAATTATTTAATATGTATAAAACTTCTATTAGTTTGTAGAGTTTAATATTATTTGGCTAGATGCATAGATGCCATATTTTTTGGAGAATTAAAAGGGTTCTTTCAATTTAATTTGATTATTGAATAAGTAAGTAACTTACTAAAAATATTGGATAACTTTTAACTTTAAGTCCAGAAAAATCATACAACTAGCACTTTATTTACAGTCACAAAATGTTAGATTGACCATTATTCTGCAGCTGCTTTGAGTGTGGCTATATTCAGTTTTTTCATGTTCAATAAAGCATTCATCACTTTTCCTGATGTAGCTGTATTTTGCATTAATTGATCTAAAACAGTCGGAACGATTTGCCAGGAAATACCGAACTTATCTTTGAGCCAACCGCAAGGTCCTTCCTCTCCACCGCTAGAAAGATGTTCCCAAAAGTAATCAATTTCTTCCTGAGTATCACAATTGATTATAAATGAGATGGCCTCATTGAATTTAAATTGAGGACCACCATTAAGAGCCATATATTTTTGACCATTGATCTTAAAAATTACGGTCATAACACTGCCGATAGGTCTCTGGTGTATTTTAAAACCTTCTTCTCCGTAATAAGAAGTTTGTTCAATACTCCCATTTTTAAAAACAGAAATATAAAAATTAGCCGCTTCTTCAGCTTGACCATCAAACCATAGACAAGGTGTTATTTTTTGCATTAGCTTATATCCTTATGAACTAATAAATAAAATAGTATAGTAATTTACGAAATCATGGCAAGGGTACACTCGAATAAAATGATTTAAGATTTTTTGTATCTTACCTAATTTTTGAATTATTAGCAGAACGTAATACCTCATTGGCAGTGAAAACCTCATTTTTTGTATCAAAAAAAGTATGCTTGAAGAACGAAAATATCGTGTTTGATGTTGTTTTTGTTGTCGAGAGCCGCTCAGGTGATCTATCTGGATCGAATTGATGATTGGTTCTTGAACTATAAAAGGCTATTGCATCCAGTGCTGTTTGGTTACCGTGATTTTCTGCGATCTCATAAGCGGTTTCTCCCTTCTGGTTCGTGAGCGTGAGATCGGCGCCAGCGTCTAAAAGCAATTTAAATAATGCATGATTTTTTTTGGTATAAGCTGATTTACAGGCCAGCATTAAAGGGGTCATTTCTTTGGAGTTCTTGATATTAACGTTAATGTCGCCATTGCGAAGCAATAATTGCACCACACTTTCATTTCCATACGTACAGGCAACGCAAAGGGCCGAGGCGCCATCATTGTCACAAGGACTATTTATATCTATCTTGGGAATACCCATCAGTTGATACATCATATGAGAACGATTGCAGGCTGCAGCATAAAAGAATGCATGTTCTAATTCGGATTGGCTGATTACCGGCGATTTATTATGTAATCTCAGTATCTTCCAGACTGTATGGCGATCGTCATTTTGAACCCCGATGGCTAATGGACCATAGCCACGACAATTACTGATTTTGGTGTCCTCAAAATTGACCGGATACAATGCATCGAGAGATTGTATTTGTTGGGTTAAATTTCGTTGGCCGGTTTTTGCAATGAAAGAGCAGTGAAATACTAATTGTTTACTAGTCTCAAAAAGGGACTGATATAGGGTTGGGCAAAGTTCTTCGCTCGTTAAAAGTTGATAAGGATACTCTTCGCTTTGTTCATATAAGTGATTGATATCCATGAATAACCATACATTATTTTTGTACTTTTTAAAACCTACTGTGTGCTCTTCACTGCTACATACCACTACGACATTATTTTTAATAAAAAGAATTTCACTGAGTTTTTGTAAAAATTTATTGAGGTCTGTAGGACATGTAAAACTCATTGTTTTACCAAATAAGTTTTTAACCGTACTTTGAGATCTACACAGATGAAGCTGGATCATTTTGTAGATGGTATCAATATTCGATTGTTGGAGTGCTTGAGAATAGAATTCGTAATAATTATCAGGAGACTGAGCCAGACATATGGCTTCCAGAAAAGGCCTTATTTCAATCCGTTTTTGTTCTTTTTTAGATAAAGTTTGGCTTGATTTTATTTTTTCTGTTATAGCGTATAAGCTATTGGGTAAAGTTTGTTTTTCTCGTTTGATTAGATTAAGACGGCTATAAAATTGATAATCTAGTCCTAATGCTGCTTCTTGAGCCCAGGTTAAAGTAAAACCATGACACACCCCATCATCGTGTTGATAATTAAATTTATCAAACAGAGTTAACAAATCTTCATGCTCTAAAGCATTATCGTTGGAGGCCTCAGAGGATAAAGCGGGGATTATTCGATTAAATGCAATAAAATGCTTTTGCATTACAATTAGTAGAAAGATTAGGAGAAGCACGAAGAGGGCGTATATCATTTTACTAATTAGTTAATTCCTTTACCAAATCAAATCACAATCTGTAAATGAAAGCAACTGTATAAAAAATATAAAATATGGACAAAATGAAACATAGATCTACACTTAATGTATCTAAAGTCTCCTATTTTAAATAGCAGAATAATGATGGGATTAGTTTCTCTCTATATAAGAAAAATTCCAAATAAGCATAGAGTCACGGAGGATATATGAGAATTTGGCAATCACGTCGAGTGGGAATTTTACTGTTGCTTTTCTTGGGTCAAGCCAATGCGCAAACCATCGTCACGCCGCTCACTCCTACTAACAATATCACTAATTATCTGCAATTAGTGGCAGCGGTTGAGAGTGGGAATGATGTCCGAGCAATTATACATTTTGATAACTGTGAAGTAAAAGGTCCGGAACTTCAGGCACAAATAAGAAAACAATTAGATGGTGCCACGACTCGATTTAATTTTACTCAGTTTTTTCATGGGAAAAAGAATGTTAATGATCATTTGATGGATACTGTAACTACTTCTATGAAAATTTTTATTGAGAGTTCTTCGGGAGAGTTTTTAACGCTTTCTGGTCGCTTAAGTATTTTTGAGGATAATACTGCAACACTACATGTGGATTTTTTCGATCCCATTCTCCATAAACAAAAATTGGTTGTCGATTGGTTTTGCGCTATAAGTAATGGGGAAGACAATAATGGCTTGGTGTTATTTAATTTTTCTTAGCACATGCAAAGTCTAAGGTCATATTCTGATGTTCTGCGGCTTATCCCTATTTTTTTAAAAAATTTTTCTATGTTAATCAATCCTTAAGCTTAATTGTTTTACACTGATGAAAAGGCAAGAGGAGATTAACATGTCAAACAAAAAACTCACTGAACGTTTGAACTATGAACTTGATGAACTAGGTGTTCCAGCCTTAATGACAGAGCGGGTTCAAGTATGTACTAAATTGTTTGAATTACCTAAATATAAAATAGAAGCGCTGTTATATGGAGTTGTTGCTCTAGATACTCCTTCTATGCATAAAATTGCCGATGAGCTCGAGGTAAGTTTTGATTGGCTGTTCGGTCAAGCAAAGGAAAAAACACAACACTGATTAATGAAATCCCGTATACAAACATATACGGGATTTCATTTTCACCTTTCTCCAACATCTTGTCAGACAGTTCTGGTTTGACCGCTATGTTTTGTCATACTAATCTGTAATTAACTAGGGTATTCAAGGTATACCATGACATGGAGTCGTTTCTTTAGTAGAGTACTTTACCCACATAATGAATCATTCAAAACTAAATTTCTTTTGATTGTTTTGATTGGGCTTTTGTTATCCTATGCTACTACAGTCAGGGCTTTGAATGTAGAACTGAGAGAAACAAGTCCGGTATCACCTGCACTATTACATCAAGACGAAGCGCTGTATATTCTAATTCATTATCAAAGTGAACAGCCGTTACGTTTCCAGGCTATGGGAATATATAACGGACAGGAAATAAAGGCCAATATCCGTATGAATCCGTCACCAGCCTATCCTGCAGGTGAAGATCAAGCGATTGCCTGGGTGTCTTATTACAAAGAAACCCAGATTGATTCCGTAAAGGTCTCGGTTTATGATGCAAATTGGCAGCTGTTAGAAACCCAATCCATACCACTTTCAGCAACCTGGCAAAAGGATAATAATAGTTTATCGAATCCAAAGGCTTCATGGGTAAACGAGCTGAATCGGCAGCAGCAAGCCAGAGTGAAACCTAAACAATCCCTTTCAACTTGGGATATTTTATTCGTACAACTACTCTGTTTTTCGATACCCATATACTGGATTTTGCAGCTCAGATTGTTATGGAAATGGACTGGTAGATGGCGAAGATTTGCTTGCATTCCTTTGTTCATTAGTCTGCCTTTACTTGTTTATACAGTTTTTGCATTATTTTTAGGCTCCAATCTGTGGCCTTTGTTGATGATTTTTATTACACCTTTTACTTTATTAATGCTGTTAATCATTATGAGTTTTAAAAGAATGAGATCTAGTACTTGATCGCAGCTCCTATCCCTCATTCCAGAATTGCTCTAAATTATCAGGTTCCGATAAGATAGGTTAATTTAGCGACCCTAACAGCTAGGAAAGCGGTACTGCCCATTTACCTTAATTCTTCTAAGTAAAACCCACCATTGTATAAAAGTACCTAGATTTTAAAATGAATCATCCTGGGGGGATCTTCTTTGTTGTGCTTAAAACATAGTTATCATTAAAATTTTTTCCAACAAAAGACATTGCTTTGAACTCGCAGCATTAAGGAATATGACAAGGTCAGAAAAAATAAAAAGAACTGTAAAATGGTTTAATGAACGCAAGGTCTTGGATTTATTCAATGCGAAGAACAGGAGTATTTTTTACATTTAGCTCCATTCAAGAAACTGTTTTTAAGACACTTCGACGAGACGCGGTAGTCTTTAAACAAGGAGAGGACAGAAGGGGCTTTTAGCGGATGAAGTACAAGTTGTTTAGTTTTATTTGTCCTACCCTACAGTAAGATTAGATAAGTTAATGAAACCCACATAGAAATTCCGCGGGCCAGAGGTCTGCAGAACTTCTTGTTCAATCCACATTCCTTTTATTTGATGTTATTAAACAGAACAGTGGCTCATATGACCCGTCGGTCTACGCCTCCATTTCTTCTGGCAAATCCGCATCAACCTTTGCTGAAAATTCGTTTTTTATTGCATATTTTTTTAAAAGATAAACCACGATTCCATCAATTTGATTTTCTTTTTCTTCAAACGTTTCTATGTTTTTATTATCCATAATGACTCCATTCTTTAGGTTACTTCGATGCATTAATCGAGATACAGCCAACTAAGCTATTATGAAACATTGTATTATACTGGTATATCAGTAAGTCTGTTTGATTATCAATAAAAAAACGATTTAAAAATCATTCTATCGTTTTTATTTTTTGGAATAAAGTATTATTGAGCTTCTTATCAACAATTGTTGCCATTTTAAGTGCTATCTACTTTTTTTAACATCCTTGATCGTACTGATGAAATTAAGGAAAACACGTATAGTGCAAATTAGAAAAAGAGGACCTAGGTATTAAATTATCAAAATTAAAGATGTTTACAAAGTTTCCTCTTCCTAGAGATGCAATTTTTATGATTTAGTAGTTTATTTAAGTTTTTGCAATGGTTGTTTTCATATACATTCCGGCCTCAAAATGACCGGGAATATTACAGGAGAAAACCACTTCATGTTTTGAGTTGGATTGAAACTTCCAAGTCAATTTTTTGGTTTCCCCGGGATTAATTGTAATGGTATTGCCATCTTCATGAACCATTCCTGGCATAGACTGCATCATTTTCTGGTGTTCTTTTTGTTCTGCTTCATCACCTATAGAAAATTCATGAGCTACCTTACCTATATTTGTGACTTCAAATGTGATGATCTCACCCTCATGAAGTTCGGGTTTTTCTGAAAAAGTAAAGCGCATATCATCTGAGGCAGTTACCTTTATTATTTTGGTAGTGTTTGTTGCGGCTACAGGATTTCCTATGGAGCTTGTTTCATGATGAGCATGAGCAAAGGAGGTATTTATATAAATTCCCGCGAGAAGACTCGTTAACGTAATGTTTCTTGCCAATGTTGCTCTCATATAAAGGTCCTATTTTAATCAATAAATGTCGAAATAAATCTATTGTGATAATTTAAAGTTGATAGTGTATCATCATTGATCAGCAACAGCATCCCATTACACAAAGAGAATGCTATTTTGGTAACGTAAAAACAAACCAAGCGCCTTTTCCATTATGAGCTTTTAAAGAAAGTTTCCCTTGATGGGCCTCAATGAGGTTTTTGCAAATATTAAGACCTAAGCCGTTCCCTTGATTTTTGGTGGTAAAGAAAGAGTTAAAAATTTTCTCCACATGTTCGGGAATGATACCTTTCCCATTATCACGGAAATGAACTTCAATATGTTTCTCTTCATTTTTTGTTTGTATGGTGAGTTCAGGAGTATGGTTTTTGAGTTCTTGCATCGCTTCCATGCTATTGCGGGTTAAATTTATAATGATTTGCATTATTTGAATTTTATCTATATGAACTTGAGGGAGATTTTCATCTAATTGTAAATTGATTTTTAATTTTGAATTGCTTAATTCATAATCTAGAAAAATCATTGTGTCCTTAATTAATGAATTCAAATCCGCTAATTCCAGTAAATATACATCTTGATAAATAAAGCTTTTCAAACGTTTCATTACTTCACTAGCATGTTTGGCTTGTGTAATTATTTTATTCATTAAGGATAATAAATTAGCGTTTAATTTATTTTCTTCGACTAGTTTTTTAATTTTCAAGAGACACATTTGGCTATACAGAAAAATCGCCGTTAAAGGTTGATTCATTTCATGAGCTAATGCCGATGCCATTCCTTCCATGGTATTTAAGCGAATTGAATCAACTAATTTGGCCTGTTCTTTCATTTTTAATTTTTTTTGTAAAAAAATATCGGTCAAATCTTTAATAAGCAGAATAATTTCGGTTTTTTGAGAAAAGTGGTTATGGATTGGATTAAAATTTAATTCAATGCAAAAATTAGTTTCAGGTGTTTCACCCGTATTTTCAATTAAAATACATGTTCCAATCCCTAATAAAGCTTGTTGACAAGCATGAATAAATTGCTGCTTATATTCTGAAAAGGTAGAAATAAGCGTAAAGAAATTCATTCCCCGCTCAATTTCAATTGCAAAAATTTTAGAAAAATATTCAGTAAAAGATGGAGTAATTATTTTAAAATAAAATTCATTATCTAAAGTAGCAATTGCATCTGAAACATTTTTCAATAAATTAGTAATTGTCTCTATTGATTGGTTTAATTGAGTTTGTTGTGATTCTAATTGGCGTATATAAGTAATATCTCTCAGGAGCAGTAGGATTAATTTATCCTTGGTAAAGAAACATTCGATATTTATATATTTACGTTTTCCTCCTTTTTGTAATAATTCCAACTCACAAACTTGCTTAACATTGTTTCTAATGAGATCTTTAATGCACTTTTTTAAAGTATCTTCTTGAAGATGATTTACAAAATTTAAAAAATTCTTGTTAATTAATTGGTTACGGTCGTATTCGAGTAAAAGAGCACCTTGAAAATTTACAGCATGAATTAAAAAATTCTCATCGATCGTAAAAAATGCTGAAGAATTAAAATCATAAAATTCATTAATTTGAACTTTTAATTCTTCTATTTCACAATGGAGAGAACTTATTTCTTGCTCTTTTTCATTTAACTTATTTCTTTTAAATAACAAACGGTCTTGCAAATTTTTAATTTCTTTTTGAATTTGGAATGATGACTCTTCGATAATCTTTGAATCCATTTTATAAGTTCCTTAAACAAATATAGGGTAATCCTTAATTCACCGAATGTATTACTTAATTTTTTTTTTCTTATAAATCCTTTAGTTTTGAATTTGAAAAACAATTTGCTGCTTATTGTATTGTAATGTTCTTTATTGTTTTTTCGGATTTAAAGTTTTTTCCGTTCGTATCCACTCTATAAACTAATAGCGACTTATTTCTCTAAAAGAATGGAACAAGTCGCATATACGCTCAAAGTAAAATTAAACCTAAGTTTAAAATTCCAATTCATAAATGCTTAATACATTGATCGATCCATTCATCAAAATATTTTAATTTGAATTACAAGATTTTTTTAAGAGCATGAAATAAATCATTAAGTTCAAAAGGTTTGGGTAAAAAAATTTCATACGGCATTTTTTCCATTTTTTCCAAATTGGTTTTAGCGGAAGTTATAATTGTTGGGATATGTCTTATCCGCTGAGATATCTTTTTTTTCTCTCGGAATTCAAAGCCATCGAGAACAGGCATCATCAAATCTAAAAAAATTGCCATGGGCAAAGAACCATTATCCAGTAAATTTAATGCTTCTTGGCCATTTTGCACAGTCACTGTTTCATATCCCGCATATTCCAAAGCCCAAACCAAAGCCTCTCGGACTGCAGTATTATCTTCGACTAATAAAATAAATTGCTCTTTTTTTAGTTGCATAAATTTGATAATTGTAAGTTAAAAAATGCATTGCTGCTCAATCTTTCATACACTGATGTATCTCACAAAAATTATTTATACGTCAATTGATGCAAAGGTTGGGATCGATAATTTTTGTGTGTATCAGATTAATTTTTATAAGCTCTGCTAAAGATTTTACCCCCATTTTTCTCATCACATTTGCACGATGAACTTCTACTGTTGATATGGATATATCAAGTTCATAAGCAATTTGTTTGTTGAGCTTCCCTTCAACAACCAGCTCCATAACTTCTTTTTCACGTTTGGTTAAGCTTTGCATACGCTCATCAATATTAGATTGGGATGGGTTATTGCTTTTAATTTTTTTAAGACATTTTTGGGTGATTTCAAGTAAATGCTGATGATTAACTGGTTTTAGAATGAAGTCTTCTGCCCCTGCTTTCATAGCACGGATCGCCATAGAGATATCCCCATAACCTGTAATGATGATTACTGGTAGCTGAGCATGTGAAGAGTTCAAATGCTCTAGCAATTCCAAACCACTCATTATGGGCATTCGCACATCGATGATTAAACACCCAGGTTGATGGGTATAACTGGAAAGAAAATCTTTAGCATTTTTATAAGTTTGCACGGGAAGGTTGATAGATTCAAATAACCATTGAAATGATTTGCATATCTCAGGATCATCATCTACAACAAAAACTGTCGAATTAGTAGGCATATCCATTTACCTTAATTAACTATGATAAGTTGAAAAACAATACTATCAGCAAATAATTCCGCTGATAAACTACTCTTTTCCAGATTAAGAAAAGAACGACAATAAGCAAGGTCACTTTCAAAGTCTTCTTTTCGAATTAAAAAATAACTTTTTATTATGATTTTTGCTGTGTTTTGGTCCTTGATTGTTTGAATTTCTATTTTTGCCTGAGAAATTTTATTTTGTTCTATAGCATGAATACACTTTGTTAATAAACGAAATAAAATCTGTTTAACCTGAAATGGATTAATACGTAAGTTGGGAAAATTTGTTTCGAAATTCAAGATTAAATTTAATTTGTGATGTTCTATTTCATAGGAATAAAGTGAAATAATCTCTAGAATCATGCTCTGCAGATTGACAGGCTCTATTAATTGATCTTGAGCAGATAACTCTTTCATGAATTCAATTTTATTTTTTAATAACTCAGTATGTTCATTAATTTTTTGCAAAACTTCAATCATTTGCTTTGGATGTAAGTCGTTTTTTTGTAGTCTAAGTTCGCAACCGCCGAGATAGGCTTTAATTGCTGTTAGAGGTTGATTTAAATCATGAATTAGGTTTAAAAGCTTTTCCATTTGTGAATTTCTTGAATTGGGGGTTTTCATGTTTTACTCCCAACGAAAAGCAAAATTTTTTAGTTTTTTTGTTTCGACATGTATTAGGAAAAACCCTAATCTACCTATCATTTCTTACACAAAGAAAAATTCATATTAATCTATATGGTGGGTGTAGTTTATTCTGGTTAACCATTAGAACATACAGGGTTATCTTAGTTATGAAGTACCATAGATGCAAGCTTGGGATAAAAAAAGGTACGTTTTATTGCTTAGGACTGCATTTGACAAAGCTGGTGGATGTACCACAATTATAGATTATATGGAGGTGTATCATGAGCAAAGTAACCCAATTTAAGAAAGGAACTCCCAGCAAAAGTTCCAGTACCAGTAAAGGATCTTCAATTCAAATTAATCGTTCACAAAATCCATTTTTAAATCTTCAAAATGAAGTGGATCGATTATTTAGCGATTTTAATGAATTTTTTTCTCCATCCCGATTTAATTGGGGGAAGTTTGAAAAATTAGATCTTGCCCCTTCAATGGACATTGTGGAAGACAAGGAGCATTTTTGTGTTCAATTAGAAATGCCTGGTATGGATGAAAAAGATATTAAGGTAGCTATTACTGACAACGTGCTCACTATTAGTGGCGAAAAATCCAGTTCGAAAAAAAATGAAGGTAAAAAATATCTTTCCAGAGAAATTAGCTTTGGTCGATATGAACGCTCTATCTCTTTACCTTCAACTGTTGATGTAGCTAAAGCGAAGGCAACTTTTAAAAAGGGAATGCTCTGGGTGGATTTACCTAAAAAAATGGAATCTAGAACAGGTTCCCACGATATAAAAATTGAACAAGCAAAATAGTTTTGTAATTACTATATAGTTAGGCTATTGGGCAACCCCTATTGCTGCGGTTGCTCAGGCTTTTATCCAAAAAATACGAACTAGAACATACAAAATTGTCATGCCGAGAATAGGAATAACAAGAAAGGCAAGAAAGTTGTAAAATCCTATTCTATTTTCCGCTGAGGCATTATAAAACTCTTTAAATTTCTTCCAAACAGACTTCACGCAAAGGCTCCAATTCTTAATTAAGATTATAGATTCTAGTATATACGATTCCTATAGGTCTTATTAGCGACTTGTTATTTCTTCTAGTTCGATAATCTTAAATTTAAAGAAATGAATATTCTATCCTAGCAACTCGTTGAAAAAAGTTTATCTCTCTATTGTTTATAGTTTAATATTCGAATTCAGAAACAAGCATTAGGATGTAAGATGTTAATTTTTAGCACCACGTTATTTAATCATAAATTGAAGTTTACTCCATTATCTGAATGTATGGATCATTTGTCGTTGGCTGCAGCTTGGGCTGAGGGTGAATGGGGATATATTCGGAATAAAGGTGTTGAATACCGTAAGAATCTTCTTAATGGCTTGAAGGATTATGTGTATGTAGGAACATTGGGCGATGAGCCTGTCGCGCTTTTTGCTATTTTTCCCAAAGAAATGGCTGCTGAGTTTAGCAATAAAAAATTTAAAGCGCCTGCTGTGAGTGAGTTAATGTATGTTTATGTGGACAAACCCTATCGCGGTTTAGGTTTAGGTAGGCAAATAATTGAGAAAGCGAAGCAAATAGCAAAAGCACAAGAGGCGGAATTCATCATGCTTGATACTTTAAAACCTTCATTAAATCGGTTTTATGGAAATGGTAAGGAACATTCCAAGACTCAAATTATTGCAGAAAATCAATTGTTTTCTCACCCTACCGATGTACTGGTAATTAAATTGTAGTAGCAAAATTTGTTCATTAATCATCCTACATGCCTCATTTCCTGATATAATAATTGCTTTAATTTGAACTATTTACATAGTGAGTATTAATTGATTACCCATCGCATGGAGCTTCGTTCCTATCATACTGAAAGTTGTAGTCATTCTCATGATTTTGCACAATGGATTCTTCCTCTTTCCGGTTCTATGGAGTTAGAAGCGGGTCATTACTCAGGGGTTGTAAAGGAGCATATTGGAGTATTCATCGCACCTAATGAAAGGCATTGTTTTGCTGGGAGTATGGAAAATCTTTTTTTAGTGATTGATGTGCCTACTGAAAATCATCTTTTCGAAGAGGGTAGATCGCATGCCTTTGATTTAACAACCAATATTAAAAAACTCATCACCTTTACACATCACTACTTGGCAGATCATGAAGGAGATATTTTTGCTGATTCTTTGATTAATCAATTAATTATTCATTTTGCCACTAAATCGTGTACACCTGAATTGGATCCCGTTGCGATTAAGGCAAAAAACTGGATTGATTTGAATTTTCCCCATGCAGTTAATGTAAGTAAAGTGGCACAATATTGCTATCTCAGCATCAGTCAACTGCAACGGCGATTCAAACTTGCTCTAGGTTGTAGTGTGGCAGAGTACTGGCGCTTTAAAAAATTGCATCATGCTCAGCAATTACTTGCTTCACAAGATCGCTCTATTGAAGCCATCGCTCTTGCAGTAGGTTATGAAAATTTGTCTGCGTTCAGTCGACGCTTCAGTAAAGTATTTGGTGAATCGCCTTCTCAATGGAGAACAAAAGCGTTATCAGCACATAAAATGCGTGAAATGGATAACTCATACTGAGTTCAAACTTGATAAACTATGAATTCGTTCTCATTTTATTCAATGAAGTAATTTATTATGAACAAATCCAATGCTTCTTTTTTCAAGGGTATGTTTTTCCTTATTTTGGCGCAAATTATGGTGGGTATAAATATTGTTTTTTCCAAGTATGTCCTCTCTTCGATTCCCGTGGTATTTATATTAACACTCCGCTTTACTCTGGCTGCGCTCATTTTATTGCCTTTGCATTGGTTTACAGCCGCGAAAAACAAACCGGTTAGGTTTTATTTTTCTCAGTTGAAGTTAAGAGATTGGTATTTTATTGGGGCTCAGGCAATTTCCGCTGGAATATTGTTTAATTTCCTTATCTTATGGGGATTAAATTATACCGATGCTAATGTGGCAGGTATTATTACCAGTGCCTTGCCAGCCATCATCGCGATCATGTCTTGGCTTATTCTGGGTGAAAAAATTTCAGGGAAAAAAACTATTTGTGTAGGATTTGCCACACTGGGATTAATAATTATTGCTTACAATAAGCTGGCTGGAATTGAAGCGAACCATTCTTTTTTTGGAGATGCACTTGTTTTAATTTCTCTTTTGCCCGAAGCGACCTATTATATTTTAAGCAGAATACATGCTAATTCTCTGCCAGTGTTTCTGATTTCTTCTTTACTCAATGCTATGAATGCCCTTTTATTAATACTTTGTTTAAGTTTTAGTTCTTGGAGTGACTTAACGATCCATCCAATAGATTGGCTTATTCTAATCATTTTAGGTTTAAGCTCTGGCCTTTTTTATGTTTTTTGGAATTTTGGATGTCAGAAAGTAGATGGTGTGATGGCCTCATTATCTACCGCGGTGATGCCCTTGGCTACCGTACTTATTGCCTGGATGTTGCTTGGTGAACGTTTGACTACTGGACAATCTATAGGGATGGGAATGGTAATTCTGTCTATAGCCGTATATGCAAAGCGCTAATATACATAATAGAGCTCTGCGGTGTTCATTTACTTCAGGTAGACGGTGTTTCCGTAACCGACATGCCTTGCACCAAAAACTGCAGGTTACAGAAGAGTTCCAATGTTGATGCTTTAGGCAAGAAAGTTGATTTACTTTGCAACATCTCCTCAAGCCACGTTATGATTTACTATACCCATTTTAAGTTTAATTATTATGCCTCACTTGATTTTGGAATTAAGCAGTAATATTAAGACTCGGCCTTTAAATCAGTTATTTGATAAGTTACATCATTTGCTTGCAGAAAAACTTCCTACTCAATTATCAAATTGTAGGAGCAGATGTATGGTGCATCCGTTATTTTTTATTGGAGATCAAAGAATTGAAAATGCATTTGTACATTTAACTCTGAAAATACTCCCTGGGAGAGAAGATGCTAAGAAAAAAAACCTAGCTAAAGAGATTTTTGATTCATTAAAGGATTTTTTCAGATCGGAAGAAAATCAATTAAATATCATGTTTTCAGTAGAAATATTAGACTTGGATGGCCATTATTTTAAAGGTTAAGGTATTTTTCTCCTGGACTAGGGTTTTACTAATTCAGGTCCTTCTCAAGTTATAAAACAGGATTCTAATGATTGCGAAAAAAAAATGGGAACATTTTTCTCATGAATCAGATATCGGGGTAAGAGGATATGGTTCTACTTTATCTGCGGCGTTTGCTATGGGAGCTTTAGCTTTGACCAATGTGATTACAAACGCCCAATCGGTCCAACCCAATAAGACATTGCATATAACGTGTGAGGCACCAAGCCAGGAAATTTTATTTGTCGACTGGTTAAATGCCATCATTTATAACATGGCTGTTCATAACATGCTTTTTAGCCAGTTCGAGGTTTCCATCAAGGATTTGCAGTTAACTGCTATAATTGCAGGAGAACCCGTGGATATCAAGCGACATCAACCCGCAGTAGAAGTCAAGGGTGCTACGTTCACCGAATTAAAAGTGTTCCACGACAATAAGTCTTGGATCGCACAATGTGTTGTTGATGTATAAGACTTAAATTTATTTCAATAGGCTCTTAGGAATTAAGGTAGGGAACCAATGGATCTAAATCTGTTAGAAAAAATAAGTGATGTTGAATGGCGAATTCCCAAACATGGGAAGATGCGCGTTCCTGGGATTATTTTTGCTTCAGAAGAGTTGATCCTTAATATGGATATGAAAGTCCATGAACAAGTCAGTAACGTAGCAACTTTGCCAGGCATTGTTCGTGGTTCCTATGCTATGCCTGATGCACATTGGGGGTATGGATTCCCAATTGGAGGTGTTGCTGCATTTGATCCGGATAATGACGGTGTGGTTTCTGCTGGGGGTGTGGGTTTTGATATTTCTTGTGGGGTACGACTTTTATCTACAGGTCTTAAACGGGAAGAATTTGATCCTTATAAGGAACAATTGGCAGATTCACTCTTTGCTCATATCCCGGCAGGCGTAGGAAGTAAAAGCCGGATTAATCTAACAATGAAGCAAATGGATGATATGCTGCGTGGTGGGGCTGTTTGGGCTGTCAAGCAAGGATATGGTGAACGTGAAGATTTGGAACGAATCGAAGATAATGGTCGAGTAGCAGGGGCGTTACCTGAACATGTTTCAGAACAAGCCAAAAAACGACAAAAAAATGAAATGGGTACTTTAGGTTCAGGCAACCATTATTTAGAAATTCAAGAAGTACGAACTGTATATTGTGAAAAAACCGCTGCTGCATTTGGTTTAGCTCAAGGAGACGTAGTAGTGAGTATTCATTGCGGTTCTCGCGGATTAGGTCATCAAATTGGAACCGATTTTCTGCGTTCCATGTTAATTCATGCACAGCAATATGGTATTCAACTTATTGATCGAGAATTAGCCTGCGCGCCTATTCGTTCCCCGATGGGTGAACGTTATTTAGGCGCGATGCGTTCAGCAATTAATTGTGCCCTGGCAAATCGAGAAATTATTACTCATTTTATGCGTGAGGTTTTTCAGAATGAGATACCAGGAACGCAAATCAAACTTATCTATGATGTATCCCATAACACCTGTAAGGAGGAAACGCATGAGGTAGATGGTAAGACCATGCGTTTATTTGTCCATCGCAAAGGAGCCACTCGAGCTTTTGGTCCTGGAAATCCTCAATTAACCCAAGCTTTAAGCCATGTAGGCCAACCGGTAATTATTGGGGGCAGCATGGGTACCTCATCGTATGTTCTTGTGGGAACAGCAAGTGCCGAACTTAAATCTTTTGGCTCTGCTTGTCATGGTGCAGGACGTGCCATGAGTCGACATCAAGCCACCAAGCAATGGAGGGGTAGTGAAATCATTGATCGATTAGCACAACAAGGCATTCTAATTCGCAGTAGTTCCTATCGGGGCGTAGCAGAGGAGGCTCCGGAGGCCTACAAGAATGTTGATTTCGTTGTTGATTCGGCCCAAGAATCCGGACTAACCAAAAAGGTCGCCAAGCTTATACCTATTGTTTGTATTAAAGGATAGTCTAACCCTTCATAATCGTTCACACCCCATCCACTGAAATTTTAATTTGCTACAAAGTTTTTTGCGCCAGCAAAAGACCAAAGAGACCCTGAATTGGCTTGCCTGATTCATCAAGCTTATGTAGTTTCCCGATGGTTTCTCTATATTCTAAAATGGACCAGCCGCAGTCTTGATAATCATGATAAAGTTCTTCGGGGTCGGCCAAGTAAGTAAAGAATGAGGGTAATTCAAATTGCTCTGACCGAATCGGGAAAACCAGAAAATGAAATCCTTGCATTACGGTGGCATCTCGTAATTCATGCAAAAGAGATGGAATTCGTTCCGCATTTAAAAATTGTAGGGATACGGTTGCAATGACTAAATCATAAGCTTCTTTTTCAAGATTTAATGGATGGTGGAGATCATGCACTACAGGATTAAGTGTGGCTATTTTTTCATCATGAGCGATCTTACGAATGTTTTCTATAGCCGCTTCATTATGATCCATTCCAGTTACCGTATGCCCCTTAAGTGCTAAGAAAAGAGGGTTTCTTCCTGAACCACAACCTACATCAAGAATCTTTAATTTGTTTTGGTGCTGGAAGTAGGTGGTATAAACATAATATAAATCAGAATGCACATTACCTAATTTGTATTTTTTATCAAAATAGCGATGGGGTTTACAATAAAAGTCTAAAGAGGCATTAAAAACCGGACTGATGGGTATTATCTTGTGCCAAGAAGCAGGGGGGATTATGATTTGTGCGTTTTTTTCATTTAGGCATTGGCGAGACAATTCGTTTCCATGTCCGTCTAAGAAAACAAAATCAATTTCCCCAGCGTGAACTTGTAGTTTACCCCAGGTTCCTTCTTTGGTACTGTGCTTCTCTAGGAAGAATTTGAGCTTCCCATCATGGGTTATATGGAGTTGTTTATAGCAAATAAGATCATCATAAAAAGCAGCCATGCATTCCTCTCTAAAATATGTTGAGTACAGATCCTCTAGTGGAAATTATAGCTTTATTTGCCTAGTGTATTAAAAGGATTAATGAATATTTTCAACGAAAGAGCAGGTTTGGGCATGAGCACCTCTTTGATTTTACATCCTGTTGCGCCTTTTAGATTGGATTATACTGTTTTTGCTTTACGCAGAAGAAGTAAAAACAATGTGGATCTATGGGATGGGCAACATTACACAAGACTGTTAGTCATGGACAACATGCCTGTCAAAGTGGTTGTTACACAAGAACTCAATGAGGCGCAACTATTACTCACTATTGAGAGCGAATACCCCGAGTTATTTTTAAACCGCATTGGTAATGAACTGGAGAAGCTTCTGGGGCTAAAATGCAATTTAAATCATTTTTATCAAATCACGCAACAAGATGCTCAATTACAACCTGTTGTTTGCCAATTTAAAGGTCTTAAACCCCCCCGATTTCCTTCCATTTTTGAAGCACTGGTTAATGCGATTTCCTGTCAACAAATATCTCTAGACGCTGGATTGCATATTCAAAATCGATTGACCGAGTTCTTAAGTATAAGACTACAGGAAAAAGAGCGAGTCCTTTATGCATTTCCAAGACCGGATGCAGTGGCAAATTGCACCGTTTCTGAACTTAAAAAAATAGGCTATAGCACTCATAAAAGTGAAACTCTAATTCAAATCGCAGCGGCCATTGTTGACGATCAATCAAGTTTTAGTTCTTTGGAAAATAAATCAAATGATGAGGTCCTTAGCTTTTTATGTCGTTTTAAAGGAATAGGACGTTGGACGGCTGAATATGTTTTATTACGCGGTTTGGGACGAACCGATATTTTTCCTGGTGATGATGTGGGTGCACAAAATAATTTATATCAAATGTTACATCTTGATAAGAAGCCAGATTATAAAAAAATAGCGGAAATCACTGCGAAATGGTATCCCTATGCAGGGCTTGTTTATTTTCATTTATTATTAAAAAAACTGGATGAAAAAAGGGTACTAAAATAATCTTCGGTTTATAAAATCAATCCACTGAAAGCCTTTGTTTTATGATAAATTTTGTATAAAATTATCAGCTTAGCTCGGGATAGGCTGTATACTGCTGCTTATTTCGGTTTCTGCGGTGTTCAACTTAGGTGAACTTCGCTCTTTTAAAACAAAGAAGCACTAGAGCAAAACTTTATGGTAGGAAATGAGCTCTATATTCACATAAGGAATGTGTCGAATGGATTATCTATCCTCAAATTCAATCGCTGAACCCATCAACTCGGATAAAGTCTCAAACGTATTAAAATGGGTTCTTTTAATTACGGCCATTATTTGCTTTATCATATTAATTTGGGGAACCTATAAAACCTATCAACTTGCCCCTCCTTTACCGCAGCAATTTCAATCCCCTTCGGGACAGGTCGTCATGACTGCAGAGGATATAGTCGCGGGTAAAGCAGGTTTTCAACGTGCAGACCTTATGGATTATGGAAGTCTTTATGGAATGGGTTCTTATTTTGGCGAGGATTATACGGCAAAATATTTAGTAAGCCTGGGACGAATTACAGAGGATAAAATAGCACAACAACGTTTTGGCAAACCTTTTATGAATCTGGCTGAAGGGGAACAATACGTCGTTCGCCAAGCAATGCAACGCGATTTACAACAGACAGATTTGAGCCAACCAATCAGTATGTTGTCGCAGCCAGTAGCTGATGCGATAGTGCAATTGCGGAATCAAATTTCACAAACCCTACTTAATCATGATCCAGAAACCGGTTGGACCAAAGCGTACAGCTTGAATCAGCAAACTGCCCTGCAGACGGCTGATTTTCTAATTTATTCTTCCCTTACTACAATTGCTCATAGACCAGGACAAAACAGTTCTTATACCAATAATTGGCCCTATGAACCTACAATGGGTAACACACCCACACCCAATACTTTCTTCTGGACCTGGGTATCATTTTGTTTCGTATTTTTGGGGTTTGGCGCAGTACTTTATATTTATCATCGCTTTTTGAGTGGGCCTGATGACGCATTCAAAACACCTATATTTTGGGGATTTGAGCCCTTAACGCCGAGTCAGCGCAAGGTGGGGCAGTATTTTGTAATTGTGGCACTGGTTTTGCTGATTCAAATCGCTGTAGGTGTAATTATGGCGCACTATTATGCAGAACGTACGGGTTTTTATGGAATAAATATCAATGATTTTTTACCTTTTAATTTCTTGCGTGATGTACACATCCAGACACCGATTGTTTGGATCGCTCTTTCATGGGTGAGCGCGGCAGTTTTTATGGCACCGCTTATCAGTAAAAAAGAAGCGAAAAGACAAGGTCTGCTAGTCGACCTTCTCTTTTGGGTCACCCTTTTTATTGTGGGCGGTGCAATCATTGGTAATTACTTGGGAATTATGGGATATGTGAATGAATCTTGGTTTTGGATAGGTAATCAGGGATTATCCTATCTGCAGCTCGGTCGATTATGGCAAATTGGATTCTGTTTAGGGCTTTTCTTGTGGAGTTTTATCGTGTTCCGAGGTATGTGGCCTACGTGGAATGGCTTAAAAACTGCTACGGTTGAGTTTTGGACCGGTCGTATTCGTTTAGAGCATCTTTTTTGGGCAAGCACGATAAATGTGGCTGTATTGTATTGTTTTGGCATGATTCCTTTAACCGGAATTGAAAAATCGTTCACAATCACGGACTTCTGGCGTTGGTGGGTGGTTCACCTCTGGGTGGAGCAGTCTTTTGAGTTTTTTGCAGCGTGTGCTACGGCTTATCTTTTAATGGGAACAGGGCTTGTATCTCGTGCTTTAGCGGAACGAACAATGTATTTTGAAACCATTTTAATATTCTTAGGCGGTATTATTGGCACAGGTCATCACTGGTATTGGACTGGCACTCCGGATCTGTGGGTGCCATTAGGAACAATGTTTTCCTTTATTGAAGTATTGCCTTTGGTTCTTCTTATCATTGATTCCATTGAACATCGTCAATTAATTAAACGAGAACGTGCGTTTACCTATAATCTGGCCTATGTCTATATCTTGGGGGCCTCTTTTTGGAATTTTGTGGGCGCAGGAGTATTTGGTGGCGGTACGCTGAATGCCCCACTTGTAAATTATTATGAGCATGGAACTTTTCTTACTTTAAACCATGCCCATACGGCACTATTCGGGGCATTTGGTTTGCTGGGTCTTGGTTTAATTTATTTTTGTTTACGTTATGCCGCAGGAGATCGCTACCCATGGAGTGATCGTTTAGGAATCTGGGCTTTTTGGTTATATAACCTGGGGCTTGTTTTATGGATTGTTTTGAATTTCTTTCCTATTGGGTGGGCGCAGTTGATGGATGTGTATGAGCATGGTTTTGCTCATTCACGAAGCCTTGAATTTTATAATACAACCTTATTATGGCAATGGTTACGCTTTCCTGGAGATGTTGTATTTGCTTTAGGCGCATTATTGATGGCCTATGATTTTATCAAAAAGCTGCGTCCATTTTTTCCACGTTGGGTAGGAGCGAAGACTTTAGAACAACAACCTGTTGAGGATTTGAGAGCAATGTAAATTTAAGGGAGGGATTTATGCCTGAGCTTTTTACGATTGGTCATTCAACACATACTTTGCAGGAGTTTCTTGAAATAATTCAAGCACATCAAATAACTCATGTTGTTGATGTGCGAACAATACCTCGTTCGCGCACTGTTCCATGGTTTAATAAAGGAGAATTTGAAAAATCGCTTGGAAAAGAAAAAATTGCGTACACACACATTGCTAAATTAGGTGGTTTGCGTAAGGTTGAAAAAAACTCTATTAATACTGGATGGCGAAATCCGAGTTTTCGTGGATTTGCTGATTATATGCAAACGGAGGATTTTCTTGAAGGAATTGATGCCTTAAATCATTTAATAAAAGACTATAAAGTTGCGATTATGTGTGCCGAAGCAGTCCCTTGGCGGTGTCATCGTTCGCTCATTGGGGATGCTGAAATAATTCGAGATTATACCGTTTGGGATATAATGAACAAAACAACCGCAAAACCCCATCAGTTGACTTCTTTTGCTGTGGTAGATAAAAAGAAGGAGCCCGTGCAAATTTATTATCCTCAACAGTAAGTTAAATCAAGACGTAGGTTACCACCCTCCCTGATGCGGTCTATGTTTCTTCATTTGGCTTTCATTTTCACCCCGATGATAATGTAATTTCCATACCGATTGATTGGCCTTTTTATCCCAAAACGGATGATAGTCAATGGCAAAACAGCGCTTTAATTTCCCATGTTCCAGTTCCTTATAAATATTAAATCCACCTCCGCCACTTTTCTCATAAAACAAAAAAGCAGCACGGTAATTGCCTTTGCGAAGTAAGGCATACATTGCTATAGAGGTAGTTAGGATGCCAATGGTGCGGTTCATTATTTTTTGATTTTCAGGGGATATTTTTTCTTCAGTAGGAATTTTTTCGTTTTTATTCATCATTTTCTAGGGTGTCCTTAAATGCGCGTTATAGTGCTGGATTTTATACTATTTTCAATTCGCTTACGCCACATTTTAAAGTGCTTATAATCAATAAGTTAGTTTAACATTTCACAAGACTCATGTTTTGGTATACTTTTGAGTTAACTCTCTTATTCAATTGTGCCGAAATGTACATTCACTCCAATCAATTAGTTTTTTCACCCTCCGATCTCACTCAATTTATGGAGAGTCCTTTTGTATCTTGGATAGAACATCTTGCCGTGGTACATCCTAATTTATTACCGCCGCCTGATGAGAGCGATAAATTAATTGATGTATTGCAATATTTAGGTCATCAGCATGAATTAGAGCTCTTGGCTTTTTTTGAAAAGCAAGGATTATCCGTTGCGAATCTGTTTCAACACCCGAATTCATATGAGGCAACATTAACAGCGATGAAGGATGGAATCGAGGTGATCTATCAGGCTCATTTGCAATTGCTTCCCTTTCAGGGTTATGCAGATTTTCTAATAAAAACTACAGGAAAAAGTCGGTTTGGTGAGTACAATTATGAGGTGTTGGATACCAAACTTGCCCGTTCGGTAAAACCTGGTTTTCTGTTGCAATTATGTTGCTATGCAGAAATGCTTGAAGCCATGCAAGGCTGTAGAACAGAATATCTCACTGTCGTTTTAGGGAATAAGGAACAGAAACGTTTCCGTACGGCAGATTTTTTTTATTATTACCAGAATTTGAAACATCAGTTTTTATTGGCGCAGCAAAATTTTGATCCTACTGCATGTCCTGATCCTGCTGCATCTAAAAGTTGGGGAAGATGGAGCACGTATGCTGAAGAATTATTAATCAACGCTGATCATTTAATTCAAGTTGCCACCATTACGGCAGCACAAATCAAAAAGTTGTATTCGGCGGGTATTAAGACGATGACTGCATTAGCTCATGCAGAGTGCTCCTGGGTCAAAGGAATTAAACCGGATCGTTTTGCACGTTTGCAAGCACAAGCTAAAATCCAAAAGAAAAGTATGGGTAAGGATAGTCCTCTATATAAAATACTCCCTCATGTCCCCGGCCACAAACAAGGTTTGGCCCTTTTACCTTTTGGATCATCACATGATGTATTTTTTGATATCGAAGGATTTCCTCTCGAAGATGGAGGATTGGAATACCTTTGGGGGGTTGCCTATTTTGATGATCAAGGTCAACGCCAGTACAAGGATTTCTGGGCTCATAATTCGGAACAAGAAAAAGAAAGTTTTCAAGCGTTTATAAAGTGGGTTTTTCAGCGCTGGAAAGAAGATCCCCAAATGCATATTTATCATTATGCCAACTATGAAGTTTCCGCATGTCGTCGTCTCATGGGACGATACGGCGTGTGCGAAGAGGAAGTGGATCAACTTTTACGCAATGAAGTATTTGTTGATTTATATAAAATCGTCAAAGCCTCTCTAATTATCGGTGAGCCGCGTTATTCAATTAAAAATGTAGAGCATTTATACCGAAGCAAACGAGATACGGAAGTGGGATCTGGAGGGGATTCAGTCGTTGTTTACGAACAGTGGCGAGAAAATTCCGATGGAGAAAATTGGCAAACTTCAAAAATATTAAATGATATTCGTGATTATAATATTGATGATTGTTATTCCACTTTAGAGTTGGTTGATTGGTTGAGAGCCCGACAACAAGAACAAGGCATAAGTTATTTAGGAAAAACTGAACCTGTTGAACTTGAGGTCAAAAAAGAGTTGGGTGAGCGTATTCAATTACGCGATCGATTACTTGCAAACGCTGAACGCTTAAAGGCAGAGGGCAACTTATCCTTAGCCAAAATCCATTTAATTTTAGCCTGGTCAATTGAATTCCATAGACGTGAAGCCAAACCCGTCTTTTGGAGAATGTTTGAACGCCTGGGATTAACTGGAGAAGAACTACTCGATGATATTGATTGTTTGGCCTATTGTCGACGAACCCCTAAACCTCCTTATAAGCCTACACCTAAGTCACGAACTTTAGCTTATGAGTATTTTTTTGATCCAGAACAGGAGTTTAAAGGGGGAGCCCAGCAATATTTTATTTTAGGTAAGGAAACAGAGGAGGGGAAAACCGTCACTGTCAATTATTATGAAAAAGACAGTGATTTGGAGCATGGGATTATTGTCCTGCAAATGAAAAATGGAGTGGATGACCCAATTACTTTGATCCCTAATGAATACGTAGATCCCCATTCGATTCCCGATGCAATTGCCAAACAGGCGGCTTTATTTGAGCAAGGCTTACTTGAACATACTGCAATATTGGATTTTCTGAACAGGTCTTATCCGCGAATTAAAAATCATCCTCAAGGACTTGCTATAGCACCAAGTCATCATCCTGAGGAGCGACTGGAGGAGCTAGTTCGGGCCGTTTTAAATTTAAACAATAGTTATTTAACACTTCAAGGTCCTCCAGGAGCTGGAAAAACCTATACCGGAAAACATCTAATCGCCGAGCTTATTCAAAGAGGAAAAAAAGTAGGCATCTCCTCCAATAGCCATAAAGCAATCAATAATTTGTTAGTGAGTACTGCTGATTATTGCCGCAAAAACGGAATAAAAGGGCATTTTGCTTGTACCCGTAATACCGATGGGAACATCAAGGCTTCGGATATTGCAGTCCTGGAGAATAAAGAGGTGGTTCATTTCATTAAACCTGGGTGTGTTGTAGGTACTACAGCTTGGGGGTTTAGCAGAGAAGAGTTAGCTGGTGCTTTTGATTATCTTTTTATTGATGAGGCAGGACAAGTGAGTGTGGCCAATTTGATTGCGATGAGTCGTGCAACCCACAATATTGTATTAATGGGCGACCAAATGCAGTTAGGCCAACCCTCCCAGGGATGTCATCCTGAAGAAAGTGGTTTATCCATATTAGAGTACTTGTTACACACGACCCCAACAATTCCAGATTCTATGGGAGTTTTTCTGGGCACAACTTATAGAATGCATCCTGCAGTAAATCAATTTATCAGTCATGCGATTTATGAAAGCAAACTGGAAACTGCTCCTGGAAATGAGCACCAATTAATAGTAATTCCTCCGGGATATCAGGGCTTGTTAACTAAAGAGGCCGGTATTATTCCTGTACCCGTCATTCATGAAGGAAATACCCAAGCGAGTGATGAAGAAGTCCAACAAATTGTTTTATTAACCAAGGAACTATTAGGCAGAACCTTTCAGGATAAAAATGGCTCACAAAAAGAAATCAGTTGGGAGGATATCCTTTTTGTTGCTCCCTATAATCATCAGGTCAATAAATTGAAGAATGCACTTGGTGAACAGGCTAAAGTAGGAAGCGTTGATAAATTTCAAGGCCAAGAAGCGCCAATCGTTTTTTTAAGTATGTGTGCAAGTAATGCAAATGAATCGCCTCGAGGACTTGGTTTTCTTTTTGATAAAAACAGAATCAACGTTGCCATTTCGCGAGCTCAGTGTTTAGCAATCGTTGTCTATTCGCCTTTCTTGCTTGAAGCGACCCCAACGAATATAGAGCAAATTGCGATGATGAATGTATTTTGTCAATTGGTAAAAAATTAGGAAGAGTTTAGCCTCTATTCCTCAAGATCCAAGCATACTCCGACACGTGTCGAGTGAGCCGTAATGCATCGAGGTCCAATCCTGTGCCCTAATAAACGCGCCGTGGCTTTAATTTATGAGCAATGAGCGCAAGGATACTTACAATAGGTAATATGATTGGGAATATTATGAACTCTATCATTTTCATTAGATATTTTTTTACTCCACTTGCTAAGGCATAGCGCTCGCTAAATTTTTTAACGATAGGCCAATTACTAATTAAAAAGCCCGTTGGCTCTTTAAAACCGAGAAAAAAATATCCTGTAAAATACCCATAAATCTGTAGGATTTTTTTGGGATAAAAAATATAACACGCAGAAGAAGAAGGCTCGAGATATTCAGTATAGTGCCAACAATTTCTCGGCATAAATAACATATCCCCTCTTTCAAGGGTAACCCTGTATCCCTCAGCATGTTGTGATCTGGGATATTGCTGATTAATTTCCTCTAAAGGTCGACTAAAATCGATCAAGCTATCGCTCACAAAAGGAAGTTTATAAAGCGCTTCACTCTGATCTTGAGTAAAGAGTAAAAATCTCTTTCTCCCACTGAAACATACATGAAGATTGCTGCAATGCTCTCGGTCATAATGCATATAGGTATGAGTATTTTGGCCACCAAAAAAATAGATTACTTTCAAGGTCTTATTAAAGTATCTTGGTCTTAAGGGGATATGTTGCCAAAGGGGTATATGCTTTTCAATCTCGGCCGATTGTTTTTCAGTAAGAATTTGCCCAAAGATTCGATAGGGCATATTTTGTTTGATTTTAGCTATTATTGTTCCAAAATCAGCAGGTTGATGCGCCACACGACGGTTATTTTCAAAAGTAGCATAGGTTGTATCGGCATGAATGTGTTTTTCAAAATAATCTAAATTAAAGTTACCTTTAAAGTTTTTTATTTTTATGAGCAGAGGTTCCCTGGATTTATATAGAATATTCTTGATTTTCTCTTCTTCGCCATAAACATATTCGATGGTCTTAACATTCATGATTTTCATTGACTAACCTTTTGAATCAAATAATAAAAATAATATTTTTTTCCATAAATAAGCGTTTTTTTTCGTTCTTTTTTTGCAATGTGACGGAGACTTGTTTTTTTAAACAAAAAAAACCACCAGGGAAGAAATGCTAATCCCATGGAACTAACGAAATCTTGAAGTTCTTCATCCTCACTGGTCATCGAATTAATATAGGCTAATATTTTTTGTTCATTTACAATCAAGCGATGATAAATAGCCGATTGAACCATCCGCGTAATGTCTACCTTTTGAATTACTCTTAAGGTGGTACTTGTCTCAAGATATTCGTCTAATTTCTTTGCTTGTAATTTACCTTTAATATTAAGGTCAGAATAACAAAAAAAACCATTAGGCGACAAAATACGCTCTACTTCTGAAAAAAATAGCTCAATTTGTGGGTAAAGATGTGAGCTTTCAAGATTGGTTATAATATCAAAACTGTTATTTTCAAAAGGCAAATGTTCCGCATCGGATTGAATATAATTAATTGTGTTTTCTTTGTAGAAATTTTGATATGCGTGGTTAACTAATTCTTTGGTTAAATCAACACCTAAAGCATATTTTGTTTTTAGTAATAGAGAACTCACTTTTAAACCAATTCCATTGCCACACCCAATTTCAAGCAGTTTTTTATCAAAAAATTGCATCCTGATTAACGGTCTTATCAGATGATAGAGAAGTAAAGGAGAATAAATATCCTGGATAGTACATATTTTTGAAAAATCAAAGTTTAAGGAAGCGTATTCATTATATACTTTTTTATTCCATAACCCCCAATTCAAAAAGGACTTATCAAAAATAATATGTGCAAAACTTTTATAGCTTTCTTGAATCTGATTTTTAATTAATTTTACTTCTGAGGGATGGGGATTCCCTAGTTTTAATAATGAACGAATTTGCTTTAAAGCCTGGCCATACGTTTTAATGTTATTTTCCGTGATTAAATGTTTCATTAAATAAATAACCTACCATGGAGTGTTGTATTTATCAAATACAACTCCCCGTCAATACTGCGACAAAGAAGATTTTAGCTCTGTTTTTTTGTTCTATTGAATCTTTTGTGCTATTAAATAAGTATGAGTGTCATGATGCTCATTTTCAAGCCACTTTGTGAATAAATCTTGAGCCATGACGTTATGGTTTGCAGATGAAATAAAGGTAGTGGGGATATGTTGTATAAACATATAAAGGAAACTGATATTCAGTAATAAACAAAATCAAGGTGTGTTTATCCTACCACGCAAAAATTCAGTGTCTTGTTATAAGTCCTTATTATTGCTATTTTTTATTTTTATTTTATGTACTGCCTCTGGTGGTCACCGCCATTAAACTTAATGGCATTGTCTCTGGTGGTATGGGAGTATTTTAAAGTGGTGAAAAAAAACCAGGAACTTGATCTAAAAGACATTCTTAATGAACCTCTTGCCATCATAGGAATGAATTGCCAATTTCCTGGTATTGATTCAGATATAGAAGATGTTGAGACGTTTTATGAGATGTTGCTCAAGGGGCTTTCGCCTATTAAAGAAATGCCAAAAAACCGTTGGGATGTTGATGAATATTATGATCCTGATCGAGAGAAGGCCGATAAAATAATTGGTCGTAAAGGAGGCTTTCTTAATAATCCTCAATTATTTGATGCATCTTTTTTTAAAATATCTGCAGTAGAAGCCAAACAAATGGATCCGCAACATCGTCTTTTTTTAGAGGTGGCGATTCGTGCTTTAAATCATGCCAACATCCCACTAGACTCATTGAATAATTCAAATGCCGGGGTATTTTACGGCGCTTCAACCCAGGATTACAGCCAGCTCAATTATAAAGACAATATCGAATTTAATGCCTATACCCAAATTGGTGCGGCCAGCAGCGCTGCTCCAGGACGATTGTCACATTTTCTCAATTTAAAAGGTCCCAGTATGGCTGTAGATACAGCCTGTTCCTCTTCATTGGCAGCGCTGTATGTTGCAGCATCCTCATTGAGAATGAAGCAATGTTCTATGGCTATTGTGGGTGGAGTTCATCTTAGTCTTTGCCCTGAAAGTTTTATCAGTGTAACTAAAGCAAATATGTTATCTGCACAGGATCAATGCAGCAGCTTTGATATCCATGCTGATGGTTATGTGCGAAGCGAAGGGTGTGGGGTAATAATTTTAAAACGCTTAACTGATGCGATTAAAGATCAAGACACCATTCATGCAGTACTCAAAAGTATTGCTATGAATCAGGATGGTGATGATGGGACGATTTTGGTTGCTCCAAATATTAAGTCACAAATTGCCATGCATCATGAAGTGCTGGCGCTGGCTCATTTAACTCCAAGTGACATTGATTATATTGAAGCTCATGGAACAGGTACGGTTGTTGGTGATTCAGTTGAGTTTAATGCAATCCAACAGATCCACAAAGGGTGTCACACTCAAGATAAACCTCTAATTATTGGCGCAGTGAAAAGTAATATAGGCCACAGTATTGCCTCATCTGGGGTCGCCTCACTGATTAAAGCAATTGGTGCATTGAAGCATGAAACAATTCCTGCCAATTTACATTATACTCAACCAAATAAAACTATAGATCCAGAAAGCATACCCGCAATTTTACCCGTACAAGCACTTCCTTTTAAGAAACAAAAAAATAAAAAAAGACATGTGCAAATATCTAATTTTGGCTTCAGTGGCACTAATGTAAGTGCCATCATTGAAGAAGCAGAAAATGATATCTTAACACCAGAATCATTAGATGATGGACAAGCAACATGTTTTGTTGTTTCAGCAAATAGTGAGTATTCATTAAGGAAGATGTTAGTACGTTTTGCACAATATCTTCGAGGAACGTCGACAAGTTTACATGATATTTGTTGTACCCTTATTAGCTGTCGTGATCATTATAAATATCGTTGCGCCATTGTGACTCAGGATAAAGAAACATTGATTCACACGATCGAATCTGAATCTTATGAGATTCAAAAGGTCACTATAAAAAAAGAAATCCAAAAATTATCTCCTGACGCCAAGCTGATACACGAGGCCTATTTTGCGGGATTTAATATAAAAATTGATCCTGAAGATGTGCAATTTAATAAAGCAGATTTACCACTTTATTTTTTTGATAGAAAACCCTATTGGCATGAAACTAGAGAGAAAAATGGGCTAATTACTCTATCTTTGCAACCCAAAGAAGAACAAATAGAATCCATCAAAGAGAAACTGACTGCTTACATACAATTCCTTTTAAAAATAGAACCCATTGGAGAACATCAGGATTTCGGCTCTTTAGGATTCAACCAGGAATCATTAACCGCACTAGAGCAGGGTGTTTATGAACTGTTCTCTTATAAGATGTCCATTCCTGCTTTTCTTAGTTTGGACAAGTTGGCCAGACATATACATCAAGTCCAGATGCCAGAACCTGTGTACCGACAACCCACGGTCAATATACTGAGCAATGAACCTATTGCGATCATTGGCATGAGTTGTCGTTTCCCTAAAGCAGAAACCATAGATGCGTTTTTGTCCTTATTAGAGCGTGGCGAAACCGGTATGGCGGATATTCCTTTGGAGCGATGGGATAATGAGAAATTTTATGATCCGGACGTTAATGCTTTAGGCCGTCTGTATATCAAACAACTTGGCTTAATTGAAAATATAAAAAATTTTGATGCAGATTTTTTTAATATCAGCCCTCGTGAAGCCAAACTCATGTCCCCACAATTACGCGTATTTCTGGAGACGAGCTATCATGCATTGGAAGATGCAAACTTATCTCTTTCTACAATTAAAGACAGTAAAACTGGAGTTTTTGTTGGTTGTGGTACGAATGAATATCCACGTTTATTAGCAGGCCTTGGTGTTGGTTTAGAAGATCTAAACATTTATTTTGCCACAGGAAATGTTTTAAATGCGATACCGGGTCGAGTCGCTTATGCGTTTGATTTCCACGGACCAATACAGGCAATTGATACAGCTTGCTCCTCTTCGATGACCGCCATTCATGATGCATGCTTAAGTTTGCAAAATGGCGATTGTGATATGGCTCTTGCAGGGGGAGTGAATATCCTACTTGCTCCCGATTCAAATATCACGCTCTCAAAAGCCAGGATGTTGTCCCCGGAGAGCCGCTGCAAGACATTTAGTGAGGATGCGGATGGTTATGCACGTAGTGAAGGGTGTGGTGTCATCGTTTTAAAACGATTAAGCACGGCGTTAAAAGACAAGGATAACATTCTTGCGGTAATTAAAGGAACTTCCATTAATAGCGATGGTAAGAGTGGCGGATTTACTGTTCCTAATGGTATTGCTCAAGAAGAGGTGATTCGCAGTGCTCTCGCTAAATCACATTTATCACCCAAAGATATTGATTACGTAGAAGCCCATGGTACCGGTACACCATTGGCTGATCCCATTGAAGTGAGTGCACTAAGCAAAATTTTTAGTGAATACCATAGTAAGGAAAAACCGCTTTACATCAGCTCGGTAAAAACCAATATAGGCCATTCTGAAAGTGCATCTGGAGTGGCCGGTGTAATTAAGGCTGTTTTAAGTTTACATGCTCGTAAAATTTTTAAACACCTTAATTTCAAGAGATTAAATCCTGAAATTGAGTTAAAAAATACAGTTATTCCATTAAAGACCCTGGATTGGGTCAAGGAAGAAGGATTACGATGTGCTGGGGTGAGTTCCTTTGGATTTAGCGGAGCGAATGCACACATCGTACTCCAAGAAGCTCCTGTACGAACCATAGAGAAACGTACACTCCCTCAAGAGTCCTTATTACTTATTTCCGCCAAAAGTAAAAAAGCGCTAGAGTTACTTTTAGCAAGTTATCAAAATTATCTAGAAAATACGCAAGAGGAATTTGCGGATATATGCTATACCGCTGCAACGTGTCGCAGCCATTTCTTATTTCGGGTTGCTATTAGAGCACGTACGGCGAAAGAAGCCGCTGCCGTGATTGAGAACAATGGGTACACCATCACTCAAATCAAAAAGGAAAAAAGGAATCCCGCCTCTTTGCTACAAACCAAGTCATTGACGGAATTACAGGCAGATTTTCAAGCAGGGTTGATTATAAATTGGGTTGAGTTTTATCAGTCACTCAACACTCAGTTTCTAAAAGTTAAACTTCCTTTATACGAATTTGCTCGCGAAGAACATTGGTTTGAAACAAAAGACAAACTAAAAGATGCCCCTTTACCTCAAGATTGGTGTTTTCAATTGCAATGGCTGCCTCAACTCTGTACTCGCACTAATCGTAAAATGCAAGGAAATAATTGGCTTTTAATTGGCGCACAACACCTTGCTCCCCGCCTTATTGCCCAGGGATTAGATATTCACCTTGAAGAAGAGAGTCCACCCTTAAAGCAATTGGATGGGATTATTTTTGCGGTAGGTTTGGATGCTCCTAAAACTGAAGATATTGCGTCCAGTATCCATTTTCAAAAAAACACCCTTAAAAAGTTACTGGCCCTTGTTAAAGAGCTGGATCATAAAGCTATAAAATTGCAACTTATTGTGCTTACATCCAATGCAATAGCAGAACTGGCAGCAGGGGCGCTGAATCTGAATGATAGCCCACTTATTGGGTTTTGCCGCACATTAGTATTAGAGCTGCCGCAATTGAATACTATTTTGATTGATACCGAAAAAACAGAAGACGAAAATTATGCGGGACAAATTGTCGATGAAATTAGGCATAATTTTGAGGAATGTTATGAACACATCGTTGCATATCGAGAAAGCAAACGTTTTATTGCGCGATTGCAAAAAACCAAACTCTTGGATAAGCGAAGATCGCTTTATGGAGAAGGCCGTTATTTAATTACGGGTGGTTGTGGTGGTTTAGGCCTAATCACGGCGCAAGCTTTGCTTTCAGCTGGTGCAAGGGAAGTAATTCTTGGTTCGCGAAATGTGGAGAAACCCGCAGTAAAAGAAGCAATTAAGAAAATTCAATACAGTTATACCGGGCGAATTATTCGTCCTGTAAATTTGGATGTTACTGACAAAGAAAAAGTACATGAGTTACTTCTTGAATTGAATGCAGACGGATTGTTAAAAGGCATTATTCACGCAGCAGGTGTAGCAATTAAAGCCCCATTATTGGAGCATAACAATGAGGATGTCGATTATTTATTTTCTGCCAAGGTGCAAGGCAGTTGGTATTTGCATGAATTAACTAAAAACCTCGACCTCGACTTTTTTGTTATCTATTCTTCGATTTCCTCCGTATTTGGCAGCAATAAAGAGTCAGTTTACAGTGGCACTAATAGTTTCGTAGACGCTTTGATTGCGGAGCGCCGACGTTTGGGATTGGTTGGAACTGCAATTGAATGGGGTCCTTGGGGCGAAGTGGGGATGGCTAAAAAGCGATCTCAAGACCAAGGATTAAAACAGTCTTTGATCAGTAATGAACAAGGTCATACGTTCATTAAAATTCTTATTAATGATCAGTTAAGTCATGCAGTTATTATTTCTCCTGATTATCTCAAATTTATGCTTGATTTTGTTCCGAAACCCCTACCGGGTTTCCATAAATATTTAGCGGATAATCTGCATGTTTCAGAACAATTTGCAAATAAGAATTTATCTTCTTGGCTTAATGATTATTTGGAAATTCATCCAGAGAATCGCCTCCAATTTTGTAAGGATTTGGTGTGTTTTATTTGTAAAGAAATTCTTGAGCTTACCCAGGTGGATGAGCTGGATGAAGATGAGGGATTCTTTGAGCTTGGGTTTGATTCATTGATGATTACCGAGTTGGCAACCAAGCTCAAGGAAAAACTAGCACCAACCCTTAAAGTCACTGCGACAATAGGTTTTGATTATCCTTCAATTAATAAATTGACTCAGCATATAGAGTCTGAATTGGGGAACCATTTAGTTATCCAACAAGGTCCCAAACCCGTAAAAGAACAAACCAATGATGCAATTGCAATTATTGGTATGAGTTGCAATTTCCCCAATGCCAGCGATATTGAGGCCTTTGAGATACTACTCGAAGAGGGTAAAAGTGGAATGAAAGATATACCCATTGAGCGCTGGGACAATCGAAAATATTATGATCCCGATATGGATGCGCCAGGGAAATCTTATGTTAATAAACTCGGGTTAATCGAACAGATTAAATGCTTTGATGCAAATTTTTTTGGGATTAGTCCTCGTGAGGCAAAGTTGATGGAGCCTCAACAACGAATCTTTTTAGAATGTTCGTATAAGGCTATTGAAAATGCAAATTATTTACCTGACTCTTTACGGGGCAGTTTAACGGGAGTTTTTGCAGGTGTAGGTCCCAATGAATACTACGCACAGCTAGAAAAATCGGGTTTCTCTAACGAAGAGCTAAGTGTTTACTCGATAACGGGGAATGTGTCTAATCTGATTCCAGGACGGGTAGCGTATACTTTTGATTTAAAAGGCCCATCAATCAGTGTGGACACTGCCTGTTCCTCATCTTTAGTAGCGATTCATTATGCATGTCAAAGTTTAAAAAACAGAGAAATTGATTATGCGCTTGCGGGTGGGGTCAATGTGCTTTTAATGCCGGAAGCAAATATTACTTTATGCAAAGCCAAAGCGTTAGCTCCTGATGGTCACTGTAAAACTTTTGATGAGCATGCAGATGGATATGCAAGAGGAGAGGGCTGTGGCGTACTGCTCCTAAAAAGACTTTCCGATGCATTACGCGACAAGGATACCATTTTAGCTGTTATTAAAGCTTCGGCAGTAAATAATGATGGACGTTCTGCAGGATTGACTGTTCCTAATGGCAAAAGCCAGGAAGAAGTAATGCTAAAAGCTTTAAGTCAAACGGATTTATCCAGTGGTGATATCAGTTATATAGAAGCACATGGAACCGGTACACCCTTAGGCGATCCTATTGAAGTACATGCAATTAATCAGGTTTATGGAAAAGGACACACTCTGAATAATCCTTTATATCTTGGTGCAGTAAAAACTAATATTGGACATCTTGAAAGTGCAGCTGGTGTGGCAAGTGTTATTAAAACAGTGATCAGTCTGCAAAAGAAGAAAATTTATAAATTGCTCCATTTTAAAAAATTAAATCCACACATTCATCTAGGGGATACTCGGCTTCCTTTACAAAACCTAGATTGGGAAACGGATTCAAAATTGAGAAGTGCAGGGGTCAGTGCATTTGGTTTTAGTGGAACAAACGCTCACCTTATTTTACAAGAATTTCCAAACCCTGCCGCCCAGGAACCCGTTAAATCCCCTAATGCCCAATTATTAGTCCTGTCTGCGAGCTCACAAACCGCTTTAGAGCATTTAGCGCAAAGTTATCAACAGTATTTAGCAAAAACATCAGAAGCGTTTAGTGATATTTGTTTTACAGCAGCTACCTGCCGCGAACATTATAATTATCGGTTGGCTTTAATTGCCCATACGGCTCAAGAAGCAGGTAGAATGTTGGAGTCAGGTCAGTTTGCTCTATCTAACGGCAAAGGTATCGCTCTTGATGTTCAAGATGCTCCTCTCCACTCTATTGTGACAAGTTACATGCAAGGGAAATCGATCGACTGGACTCAATACTATAAAAACAGTAGCCAGGTATTTAACAAAGTTAATTTACCTCATTATGTATTTGATGCGACTGTATTTTGGGTTGAGAAAAAAAGCTCCATACAGTCACCTACTGATGTGGTGCATCCTCTTTTAGGACAAATGTTGTCGTTGCCTGGCAATGAGTTTTTATTTAGTAACAAGCTGGACTTAGAACATTTAACGTACATTAAGCAGAATTTTATTTTTGACAAAGTTATATTCCCAGCTAGCGCTTTTATTGAGTCGGGTTTGGCAACCGCTAAATTTATATTGAAATCCAATGCGTTTTCAATTGAAAAATTTCATATTGAGCGTCCATTATATCCAAAGCAGGCCCAAGAGTTTCAGTTGCAAGTCAAACCACAGAGTGTCGAACAATACAAAATCAATATTTTTGCGAAACAAGATGATAATTGGCAATTGTTTTCTGAAATGGAAATCAATTCACGATCGCCGTTGCTTCCTGTGTCAGTTGATATAAATGAATTAAAATCAACTTTTGAGCGCAGCTTGGATGGATCGCAAATATATGAGCATTTTAAAAATCATGCTCTCTTTTATCCAGAGGAACTACAGGTTTTGCAAGAGAGTTATCTTGGAAATGACAGCATTCTTTCAAAAGTAGTACTTACTAAACTCAGCCAAGGGATCAACTATTATTATCCGCCTATTTTGCTCGATGGTGTAATGCAAAGTATTTTATTACTTAAAAAAAATCAGTTTAAGCATTCCACGTATGTACCATATACGTTTGCACGAATGACTACAATTCATGAAGCTCCTCGAAGTGTATGGAGCTGTTTAACCCAGAAAACTTCCGAGCATGATAATGAATTGTGTTTTGATGTCAAATTTTATGATAATGCAGGTTTACTCATTGGTGAAATTGAACAGTTTAAATTAAGAAGGGTAACGCAAAGCCATTTTATTCCTTATGAATCTTATCTTCAAAATTTGTATCAAACTCGATGGAGTCCATTTAAGTACAATGAACTGACACCAATGCAGCTTCCCCAGTTATTTGTGATATCCAAAGAACCGGATCGGGCCAAAAAACTATTCGGTGATTTGGATTATCAATTCATATCTAGTCTGGATGAATTGGGACCTATTGAGAATAAAAATATAGTATTCTTATACAATCAAAGCCATTTCAATGACTTATTTCATTGCTGTCAAAAAATGTTTAAGTCACGACCTCATAGCTTCACATTAGTCACAGAAAATGCATATGCGGTTCATGAAACAGATAAGGTAAATCCCTACCATACTATGGCATGTTCTTTTTGGAAAACTTTTAGTAATGAACTTGAGCTTGGTAAAAATTATGCAATTGATTTGGATAGCAAAAGTACGTTGCCAGAGCTATTAAAATATATATTGACCAATAACAGCGTTGAAAATCAGTTTGCGATCCGAGATACATTTTATATTCCTCGATTAAAGAAAGCACAGGTTTCTGCAAATCTCATACATCAAGAGCTATTTAAAAGTGATGCAACCTATCTGATCACAGGTGGTACTGGAGCCTTGGCAAAAACATTAATTGAGTACCTTATTCATAGGGGCGTGCAACACATTGTCATTACCAGTAGATCTGAAAGTTCAGAGGATACCAAAAGGATCATCGAGCAAGCGCGCAAAAAGCAAGTATTCATCAAACACTATCAGGCAGATGCCAGTAATTATCAGCAAATGGAACAGATCATTAACGATATCGAACAGAATTCCAAACCACTACAAGGCATATTTCATCTCGCAGGTATTGTGCAAGATGGTTTGTTAGTTAATTTAAATGATGATGAGATGCAAAATGTATTAAGTGCAAAAATGGATAGTGCTCTAATTTTGCATCAATTAACCAAAGACATTCCTCTAGATCTATTTGTTTTGTTCTCATCCTTCGCTTCTATCTTAGGTACAAGAGGACAAGCAAATTATGTGGCAGCTAATGGATTTCTCGATGGATTGGCATATTTACGACAGCAACAAGGATTACCAGGACTTTCCATTAATTGGGGACCTTTCCATTCAATGGGGATGACTGCAAATCTAAGCCAGGCTATCCAACAACGCGGATTTAGTTTGTTAGATAAAGATAGTATTGATGTTCTTGATGTTTTATTAACCCTTCAATTGCCGCAAATTGGTGTATGTCCTATCAATTGGGACATTTATTTTAAATATTCTCCGAAAAATGCATGGTTGGTTGAGCTTATGAAGCACTCTCAGCCCGCCGATCAGCATTTATTAAACTCTCTTCGTCAGCATACCAAAGAAGAATCAATTGCCATCCTGAGTCAGATCTTACGAGAAATTACAGTGGATGTTTTAGGGTTAGACGATCCAGAACAAATTGAAGTGGATGATGGTTTGTTTTCATTAGGGTTAGACTCACTAATGGCCATAGAAATTCGCAATCGTATTCATGACAAATTACAAACTCCTACCCTTAACTTATCAATAGAATACTTTATTAATGAGCCCAGTATTAGCAAGATTGCTAAAAATATTGCCAATGAATTACAGAATTTGTTTCAATTTGAAAATAAAGCAATGCCTAATGCCGCTATAACTCTCGTGGGTGAAGAGGTTCCTTTATGTGATTTTCAATACATTTTTTGGGTGCTTAATAGGCAAGGCTATTCTTATAACGTTGGAACGCAATTACAGATTCAAGGCAAGTTGAATAAGGATTATATCGCTCAGGCATTTGATGCCGTAGTAAAAAACAACAGTGCTTTTTGGCTGAGCTTTGATTCCGAAGTGCCCACCCAAGTGTTAAAGAAAAAAGGACAGTTTGAATTAATTTATAAAGACATCTCCCTAGACAATGAAGAGATCGTACTCAATCAAGAATTTCAAAATAATATGTTGCGTGAGATTCCACTAACAGATCAACCACTAATAAGAGTTTTTCTTTATAAAATAAATAGCGATCTGCATGAATTGCACATGATAATCCCTCACATTATAGTGGATGGTCCTTCCTGTGATCTTGTCTTGAGTCAATTTAAAAAATACTATGAAATGCTGGCACAAGGGAAGCCGTTAAGTGTAGAGCCCGAAAAAGATTTGTTTCTTAATTTTGTCAAAAAAAATAATCATCTTTATGAGACGAATTTAAAACATAAAATTAATTTTTGGCAAAATTATAATAAAGGATTCAAAATGTTGTATCTTGGACATAAACACTTTATGGCTATAGATAGTCAGAAAAAGTATTTATTCCATTATCCTATTGAGTCCAATAAGGCCGAGCAATTTCTAGAGTGGCATAAAACTAAAAATATGAATGTGAGCACCGGACTAATCGCTGCATGTCATCTTGTCTTTTATAAGCTCAGCAGACAGAAGAAAATACCTTTTATTCAAATTCATAGTGGAAGGGAAGGCAGTCAATACAATGCTGTTGTGGGTTTGTTCTCAGAATATAAACGTTTAAATATTGCAGTAGATGATCAATACACCTTCATCGATTTTGTTAGGTCAATTGATGAACAACAATTAAAAACTGCTTCTTTTCAAAAATGCTCGCATGTAATTAAAAACAGTGAGTTTAAAGATTCGGGATTAACAATGAGCCATTATTTATTTTATAGATGGAATAAGCTCTGGTTAACGAAACAATTTAAGAGAAGTAAGCTTCATTCGGGGATTGTTGATTTTTACCTTAAATATTTGAGTTGGGCTGAAGCAATTCGTTTTAATGCCTTATTTAAACGCAAAATTAATAAATTATTTAATTTAAAAATCCCTTTAAAAAAACCAGAACGATTGAGAATTTTGGTGAATATTACCCCTTCTTTTTTCAGTAAAGCGGTTTCAGAATCGAGTAATACGAATCTTAAATTTCAATATGCAAATCATTTTGGTAGTGAAGATCGTCCTGTAAGCAATCGAACTTTATGGATTTTATTTTCTAGGAATCAGGAAGGTGAATATTTAATTTCGATTAATGGTCCCGTAACAACCGATTGCAAAGAGTTAATTGCTAATGAATTTAATAAGCTGATTGCGAAGGTAGTAGCAAAAGAGGCATATATCGTCGAAGATTTAATTCGATGAAATAAAATTATCTTCGTTATGAGTAATTAATTTGCCATCATGTTTGTTAACTTTTGAAAGGCGCTTGGGCAATCATATTCTAATTTATTAAATTTTGGTCTTTGTCATTTCCCTGGGGTTCGATTTCCGTCCCATTGCGATCAGTTTTAGATGGACCAAAAAAAACACTGAAAAAATGAAAAAAGCCTCTTTTGGATTCAAGAACATTATCTAATGATTTGTCCACAAAATCGCTTATTAAATTAATTTGTTCTTCTCTTTTATCCGGCTTGGGAATCTCCTTTAAAGTACTTATCCTTTCTACTAATGTTTCGATATATTGCTTATCTAAGTATTTTTCATAAAACGATTTATCCTGAAGCATTTCCTTTAATGTTATAATTTGTGATTCGGCTATCTTGGTAACAGCAGACTTTTGCATTTTGCAATTCGGATCGGACAGCGAAAAAAGGCATTCGATACCAAATTTAGGGCTAAAATTACGGGATTCTTTATTCGCTAAAAATGAGAGGATAAAAACAGAAGATTTAGCTGGTTTAAACGGGTTGGCACCATGAGCAAGTAGCTCTCGCACAATTTCAGGACTCTCAAGAACCCTGCGAGTAAAGATAGTTTCGGAACTATATTTGCATGCCTTATTAGGATCAGCACCGGCCTTTAAGATGGCTTTTATTGTTTCGAGATCGCCACATTGTAACGCGTGAAATAGTGGGCTACGACCTGAGGCATCCCATTTATTTGGTTTATTTTTAGCCAAGTTAATTAATTCCTGGTTATGATTATCAAAAACTTTGTTAAAATCCTCCTGTAATTCTTTGAATTTTAATTTTAAAAGTTCACTTTTATAAGTCTTTAAAACTTCATTGAGGGCGTTTAATTGATTGGCTATTTCTACTCGGTATTGTTTTACTATTGACGGATTATTTGTTAAAAAAGCATTCCATTCTTGTATTTTCTTATCGATTTGATCCTCGTCAGGGTCAATCTCGAGCGGCACGGACTCATTAGCAGGATCCGGCGTCGGTAGAATTGAATTAGCTGAACCAGCTGCGACTCCTACATTATGTATCTTAAATATTTTCTTCAGAAATTTTTCTATAACATCTTCTGGTTTTGCATCATCGACCAAGATTGTGTGAGATAAATATTTTTTCAAATCAATTTTATTTCCTTTCTCTCCCTTTTCTACCGCATATTCCAATAGTTCACCTATTAAAATGCGGCCCAAGCCTAATATCCTAAACCAGCGAAGACCTTGCATAAACAAGCATGCTAGTCGGGCATTATTGGAGCATAGGGCATTGTATTTGGATATGTGTAATGTTAATTCGGGAGTTTCATTATCCGCTGAATTCTTTGGAATTTTACCTAATAACTTCGCGGCTTCTAAACCATTATTAAGACCATGTCCTGCTGGATAATTGGGTGTAAAATAGGCATCCCCAATTAAATAGAATCCATGACCATTTGCTTGAATGGCGGCTTTATTGGCTTGCTTGCTTCCTCCCTGAAAAGTTAAAATTTTCAAATTATCTTTTGCAGCCTGCTTCTTACTCGCAGTAATCGTTACATCTAAGTCATTTTCATCAATTTCTAAATAATCTGCTACAGCTTTTTTAACATAGTTTAAAGCTAATTCTTGCCTTTTTACTTTAAGCCTCTCCTTTTGTATTTCAACATTGGAGTTCATTTCTTTGTCCAAATTTTCGGCCTGTTTATTTAAAGACTCAATTTCCTGGCTCAATATTTGAGTTTGATTAAAAACATTCTTTGGAACTTCACCAATAAATCCCAATTTTACGGATTTTCTTCCGCTATTTTTATAGGAACTCTCATCAAATCTTAAAAAGTAAAGTTGATTTTCAGTCGATTGCCCCTCTTGCTTATTCTCTAAAAAGGATGAGGCAAATTCTTTTTCAGATAATTTTAATTCTTTGCCATTCTTCAATGAGATTTTTACATAGGCTCCTAAATGATAACTTCCTTCCAGATGTTGCATAGCCATTGGCGTTTTGCGCTCGATCTTTTCATTATCATTCAGTGTTGCATTAACTAATTCCAAAGTAGATGAATTAGAGCCGTCTGCCCCTACCAGATGATTGAAGTGCACTGTTTGTTTTTGGCCGTTAGTCGAGATAGTTGCCTCACCGTTCTTAAGATCAACTGTGCCTTCTTGCAGTGTAGTCTCATATAAAATCTCTACCGGTGCAATTGAGCCAGATTTACTTTGATTTTTTATTCGATTTAAAATGAACCGCTGAACGGAGGATACTTTGATCTCAGCAGAAGTGCTTAAAGAATCTAAAAAAGAAATATCACTTTCATCAAGGTCTTCTCCTTGTCCGATCATAGCAATTAGTTGTGCTTTGCTGCGAGGGTTTAAAGCAATTACTTGTGGCCTGATTGCGGCGGTGCTTTCAGAACGTTTTTCAATGATTAATATTTTTTTTTTATTTTTAGCTGCTTCATATGCGGAAGCGAGGCCGATAGGACCCATACCTACTATTAATAAATCATTTGGCATAGTATTTGCACTGTATATTTTACAGACCTAGGATAGATGAATATTAATTATTATAGTATTTAATTGAGCGGAAAGAATAAAATATACTCTTTCTGCTCGAATATGAAGCTGCAGCATTCTGAAAAAAAATGCAATATTGAGTGATTGCGAACTAAAAAAATTTTCTAAATGCTTCATTGGATCGAAGTGATGCATTGCTCTCATGGGATAGGGACGTGGACTTTTCAAAAAATAGGGATAAGGAAATTATGAAACACGAAGCATGCGAACACGAGCATCAGAAAAAAAATTCAAAGCCCTTAAATGTTCCTCATGCATGTCACCAGCATCATCAGATGCATCAACAGCGCACCATGGAGGGAATTGCAACGGGTACCTATACCTGTCCCATGCACCCAGAGATTCGTCAATCTGGGCCTGGGAATTGTCCTATTTGTGGCATGGCTTTAGAACCGGAAAGCATCTCTGCAGAAAAAGAAAATCCTGAATACAAGAGCATGAAGTATCGGTTTTGGCTTGCACTTATACTGAGTGTACCAGTATTTGTATTAGAGATGGGTGGACATATATTCCATGATTTAATCTCGGCTTATCGTTCTGCCTGGATTCAGTTTTTATTGGCCACGCCGGTTGTTTTATACTGTGGTTTTCCCTTTTTTCAACGTGGTTTTATTTCCCTGAAAACACGGCAATTGAATATGTTTACCCTCATTGCTATAGGAATAGGTGTAGCTTGGACTTATAGTACAATAGCGCTGTTATTCCCTGATCTTTTTCCTGCTGCCCTACGTCCTCAAGGGATAATCAATGTTTATTTCGAAGCGGCCGCAGTCATCACCACTTTGGTTCTACTGGGACAAGTCCTGGAATTAAAAGCACGAGAACAAACTGGAGGTGCTATTCGCGCCTTATTAAACTTAGCTCCGGAAAGCGCCCGCCGAATTGATCCGCAGGGAAATGAAGAAGAAGTAACCTTAGATCAAGTGCAAGTGGGGGACAAACTTCGTGTTCGGCCTGGCGAAAAAATTCCTGTAGATGGTGAGGTGTTCGAAGGACGCAGTAATGTAGATGAATCTATGGTTACTGGGGAATCGATGCCCATAAGTAAAGAGGTGGGTTCAAAAGTAATTGGAGCTACAATAAACCAAAATGGAAGTTTTATAATGAAAGCCGAGCATGTTGGCAGCGATACCATGTTATCACACATTGTACACATGGTGAGTGAAGCGCAACGTAGCCGTGCTCCTATTCAACGACTTGCCGATACTGTTTCAGGCTGGTTTGTGCCGCTGGTTATTTTAATCGCAATAATTGCTTTTTTCGCATGGTTCTTCCTAGGCCCGCAACCCGCTTTCAGCTATGGATTACTAGCTGCGGTTTCAGTACTGATCATTGCTTGTCCTTGTGCGCTCGGTTTAGCAACCCCTATGTCCATCATGGTAGGTGTGGGTAAAGGGGCGCAGAATGGGGTCTTAGTGAAAAATGCTGTCGCTTTGGAACAAATGGAGCAAGTTAAGGTACTCGTTGTTGATAAAACAGGTACTTTGACGCTTGGCCACCCAAAATTAACCCAAATTCTTACTGATAAAGAGTTTGAAGCCGATGAAATATTGGCTTTAGCGGCTGCACTCGAACACCAAAGTGAGCATCCACTGGCTAATGCAATCATCTCTGAAGCAAAAGAGAAGCAATTATCATTTGCTAAGGTATCAGATTTTGAATCGATTTCGGGAAAAGGGGTTATTGGCAAAGTTGATGGTTTAAAAATTGCACTTGGTAATCTGCAATTGATGCAAGAACATGGGACAAATAACCCATCACTTATTGAAAGTGCGGATGAGTTACGTGCTAGGGGAGCAACCGTCATGTTTCTTGCTGTCTCTGGTGAAACAGTTGCGATTCTGGCAGTTGAGGATCCCATCAAGTCGAGCACACCTGATGCCATACTTGAGTTGCAAAAAAATGGAATTGCAGTCTATATGCTCACTGGAGACAGTAAAGCAACTGCAGAGGCCGTGGCAAGTCGGTTAGGTATTAATCACGTGATTGCTGAAATTATGCCTGAAGATAAGCGTCGTATCGTTAGTGAGCTTAAAGAGAAAGGTTTTGTTGTTGCAATGGCAGGGGATGGAGTTAATGATGCCCCTGCGTTGGCAGTTGCGGATATTGGTATTGCGATGGGCACAGGCACTGATGTTGCAATTGAGAGTGCCGGTATTACTTTGCTCCATGGTGATTTAAATGGAATTGTTAAAGCTCACCATCTGTCTCGGGCAACAATGAGCAATATACGTCAGAATTTATTTTTTGCTTTTATTTATAATGGATTAGGAGTTCCCTTGGCAGCGGGAGTCCTATACCCTGTAACAGGATGGCTATTAAATCCCATTATCGCTGCAACGGCAATGGCATTAAGTTCGGTTTCGGTGATTATTAATGCACTGAGATTACGAAAAGTTACCCTGTAATAGCCTTGTTTCACCCAGTGCTATGGACTATAGTTTCGTAATCGATGTGATTTAATTGATACAAAAATAATGCCTAAAATACTCCTAAGCGCTTGTCTTCTTGGCCATAAAGTTCGTTATGATGGGGGTGATTGTTTGCAAAATCATCCACTCTTACAGCAATGGTTTGAGGAGGGGAAAATCATTATCTTTTGTCCGGAAATGGCAGGTGGGTTACCTACACCAAGAGCTCCCGCTGAGATTCAGGATAAAAAATCGGGTGCGGATGTATTAAATAGAAATGCTTTAGTCAAAACAAAAAATGGTCAGGATGTGACTCATTTTTTTCTTCAAGGAGCACAAAAAGCACTTGAGCTTGTAAAAAAGTATGACCTACGTGTTGCTATTTTGAAGTCCCGAAGTCCTTCTTGCGGTGCGCAGGAGATTTACGATGGATCATATACACGTACATTGATGGAAGGTGAGGGCGTTACGGCTGCTCTTTTAAGGGAGCACGGTGTACAGATATTCGATGAACACCATATTGATGAAGCATTGGATGCGGCATTAAGGTAAACCCCAAAAAAGCTGATCTAGATTTACAAGAACATTATATTGTGGCTATAGTTAACCAAGAAAACGAGGCTCGTTGAGAGGTAATGATACACTTTGCTAGATTGTTGGGTTGAAATTTATTCTGATAAGGAGAAATTGTGATGGAATACAAATGTCATAAATGTGGAATGGGTGTGAAAAACTTAACATGTACCAAATGCAATTCCCCATTGGTTAGCGATGTTGTAAAAACAGACCATGGCAAAGTGCAAGTTTCGAAATGTCCTCACGGCTGTGGACAAATTAAATCACCAACATGTTGCGGTCATGATATGGTATGTTCTGCTTAATGATTTAATATAATCCACGGGTAGTCCGCTGGATCCAAAACTAAAGTTATAAATTTATTCTCCGTCCCGCGGCTAGTTCGCGGGATCCAGCTTTTCTTTAAAGAGTTCAGCCCCTTAACTGACTCAAGGTAAGCTTGCAAACAAATGGATTTGTAAATTAAGAATAAATCCATATTTCATGCAATATTCTGCTGCATATTCATGATTGCGTTGATTTTTTTGCAGATCTAAAAGACCAGGCTCCCAAAAGCTCACTACTTCATTGATTTCCGAACGTTCTGCCAACGTTAGATCGCGTCCTTTATCACGCATGGCACGAACACGCTGAGGTTCTTTTTGGTACCTATTCATAGGGCTCACAAAAACCTGTTTATTGGTTTTTTCAGCCCATTCATGTGCCCATGCAGGTATTCTACTATAAGTTTTGTATTGTTCATCTTCCGGGGCTGACATGACAAACTTCAAATAATCTGCTCGTTCCAACATTTTGGTATTTGGTTCTAAATATCGAATTGATTTCCCATTTTTTTCCAAGCACTTGGGACTCACTACTAATATCGTGCTTGTAGGAAGGTCAGATAAAATAGAGATGCCATTGGATTCGATCTGAGTATATTGGAAGTATGGTTTAGCTTCCTCTAAAAATGCTGATAAATTTTGTTGTAGTGAAGGCTCTCCACCGGTGATGACTAAAACTATTTTTTTTGCATGCCCTTGCGCCCAGGAAGGAGTTGGCAGGCTACGATTCTGAAAAAAAGCATCAATTAGAGTATCTGCTTCTTCTAATAATGAAGAAAAACTTCTCCATTCTCCCATCTCAAAGTAAGTATCACAAAAAGAACATGCTAAATTACATTTGGCTAAACGAATAAAATAGGCTGGATGACCACGAAAAGGTCCTTCTCCTTGCAAAGTAAAAAAACGACTGGTAACAAAAAGCTCCCCTGGCTTTGCCTCCTTAAAAAAAGATTTTCCTACTTTTTCGTTCAGTCCGAACATTGATTGACCTTGATGTGTATAAATTTTTTACATATTATACTCTATTGCTTTTAAAATGTGAGCCCTTGTCATTTATTTTTTATTTTATAAGCTCCTAGAGAACGCGCAGCAAAAGCATGTATTTCTCATGTGATGATTACTTTTGGTTTGCAGATTGAATCAAAGAGAACCGCTCGATTAAATGGATATTTTCTGAGGCCAATTGATAAATTCTTGCAATGGTCTCCTGACTTATTTGATTGAAAATCAGTCTTATCTCATTTTGTTGCTGTGGCAAAATGGGTGAATACCGATGCGAGCACAGAATTTTTTTCATCAAGTGCAAGTCAATAGCATCAAAAGCATAGAAATTATTACGAGTATAAATTTTAATCGGAAACGACGCTTTTTTTATTTCAGTATTGAAATTCAGCTTACTAAAAGGCTGTTTATTGTAACAGGTGCTATCGAATTCTTTATATCGCTTTATGAAGTTTATTCGATTTAAATAGAAAAAATCCTGCGAAATTCCGCTTAGTTTTCTGTTTACAAAAGAGCAGTTAATTAGGGGAAGACCTAAACCCACATAATTAATAAAAAGTAATTCGAATATTTTTTCGATGTAGAGTTCTATTTTATGCTCATGGTGATTGAGCAGTGCTTCATGAATAAAGTGAAAGTCTAGTCCTTTCCATGGTGTAGTATCAAAATGTAAATACCAAAGCAGGTAGTAAACTCCATCCCAAGGTTTGGCGTAGTACTGCTCTGCTATTTTATTTTGCAGTTTACGAATCTCATGCACCAGGGAAGGGGTAATGATATAAGGAATTTTGGGCTTTAAACAAACCGTCATGCCATTTGTTTTATTAGCACGAATGGCTAGTAATTCGATGTTATGCACAGCAATCCTTATTAAAATAATAAAAAAGAATATCCAAATAAGGGAACAACATATAAGAGTGTAGTAAAGAAAATAGAGTATTTCCAAAAAAAAGTTAATTTTATTATTTGAGAGCGTTAGAAACCAATCGTACATCTATTATATTGGGGATGCTTTTCAATTTATCGCATAGGGGGGGTAATGATTCTTTAGGCCCAGATATATCAATCAGGTTTACAGCAATTTTCCCACGGGATTTATTTTCCATTTGCTCAATATTGTATTTTAGTTTGGATATATTTTGAGTGATTTTACCCATGGCTCCTGGGGTATTTTTGTTGGTCACTAATATACGGTAGCAATTCGGTACCTGCGTCGCCGAGAGGGATATATTAGGAAAATTAATAGAATATTCGATGATACCATGTTCTAAATAATTGCAAATATTGCGAATGACCATTTCTGCAGCACTTTGTTCCGCCTCTTGAGTACTTGCTCCCAAATGAGGAAAGGACAAAACATTGGGATGACCCGCCAAATTAATTGTTGGGAAATCAGTGATATATCCCATAATTTGCTGATTATTTAACTGTTGCAAAATTGCAGCTTCATTAACGATTTGTTCGCGAGAAAAATTGAGTAATAATGTATGAGGTTTCACCAAGGCAATATTTTCTTCATTAATTAGATGCGTGGTCGCTGCATTTAATGGGATATGCAGGGTAATAATATCTGAGTGAGCAAGTAAGGTATTCATTTCCATAACTTTTTCAACACCCGGCATTAATGCCAAAGCATTAGTCAAAGTCATATTCGTATCAAAACCTAGTACTTTCATCCCTAAAGCCAGACCTGCATTAGCTACTTTAACGCCTATATTGCCCAAGCCAATTACACCTAAAGTTTTTCCTGAAATTTCATGCCCAATAAACTTCTTTTTATTCGTTTCAATTTCTCGACTGAATAATTGATCATCCCCTTTAGCCAGTTCACTAATAAAGGAGCGGGTTTCGTCTAAATGTCGATAACCCATGATCATTGCTGCCATTACCAGTTCTTTTACGGCATTAGCATTTGCTCCAGGAGCATAAAATACGGGGATCCCCATATTGGTAAGTATTTCAACAGGGATATTATCAGTACCCGTTCCTGCTCGTGCTACTGCCTTTAAGTTTTTTGAAAATGGATGATCATGTAATTTATGGGAACGTACTAGTATGACATCAGGATCAACAGGATTGAGACCTAATTGATAGATGTCATGATGAAACAAACTCAAGCCCTGTGGTGATATATTATCAAGAATTTGAATGATAAACATGGGTATCTCCCTTGATCAGAACGCTAGAATTGTAAATTTCTGTAAGTCCCTGTTCATAATAAGCATAATATTGGGGAGGCAATTCGTTCAACTCATCCTGAGTTAATCCTAAAGGGATTATTGGGTAAAAGCTAGTAGTGCTGATGTAAAGATCTGAGTGATTTTTTACCCACTCTTTAGGATTTAAGCCAGAAAAACCAATAAATCGGGTGACTATTTGCCGAGCTTCCCAGTCACTTACCCCATCCCCTACCAATAAAGAGCGCTCCTCGGATTTAAGTACTGAGGCAATTTCTACCGTTTTCCCATTACCTTTCGTCATGTTGCTTTGTCCATCAAATCCTTCATAATTACCTTGCTTATCAAAATATACTTCCACTGCGAGTACATTGCTTGCTGGAATTCCTAAAGTCTTGGCAAACTGGACTACTGCCAGCTTAATTCCAGCCGAAATGATATAGATTTTTTTATTCAAACGTTGTAATAGTTGAATGAGTTCTTGTGCCCCAGGAGCAATATGTTGTCTGTAGTGCTTTGCCAACTCCTCTATTTGTTTTCGGGTGGGTTGCACGTACTCTAAGCGTTGTCGATAATCACTTGGAGTCATACCGGTTTGACCCATACATCGTGCAGTAATCTGATGAACTTGCTCTCCAACTCCATTGCTTGTTGCTAAGACATTAATGCCCTCAATAAGGGAAAGCGTTCCATCACAATCAAAGAAAAAAGTATCAATGGGAGCCTTTAAAGCCCAAGAATTTTGATTATGCATGAATAATTGCCCTTATATTTAAACAGAGACTCACAGAACGGGAGTTTCTGAGTTGTGGTGGTAGTCTTCTTTGGCCATTAAAAGGTGTAACTGCTCTGAAATTTTATGCCAATAGTTATTATCAAAAACTACACTTTCCCGAGGTTTCTGTTCATGACGTTCTAACAGTTTGTTGAATTCTTCGAATAAATAAGTGGCAAAAGAGTGGTTTTCATAGCGGGTAAAGGGCGCTTCGAAAAATAGCCCTAACTGTTCCATAATTTTATGAGGATCATCGCTTGCCTGTGCTTCTTTATTGATTCGCTCGGCTCTTTTTTGGCCATCCTCAGTATGACGCCACCAACTAAACCAACCATTAGCTTGGCGAGTATTAATACCCAATTTATAGTAATTATTATAGGCAACCCATGCATCCGATATAGTGGTTTTCAACGCATTCAACCAGTCTACTGGTACCTTTATCTCCCTTACTTTACTGCTTATTTGCTCATTTTGTTTAAAAAAATCCGATGTTGATTCTGAGGTTTTGCGTCGTCGTGAAGGCTTTTTGTGCCCTATTTGAGGTCTAGATTTAGTAAGATGAGAGAGTGGTTTCGGATTAAGATTATCGGTATCAATGGAGGCCATTTCTTTTAATCTGGATTGTTCTCTGGCGGCAATTAATTCCGCTCTTCTTTGAGCAACCAATCCTGTAGGAATATCAAAATTCTTCTTTCTTATAAATGAAGTTGTCTGCTTGTTGTTTTTGCCCATGATAATTCCTTATCCCTAAGTTATTTATTAGAGCACTTTCATAACTTGCCTTTTTATGGCTGGTTATTTTCCTTTCTGAGGGCTCAGTTACTTCATGTATACTCCGCTCCTCGTATAAAGACTGTCGTGTACGAATAATCTATAGTTATGAAATAGCTCATTTATCGCATCAAATTGACATAATTTTAACGCAACTTAATCATATAGGCTCTTTTTTTACTATGCAATAATTCAGCTCTAAATTGCTGTTGCTCTAATTTGAAATAAGTTACCGGCTTAGCATCGCATCTCATCTCAAGAATAAGTCTATACTTTGGGATAATATCGGTTCCAGAAAAGGAATTCCCATGAACGCTTATACGGTAGACATCCAACATCCAGTAACCATTCCCAGTAAAAATGTTTATCTGAACGGGTTTCTATTTATCCCTGAAGAAGCGAAAGGGATGGTGATTTTTGTACACGGAAGTGGGAGTAGTCGATTCAGTAGTCGCAATCAATTTGTGGCAAATATCTTGAACGAAGGAAAATATGCAACTTTGCTCTTTGATCTGCTTACTTCACAAGAAGAGGTTATTGATAACGTAACTCGAGAGTTTCGTTTTGATATTCATTTGTTAGCTTCTCGGCTTCTTGATGTAATTCATTGGTGTACTAAAGAATTTGCTGAATACCATTTTCCTATTGGTTTGTTTGGATCGAGCACCGGAGGGGCTGCGGCACTTGTTGCTGCAGCTCAGGGACCTAATTTGGTCAAAGCCATTGTATCACGTGGTGGCAGACCTGATTTAGCAGGAGCCTATTTACCACAAGTCAAAACACCTACGTTACTCATTGTGGGAGGCGATGATGAGATGGTAATTGGACTCAATCAGCAAGCGATGGCTCAGATGAGTTGTATCACCCAATTGCAACTAGTTGCTGGCGCAACTCATTTGTTTGAGGAGCCTGGGACTTTACAAGAGGTTTCACACTTGGCCAAAAAATGGTTTGAGCAATATTGTATTGGGTAATTGAATAATGCATAACTTTAATATTATGCGGAGGAGGCTCTATGAATAAGGATGCGCTGCAAAAGTTAATCGATGAACTGAACGAGGCCGTTGTTGCCCTAGATGCCCAGGATGAAGATTATAATGCGGTGCTTGAGAAAATAGGAGATGCTCGTTTTGTATTGATTGGGGAGGCCTCCCATGGAACTTATGAATTTTATCAGACTCGTATCAATATATCCAAACGTCTGATCAAAGAGCGCGGATTTATGGCGATTGCAATTGAAGGCGATTGGCCTGATGCGTACCCTGTCCATCGTTATTTACAAGGAGAAGGGAGTATAGCACATAGTGAGCAGTCGTTGGATGCTTTTGAACGATTTCCCACTTGGATGTGGCGTAATACCACGATTCCGCCTTTTCTTAATTGGCTACGTCTTTACAATGATCGCTTGCCTACAGCCCAAAAAATTGGATTTTATGGACTTGATTTATATAGTTTAAATTCCTCCATGCAAGCGGTAATTGATTTTTTAAATAAAGTCGATCCTGAAGCAGCACAACGTGCCAAACATCGTTATGCGTGTTTTGATCATCTTAATCAAGATCCTCAAATGTATGGCTATTTAATTAGCGCAGGAATTAAGAAAGCCTGTATTAATGAAGCAGTGGCTCAACTCGTGGAATTGCAGCACCGTGCTTTTGAATATCTGCATCGGGATGGCATTGCTGTGGAGGATGAGTATTTTTTTGCCACTCAAAATGCTCGATTGGTAAAAAATGCAGAAAATTATTATCGTTCTATGTTGGAAGGTCGGATCTCTACATGGAATATCCGAGATACTCATATGGCCGAAACAATTAATGTGTTAGCGGATCATTTAGAATCACGATTGAATAAACCGGCTAAAATTATCATCTGGGCCCATAATTCTCATATCGGAGATGCCCGTGCGACCGAAATGGGGGAACGTGACGAATTGAATTTAGGTCAGTTAATACGTGAGCAATATGGCATACATTCTTATTCTCTTGGTTTTTCAACGTATGAAGGGACTGTTATGGCTGCATCTGATTGGGGAGGACCCGGAGAGAAAAAGCAAGTAAGACCTGGTTTGCCAGGAAGCTTTGAGGAACTTTTTCACCAATTAAAATACCCGAATTTTTTCTTAAATTTACAAAATAATGAAAAATTGGAACATTATCTCAATATTCCTCGCTTGCAACGGGCAATAGGCGTGATCTATCTCCCTGATACCGAGCGCTTCAGCCATTATTTTTTTACGCGACTCCCTTATCAGTTTGATGGACTAATTCATTTTGATAAAACGAATGCTTTAAAGTCATTAAGTCAGAGGAGTTTATGAAGACTCAATGCAACAAAGCGCGTCCAGACGAAGACAGCCTGGGCAGTTATTACTTGATATGTAAGTTAGCTAAATCCTCTTCAGTTAATGTTTCTTTTTTCAATAACAATGTTGCCCCTTTTTCTAAAATTTTAATGTGTTTTTTTATAACTTTTACGGCATCGTCAAATGCAGTTTGGATAATTTTGCGGACAGCTGCATCAATATCACATGCGGTTTCTTCACTAAATTCTCGTTCGTGATAGGTCATAGGGGACTCTAGAAAGGGTGAATTTTCTTTCTGGTAAGTTACAGGTCCAAGTTGTTTGTCCATACCGTAACGCATGACCATATTTCGTGCAATATCTGTTGCCTTGGCAAGATCATCTGCTGCACCTGTTGAAAATCGACCAAATACAACAAACTCTGCAGCCCTTCCTCCGAGCAAGACCATCATTTTACATTTCAATTCTTCTTCGGTCATCAGATAACGATCTTCTGTAGGACGTTGAATGGTATAACCTAAACTTCCTATACCCCGTGGAATAATGGAAACTTTATGGACTGGATCTACATTTGGTAATGAGAGGGCTATCAATGTGTGTCCCATTTCGTGATATGCGACTGCTTTACGCTCTTCGGGGTTGAGCAAGCGATTCTTTTTCTCCAAACCAGCCACAATTCGTTCAACAGCGTTGGTAAAATCATCCATATTTACAGAGTCTGCATTGTGGCGCGTGGCAAGCAGTGCTGCCTCGTTGACTAGATTTGCTAAATCAGCACCAGAAAATCCTGGGGTTAAGGCTGCAATTTTTTCGGGATCAACATCCGGGGCCCGTATTATTTTTTTCAGATGAACATTCAGAATTTCTATTCGCCCTTTTTTATCGGGTCGGTCGACAAGTACATGGCGATCGAAACGTCCCGCACGTAATAATGCCGGATCCAGAATTTCGGGTCGATTCGTTGCGGCGATTAAAATTAATCCTTCACTCGGATCGAAGCCATCCATTTCTGAAAGTAACTGATTTAAGGTCTGTTCCTTCTCGTCATGTCCTCCGCCGATAGGATATGCACCTCGTGCCCTCCCTAGGGCATCAAGTTCATCAATAAAAATAATCGCAGGGGCCGTTTCACGAGCATGGATAAAAAGATCGCGTACTCGAGCCGCTCCAACCCCAACAAACATTTCTACAAACTCTGAGCCATTAATTGAAAAAAATGGAACTCCGGCTTCACCGGCCACCGCTCGTGCAAGTAAGGTTTTACCTGTTCCAGGAGGTCCAACTAAAAGAACTCCTTTAGGTATATGAGCACCAATACGCGTATAATGCTCCGGATTCTTAAGAAATTCGACTACTTCCATAAGCTCGGTTTTTGCTTCATCTACTCCGGCAACATCTTGAAATGATACATGGGTTTCTTTTTCCATGTAGATTTTGGCTTTACTTTTTCCAACATCCAAAACTCCGCCAGCTGCTGATCCCATCCGTCTTAATAAAAAACTCCACAAAGCAAAGAAAAGTAATGCGGGTATAGTCCACGAGAGCAGCAGGGTTAGCCATTTGTTCTCAGCCTCTCCCTTAAATTTTACTTTGGCTGCCTCAAGAGTGGATACAAGAGACGGATCATTAATACGAACTGTAGTAACTTGCGGGTCTTTACCCCCGTATTCTTTTATTTCATTAAGCTTATCTTCTGGAAGTAAATTTGTTAAACCTTCAGGTTTTAGGTTTGCGGTAATGTAGCTTTCGGTAAGTACAACATTGTCTAACTTTTCTGCTTTTAAAAGTTTGATAAAATCACTATAACCTATATCTACAGGATGTGATGCAAAAAAAAAGTTCTGGAATAAGAGGATAATCCAGAAAATTATCAGAACATACCAGAGCGAAAACTGCCATTGTTTATTTTCCACCACTCCCCCTCAATTAAGATGATTATCTTATTAGTAGAAAAAACGAGCTGGTTTTATACAGTATATACCAAAGGGATAAATGATGTGGTTTAAAGTAAGTCTATATGTTGAATTTATGTATATTTGGATTAAAATTAAACTATTAGTGGTCATTAAGTATTTTTTTATGTTTAAAGATTCAGTGGATAAAAATATTAATTCTATTCCTAGAAAAGAGAACTATGTTCTTGATTATCCTAATGAAAATGATTTATCCGACTTCTTACATTATGTTAAGCATGACGATGCCATGGCAGAAATTTATTTTAAGAATAATGAAGTGTTAGAGGATGAAACAATTCAGTTATTTAAGAATCAAGGAAAATTTATACATAAAAGTGATAATAAAATTAACCAGCGATGTGATTTAATGCTGGTTTTACGAGACCATGGGAAAGTCATCGGTTTTATTGAATTAAGGTTAACTAAAAACTCTAAAATGATGCCTCAATTATTTAGTTTATTTATAGATGAGCCTTATCGCCGTAAAGGACTAGCCAATTTAATGATGGTCCATGCCTTGGATTTTTTCGTACATAGTGGCCAGAAAGATATGACCGTAAGTCCTACTGCAGAATCACTTACTGTTTATAATAAATTTGCTTTTTATCCGCCAGAATTTGATGATAATGGATTAAAAAATTGGTTCGAAAAGAAGGAGGACGAACGACTGGATATTTTGCAAAATGAGCCTTCAGAGTTTCTTATGATGGATCTAAGGAATCCATCCTGTCGTGAAACTTTTGAATTTCATCGTAAAAAAGCAGTTCAGAATTTTGTAAAATTTGATATCTCTCCACTTTTAAAAGACGATTTAAAAACTGATGTTTTTGAGTGGAGAAAAAAAGCAACTACGCCTCCCTCACTAGCTAATAATGACTTAGGCGTTTTAAGCATTTTAGACGATAAGAAAAAAAGAAAAGCAGAAAAAATTGAGCAAGAATCGTTTCCAGATCAGGACAATAATCCCCTAAATAATTCTTGAACTCTGCAAAACCAAGTTATTTATTTTTATCATTGAGCGCAAGTCCTTTATAAAATCCTTTACACTGATCGCTAAACCAAACTCCCTGGGTTATTCCTGATTCACTGCGTTTATATAAAAAATAATCAATTCGATCATGCCAAGATGTTGTTGCTGTTGTTCTCGATGCAATCAAACTACCGTGGAGAAGATAAATACCGTCTACTTTATCGATGTTAAAGGAAATTTGTTTTAGTTTAATGCCTTTATCAGTAACAATAGGATGAGCAATTCCATCCTTTAGGGTGTGAATGAAAGTACCTGGACAGTGCTCCCGACAGTATTTTTTTGTAATCCCTTTTTGATTAGGGACGGCTTTGTAATAAATTCCTTTCCAAGTAATTAAATCAAGATTGGCCAATGAAACATTGGAAAAAAATAAGGTATATAAAAAAAATAATATATATTTCAACATGATTATCCTTATCTAGGGATGAAGTGGCGCAACTCTTAATTTAAATTCAGGATTTTGGGGTCGACTTGGCCTCGCACCAACTACTTAAGCTCATAGTAGTGATTGATAAAAAGTGGTTCAAAACCAAGACGTTTATAAAGATTAAGTCCTGAACTCGATGCTTCTAAAAAGCAGGTTTGAACTTTTAAATCCAATGCTTTTTTTAAGGCATAAGTCATCATTGCAGTAGCAAAGCCGCGTTTTTGAAAGTGGGGCATTGTGGCTAAATCATCAATGCGGGCAAAGTGTTCTTTTACTGTTAAGGTCATAGATACGACAACTTCTCCTGCAAAAAAACCAGAAAGGTGATACAGATCTGGACATTTTTGCAACGCTAAATCATGTCTTTGTGTATAAACCTGGTTAATTTCTGGAGTTGATTGAAAGCCATGGATGAGCGGAATACCCCAGATATTTAGATCGTCATTGAGTACTCTAAATTCAAGTTGATGATTCAAAGGGGGTAACAAACTCGATAACAGATTGAATTCCATGGCAACACCACAGTCAGTTAATTCATAATCATGTAGAAATTGACTCTTTTGCTGCGTGTCGATGGGGGTATGCTCTGAAATAACAATAGCCCAAGGTAAATTTTTTTGAGCGAAGTGGGATCTGCAGTGTGCAAGATCGTTTAAAAATTCCTTATCTGTTAGGGTTACGAACGCAGGATTAAGTCCTGCTGCGAGAACTCCGGTTTCAAAAGCAGTGATGGTTGGATGATTCAGGCAATTTAAGCTAATCAGTGAGAAAAAATGCCGCTCTAACTCATGATACTCATTATTCGGTCTTTGCATTAAATAAATCCAATAAGTGATCTTGGGCTGCATTATAACAAACGCAAGAGAGGATACTATGCATAATTAAAAATCGGCTATGAATACACGAGGTAGTATCCTCACTTCTTTGTAGTATTTATCGAGTTATTGGGGTGGTTATAAGGTCATTGCCAACGGTGTGGGTATGACCTTAATCGAACGCATTTCTATTCTGGGAATACCAATGAAGAATAACCTTCCGCTAACCAATTAGGATTGTTTGCCTCGGATTAGAAGAATCGGGATGGGAGCATTGCGAATAACACCTTCTGCGACGCTACCAAGCAGTAGATGCTGATAGCCACGACGACCATGCGTACCTATGACAATCAAATCAGCAGACCAATCTTTTGCTGCTTCAATGATTTTTTCTGGGACTTTTTCTTCGGATGGATTCATTTCAATCAGTTGCGCTTCACATTCGGCATGCTTTTTGCGTGCGATGGTTTTCATCTTATCTAAAAATTGTTGACCATACTCTTTGAATGAGGCTTCTAACTTCTCATAATCCACCCCAGTTCCAACATAAGGAGCATAAAATTCATTTGCAATGTGTACAATTCTTAATTTTGCTTGATGCACTTTACTCAGTTTAATTGCTTCCTCGAAGGCTTGCATTGACGTATCACTATCATCAATCGCAACTATTATATTTTTATACATTTCTATATCCTTATAAAAGGTAATGAGATCATCTATGGGGATATCTTACCTATAATCAAGAATGAAACATAGATAGAATGGTTAATAAGCGAAAAGAAATAAATGAATTATTTTGATGAATAACTGCACGAGGCAAAAAAATCATGAACCATGAAATTTTATTTAGTCCGTTCAATCTAAGAGGTCTGACTCTTAAAAATCGGATTGTTATGGCTCCATTGACGAGAAATCGTTCGATCCATGGAATCGATACTCCTTCAGAACTTAACGCAGAGTACTATGCGCAACGTGCAGATGCAGGCTTAATCATCGCAGAGGCCACACAAATTTCCCCGACTGGAAAAGGGTATGCATGGACCCCCGGAATCTATTCCTCAGAACAAATTGCGGGATGGAAATTAGTAACGGATGCTGTTCATGCAAAAGGGGGAGCTATTTATTTGCAACTCTGGCATGTCGGACGAATCTCGCATCCTTCTCTGCAGCCAGGTGGTATTGCTCCTGTTGCACCCTCTGCTATTGCGGCAACAGGGCAGCGCACTTTTATTGAAAACGGTACCTTTGTCGAAGTAGGAGCTCCGCGTGCATTAAAGCTTAGTGAAATTCCCCGTATAATTGAAGATTATCGAACTGCTGCGAGGAATGCTATTTTAGCGGGATTTGATGGGGTAGAAATTCATGCAGCTAATGGATATCTAATCCATCAATTTTTGTGTGATGGGACAAATCAGCGAACAGATCAATATGGGGGGTCAATTGCCAATCGATTGCGTTTTGCGCTTGAAGTGACCGATGCTATTGTCGCTGAAATTGGCGCAAATCGAACAGGAATCCGTCTTGCTCCAGTAAGTCATGCTAATGGAGTCAACGATACTTCGCCTTCAACGGTATTTTTTCCGCTTGTACAAGAACTGAGTCGACTTGAATTAGCTTATGTGCACGTTATTGAAGGAGAAACCCAAGGGGCTCGCGATTATTATGGTTTTGATTTCCAAGCATTACGCAAAGAGTTTAACGGTCCTTGGATGGTAAATAATGGTTATACATTAGAGATGGCCCATGAAGTCCTCACTAGTGGATATGCTGATCTCGTTGCGTTTGGAAGATATTTTATTGCAAATCCCGACCTGGTTATGCGATTTAGGACAAATGCGCCATTGAATGAATTGGATCGTTCAACTTTATACGGAGGTAGTACAAAAGGGTATACAGATTATCCTTTTTTACAATTAACTCAATGAATAGGTATGGAATCTAATAATGCTAAAGCAATGGTTGGTAGGACTAATTCTTTTTATTTTAATTGTTACTGTCGCGTATTTCTGGCAACGTTATTTCATTTATTTCCCATCTTTTGAGAAACCAAATCTTGAAGATTTTCAGGCAAAAGATATGCAAATCATTGAAATCCGGGTTGCAGATGGATTGACTTTAAGTTCTTGGTATAAACCCCCATTGGATAAGAAACCTATAATTCTCTATTTACATGGAAACGCAGGACATATCGGTTATCGGATGCCTCTTGCTCGTCAGTTCCTCTCCCAAGGTTTTGGGGTGTTATTACTTGAATATCGAGGGTATGGTGGAAATCCGGGTAAGCCCACCGAATCCGGATTATATAAAGATGCACGAGCGGCAATGCAATTCTTGCAACATCAAGGATTTGAGAAAAAAAATATCGTTCTCTACGGAGAATCCTTAGGAACTGGGGTGGCGACACAAATGGCGACAGAGTTTCCCGTTTGCGCCTTAATCCTGCAATCCCCATATACCTCGTTAACTGCTCTGGCTCGCTACCATTATTCCTGGGTACCTATGCCTATGATTGATAAGTATGATTCTTTATCACGAATTCAAAACATTCATGTCCCCATTTTAATGTTGCATGGGAAACTGGATAGAGTGGTACCTTACAATCAAGGATTAACTTTGTTTAATCAAGCCAATCAACCCAAGGAGTGGGTTGAGCTTTCTGATAAAGGACATCTGAATTTATGGAATGATCATTTTGCACAGACGGTTATTCATTTTATTTATGCTTATTGTAGCGCAGATTCCAAGCAAGTATTCGAGAGATACCCCGTGTGGCTTGGGTGAGGGCAAAGCCATAATCCGGTATCTTCACTTTGACAACGGATATATAAACTCAAAACGGATAAAATATTTACAAATATTCACTCATCAAGTACTATAGGTATAGGCTTCATGGGACGCCTATACCCACGAAAGAGGATCTCACCCTGGTTAGTAATTGATATTAATTATTCATTAACCTTTTTGTTGCTAGAGCAGTGGGTGTCTGGCCATAGCAAAGGGGATTCACATGAATAAGCCACACCCATCATTTAGCGTTGTAGAATGTAAGATTCAAGCGTCTATTTTATTGAAATCACTACGCGCAACAGATCTCTTAACAGCACAAAATGCCGCAAAACGCTTTCAAAATTTACCTGAATTTAGAAATTGTTCTCTCGAGGAAATAATTCAAGCTGATATTCAACGTAAACATGCACTAGCGGTTATCGCCATGGGAAAAGGTTTTAATTCTTGGACCGATTTAAAATGCCAATTGCCATTGATTCGTGGTGGTTTTCTTAATTTATGGTTTGCACAGTATACAGAAGCTAAAGCGCATCAGCGCTCCCAAGGGGGCTTTTTATTGCCATTTAAAAATCAATTTTTTATTTGTGATGCAGACTATATTCATAATCTTGGCTTTAACCCAGAGGATGAGGATTGGAAATTAATAGGCTATGATTGGGTTAATCCAGAAAGAAAAGATGCTTGGAAAAGACTCTATAAAAAATGGATGGAAATTGAGAAAAAATAATAAATTCATTTATTTACTTAAAGTAGCCTGCTGAGTGGAACAACCTCGGCAGGTGAGTTGCAAATAAATTGGTAAATTTTGAACCAATAGTCTTGCAGTAGGAAAAAAAATTAACATAGAATGGTTTATTTCTTTATTAAGGGGTTATGGATGACCTATTTGAAGCGCATTACCGTTCTTTTTAATACTTTATTGTTAACTCAGGGGTTAAGTTTTGCGAAAACAAATACAGAAACGAGGATATGCGATGCGAGTATCCATAATCCCTGTATTGTGCAAGACAGTGAATTTTCATCTTCTTCCTTAAAATGGTTACGTGATGCCTCTATGATTGCTAAGGCTTATCAAGGGAATATCTTAGGCATTAACGAATTGACCATTTCTGGAAGTGAAGAGCCAAGTGAAAAAGGATGGAAAGATATTTCTGATTATATTGTTAGGCATGGACATCCAAGGAGTAAACCTGTGTTGGTGTTGGATCTCCGGCAGGAGAGCCATGGTTATCTTAATGGCAAAGCAATTACATTAGTCAGTCAATACGATTGGATCAATCGAGGCAAAACAAATGCTCAAAGCCTCACAGATCAAGAAAATTGGTTGAAGTCGTTACAAACTCAGAAAAAGATACGGGGGATTTTATCCTCACAACAGTTTGCTTCTAAGGATTTTTCAAGTGGTAAAACTATCTCGGTAAAAAAAGTAAAAAATGAAGCGGAATTAGTTTCAAGATTAGGTTTTGAATATCATCACTTATATGTTACGGATCACAGTGCACCATCTGATGAAGAGGTTGATACATTTTTAACGATAATACAAAATGCCTCTAAAGATACATGGTTTCATATCCATTGCAGAGGAGGAAAAGGACGGACCACGAGCTTTTTTGTGATGTTCGATATGTTAAAAAATGCAGATAAAGTGAGTTTTGAAGAAATTATTGCACGACATGCATCAATACCCCCTTATTATAATTTGTTTGAAGTTAATCGAGCAGAGGCGTACCTTACTCCTTTTTATGAGCAAAGAATTTTATTTTTAGCCCATTTTTATCAGTTCGCTCAACAGCGTTTGAAGGGGTATCAAGGAACGTGGCAACAATGGAATATGAGTAATCCTGCTGTATTTGATAAGGTTTAATGGAATTTTTAGAAATTTTCAAAGAGAGGGGGACTAAAGAATTTCCCTTCTCCTTTTGGGGTTAATATGCCCCAAGGACCTTAACGGAATTTCCTAAGTCTTTTCTACCGGAGATGTATACCATTTCTCTCCGAGAATGATCTGTTCCCACCAAGAAGACATTTTTGACTCATTCATTTCTTGCCATTTTACGGGGTGTAAGACTAAGGCATCAGCCATCCGTTTTGATAAATCATACATCGCAATTCGTTTAGGAAGAGAGTCTTTCTCCCATTCAACAATTGCTTGCTGAAGATCATCATATTTCCTCAGATGTTTACTAAGGCTTAATGCATCTTGAATGGCTAAAGAAGCACCATTCCCAACATGAGGGCGTAATAAAATGCTCGCATCACCTAATAACAGTGCTCCCTGCGTGACAAGACGGTCAACACAGACATCAACAATTTTTTGCATAAAGGGAGATTGCGTATCAAGAATGATTTGTGCAACAGCCTGAGGTAATTTATCATGTGCTAATTGGTAAAGATGTTTTTTGGCTTTACCAGAGAAGTTGATTAATGAGGTTGAACCCAAGTCATGTAGATCTTCAAGAGTTATTTTTTCGTAAAAAACCCAGTTTAATTTATTCGTTTGGTGATGATATACAGGATAAGTTAATAAATGTCCCTTACTAAAACAGTAATAAAGTACCTGTTCATTAAAAAGCGTTTTATTCTTAATCTGTTCAAACTCTAGGGTGCCACGCCAAGCTACATAACCGGAATATTCTGGCTTCAAATTGGAAATCATGGGTCTTCCTATCGATTGAATGCCATCTGCAAAAACAATTAAATCACATTGCAATGTTTCGCCAGATTCTAGAGTAACTTGCCCAGACCCCTTATCCTTTAGTTGCACGTCCACGACTTTAATGCCAGCACGGTATATTGGTTCTGGTATCCTTTTTCGTAAATTGGTAAATAAAGTATCCCAGTGCAGGGTTGCCATAGAAATTCCCTGCTGCCATAAAAATTTACCATAAACTGGTTCGTTATCTGCTTGGCAATAAAAACTGCGAGCAATGAATGTATGAGATAAGGTATCTTGATCAATAAGATTTTTTTCGAACAAAACGTGCAGCAATTCGGTAGAAATCGTAATACCTGCTCCCCGTGAATGTAAATTATCTACTTGCTCAAAAACCGTAACTTGGAATCGATCTTTTAATAATAAGGCCAGGGCGCAGCCTGCTATAGAACCCCCGATAATACCAATTTTCAAGGTAATTTCTTCCTGGAAATCGAATGAATACAACGAATTATATTAAGTAATCCCACAAAATCAATAAATACCACTTAAACCAGAGTTTCAGTTAAACCAGCATTTTAATATTAGGTTGCCCTTTTTGCTGTATTCCCTGGTTCTGTTGGGTTTCACTTAAATGGCATTAGATATGAGCCACAAAACGCAAGATTCCATTGGTTCCTTGGGGACGATTTCTCGCATCTTGTTCAGAATACACATTTAAAAAGATAAAGTGGTTTTTGCTAAGGCTATACACCATCCCTGGACCAATCGCCCAAACACTTTCCTTACGTCCTGGGAATGCGATCCCATTCACCAAGGTGTCCGTAATTTGGTTAAAAAAGTACCCATTTACGCCTACAGTAAACTTATCTATTATGGCGTATCCTACAGCAATGTCTGCAAAAATTGCCTGTCCTGCTTGAATGGAATTCACATTGGGTCCAAAGGCAACATTAGGACTATGGTTGACATCATTCCAAAGATAATGAAACCGAGCTGAAGTAGATAATTTAGGAGTCATCCAAAAGGTAAAAGCCCAGTAG